>CAZSUO010000029.1:0-7172 GCA_964610065.1 uncultured Coriobacteriaceae bacterium | reverse complement strand
CGCCAGATCGCCGAGAACGCCAACCAGGTCGTCAAGATGGCCGAGGCGTCGCTCGGCAGCGCTGAGAACGGCCAGCAGTCGGTCATGAGCACGCTCGGCTCGATGGAGCAGATCAAGGCGCGGGCGCAGTCCTCGGCAGGCAAGATCCTGCAGCTCGGCGAGCGCAGCCAGCAGATCGGCCAGGTGCTCGTGATGATCAACAGCATCGCGGACCAGACCAAGATCCTCGCGCTCAACGCCGCTATCGAGGCTGCGCGTGCCGGCGAGGCCGGCAAGGGATTCAGCGTTGTCGCCGTCGAGATCCGCAAGCTTGCCGAGTCCGTGGTCCAGTCGACCGGCGAGATCGAGACGATCATGACCGAGATCCAGAGCGCGGCGAACGAGCTCGTCATCTCCACGGAGCAGGAGCTCAAGCAGGTGGAGAGCGGTGTCGATCTCGCGCAGTCGACCGGCGACAGCTTCGAGTCGATCCTCGACACGATCGAGCAGACCACTTCAGCGGCCAAGGAGATCTCAGCCGCCACGCAGCAGCAGCGCAGCGCGACCGAGCAAGTGGTCAAGGCGATGCGTGAGGTGGCCTCCGTCGCGCAGCAGACGGCCGCGGCATCGCGGCAGGTCGCCGGTGCCGCCGAGGGCCTCACATCGCTGGCGAACGAGTCCAAGCAGATCGGCTCGGCATTCACGATCGTCAACTAGCACCACGGAGTCCTGCACGAAGGAGACGATATGGTCGAGTTCGACCGCTCGGCGTTCATAGCCAAGTTCCAGGAGGAGGCGACCGATCTCCTTCAGCGGCTCAATGAAGGGATCATCACGCTCGAGGCGGAGCCGGGGAACCGTCCGCTCATCGATCAGTGGTTGCGCGATGCCCACACGCTGAAGGGCTCTTCACGCATGGTCGGGCTGATGGAGATCTCCGATATCGCTCACCGTATGGAAGACATCATGGTGAAGGTGCGCGATGGCGAGATGCCGTACACACCCGGCATGACCGACAGCTTCTTCGAGGCGCTCGACGCCGTGGTCTTCCTCGCCGAGAACGCGGGCAAGCCAGCCGCATCCGAGTTCGACATCGACGACCTCACCTCGCGCCTCGCGGGCCTCGCCGCCACTGGCGTCCCGCAGGTCGCCGCCACGCCGGAGCCTGCGGCGACAACCCCGGTGCCGAGCGCTCCGGAGCCGGCCGCGGCAGCCTCGGAGTCCGACGATCACCCAAGCCCGGAGGAGCTGGAGGTGGGCGTCGATGAGGACGAAGACATCCACCCGGATGACGACGAGGCGGCCGCCGATGATGAATCGGCGCAGTCGGGCGAGACGAAGCCGGCGCGGCAGGGCGAGAAGCTGCAGGCGAAGACCCAGGCGACGGTGCGGATCAGGACGAGTCAGGTCGATCGTCTGCTCAACCTCGTGAGTGAGGTCGTCATCTCGCAGATCAAAGACGAACAGCGCGTGCGCGATTTGCGCATGACCGCGGGGCTTTCCGTTGAGATGCAGCAACTCTGGTCACGACTCCGCTCGACGATGTCGATGCTGCCGATCGACGAGCAGAACATGCTCGATGCCGACATGAAGATCTTCGACGAGCTGCTCGGCTCACAGCGCCGCTCACTCGGCTCGATCGCCAAGGCGTATGCCGATGACACGTCACGGACATCGGCTGTGGTCAGTGATCTGCAGGAGCAGGCCATGGAGTTGCGCATGCTCCCGGTGAGCACCGTCTTCAACACCTTCCCGCGGGCGATGCGCGACTTGGCGCGGCAGTACAAGAAGGACGTAGAGCTGTTCATCGAAGGCGGCGACACCGAGCTCGACAAGAAGGTGCTCGAGGAGATCAACGACCCGCTCGTGCACATCATGCGCAACGCCGTCGATCACGGCATCGAGCCGGCCGCGGAGCGGGTTGCCGCCGGCAAGCCGGCGAAGGGCACGATCAAGCTGTCCGCGCGACAGGAGGGCGATCACATCGTGATCGAGGTCTCCGACGACGGTGCGGGCATCGACCCCGCGCGCGTGAAGGCGGCGGCGATCCGCAAAGGCTATCTCACGGAGTCCGAAGCGAAGTCGATGAGCGACCGCGAGGCGCGCTACCTCATCTTCGAGAAGGGCTTCTCGACCGCCGCGATCATCACGGAGATCTCGGGCCGTGGCGTGGGAATGGACGTGGTGCGCGAGTTCGTGGTCGAGCGCCTGAAGGGCTCCCTGGACGTCGACTCTGAGTTGGGTCAGGGGACCCGGTTCCGGCTCACGATCCCACTCACACTCGCGATCATCCGTGCGCTGCTGCTGCGCGTGAGCGGGCAGACCTTCGCCCTGCCGACCGCATCGGTGGAGGAGACGGCGCGCGTGGAGCCCTCGGAGATCATCAAGGTCGAAGGTCACGAGGTGATCAGGCGGCAGCGCCGCACGATCCCGCTCGTGCCGCTCCGGGACGTGCTCGGCCTGGACGCGATCGAAAATGATGCCGAGGGCGGCAAGATCCCGGTGGCCACGCTCGCGTTCTCCGGGCACCGGCTGGGGCTCATCGTCGACGCGTTCGTCGGCGAGCAGCAGATCGTCATCAAGACCCTCGGCACACATCTGAAGCGCGTGGACAACGTCGCCGGCGTCACGATCCTCGGCGCTGGTGAGGTAGTGCCGATCCTGAACGTGCCCGATCTGATGACCAACGGGCGTCAGCTCACGGGGGCCCGCATGCGCAGGACCGGGCAGGTCAAGGAGAAGCAGGCGGGACCGAGCAAGATCCTCATCTGCGAGGATTCGTTCACCACGCGGGAGCTCGAGCGGTCCATCTTCGAGGCGGCAGGGTACGACGTTGAGACGGCGACCGATGGTGCGATGGGCCTGGCGCGACTGCGTGAGGGGCTCAACCCCGATGCGGTCGTCACCGACGTGCAGATGCCGAACATGACAGGCTTCGAGCTCACCAAGGCCATCAAGTCCGATGAGACGCTGGCGCACATACCCGTCATCATCGTGACCTCGCTCGAGCGAGACGAGGAGAAGGCCGAGGGTATCAACGCGGGTGCCGACGCGTACATCACCAAGTCCGTGTTCAACCAGGACACGCTGCTGGAGACGGTCGAGCGGCTCATTCGATGATCCTAGGGGGGACACGTGGCAGACAGGGCCGAGGGGGAACCGATACGGGTCGTCGTCGCTGACGATTCTCCGGTGGCGCGGGAGATGCTCACGCAGATACTCGCGAGCGATCCGGGCATCGAGGTCGTGGGGACGGCCGTCAACGGCGAGGAAGCCGTCGACGCCGTGTCGCGCCTCCGTCCTGACCTCGTCACGATGGACATCCATATGCCCAAGATGGACGGGCTCGAGGCCACCGAGCGCATCATGGCGTACACACCGACCCCGATCCTGGTGGTCTCCTCATCGGTGTATGGCGAGGGGATGGGGCGGGCGTTCGACGCGCTCGCCATCGGTGCACTGGAGGTCATCAAGAAGCCCGAGCCCAAAGACTGGGCGGCGCTCGATAACATCGCGCGGGAGATCATCCGGACAGTGAAGATACTCTCCCGGGTGAAGGTGATCACCCACATCCGGGGCAAGCGCACACAGGTGCATGGAATGTCGCCGGCCGAGAGACCCGGGCGTGACCGCAGCGGCCGGGTGGGCCTGATCGCGATCGGCTCGTCGACCGGCGGCCCCACGGCGCTCCTGAATGTCCTCGCCCGCCTGCCGCAGGACCTTGGCGTTCCGATCGTGGTGGCACAGCACATAGCCGAAGGCTTCGTGCCCGGTCTAGCGTCGTGGCTCGATTCCGGCTCGAAGATAAGCGTGGTCCCCGCAGCCGATGGCGATGTCATGCGTCCGGGTGTCGCCTACATGGCCACGACGGGCAGCAACATGGAGGTGGACGGGATGACGCTCCGGTTCACCAAGCCCAAGCCGGGGCAGCTGTACATCCCGTCGGCCGACACGTTGTTCGAGTCGGTGGCCACGAGCTTCCACGGTCGCGCCATCGGCGTACTGCTGACGGGGATGGGGGCCGACGGGGCCGTTGGACTCAAGGCCCTGCACGACCGCGGGGCCAGGACGATCTGCCAGGACGAGCTCTCCAGCACGGTGTGGGGCATGCCCAAGGCCGCTATCGATCTTGGCGCCGCCGACATGGTGCTACCCGTGCACGAGATCGCCGGAGCGGTCGAGGAGATCATGGCGGGTGCCTGAGTCGGCCGGCACGCCTATACTCGGTACCATGCGAGAGCGTCCCATCGGCATATTCGACTCCGGTCTCGGCGGACTCACGGTCGCCGGGGAGATCATGCGCGCCCTTCCGGGCGAGAGCATCGTGTACCTCGGCGACACCGCACGCTGTCCGTACGGGCCGCGTCCGCAGCACGACGTACGCGAGTTCGTGCTGCAGATCGGCCGATGGCTCTCACTGCGCGACGTCAAGCTCATCGTCGTGGCGTGCAACACCGCCACCGCGGCCGGGCTCGCGCTGGCGCAGCGCGTGTTCGACGTTCCGGTGGTGGGCGTAGTGGAGCCGGGCGCGCGGGCCGCCGTCAAGGCGACCGCCAATCGCCGTGTGGGCGTCATCGGCACGGTGGGCACCATCGAGTCGGGGGCGTACAGCACCGCCGTGCGTGCGCTCGACGCGGGGGTCACGGTGTTCTCCACGGCCGCGCCACGCTTCGTCGATCTCGTGGAGCAGGGACTCCGCCTCGGCGATGACTCTCTTGAGGAGTGGCTGGCCCGGATGGGCGACGTCTACATCCGCTCATCGTTCTACGAGATGGCGCGCGACTATCTCGACCCGCTCAAGCGCAGCGGCGTGGACACGCTCGTGCTGGGATGCACGCACTACCCGCTGCTTCAGGCTCCGATCCAGCAGGTGATGGGGCCGAAGGTACGGCTCATATCCTCGGCGGAAGAGACCGCCCGCGAGGTGTCCGATGCCCTGATCGCTCGTGGTCACCTTGCGGACGGTACGGGCCGCACCGAGCTGTTCGCCACCACCGGTGATGCCGCCGAGTTCGCCGGGCTCGGCGCCCGGATCCTCGGCCGCCAGCCCGAGCGCGTGGAGCACGTGGCGCAGGTCGAGCTCGAGGCGCTTCTCGACAGCGAGCTTGCCGCTGCCCTCACGAGGTACGAAGAGGAGATCGCGTGAGGCTCACGGTCCTCGGCAGCGGCGCCTCATACCCCGCACCCGGGCGCGCGTGCGCCGGGCACCTGGTACAGGCGGGCTCGACGTCGGTGCTGCTGGACTGCGGCAACGGCGTGGTGTCGAACCTCGGCAGGGTCATCGACCCGGTCACGCTCGACGCGGTCATCATCTCCCACGGTCACATCGATCACTTCGCCGACGTGTTCGCACTGCAAGCGGCGTTGCGGTACGCGCCTGCCGGTCCCGTCCCTCCGGTGCCGCTGTGGCTTCCGGACGGTCTGTTCGGTCGCATGCAGGCTCTTCTCGGCGACAGGGGCGCGCGCGAACTGGACGAGGCGTTCCTGGTCCACGAGGTCGCCCCCGGCGGCGCCATCGGCATCGGCGAGCTGTCGATCATGGCGTACCCCGTGGAGCACGCCATGGGCGCGTGCGCGTTCGTGATCGAAGGCGACGGCGTGCGACTGTGCTACACGGGCGACACGCGTCTCGGCGACGCCGTGCGTCGCGCGGCCGCGGGCGCCGGCACGATCCTCGCCGACGCGACGCTTCCCGAGGAGTTCGCCGGCCGCGCTCCGCATATGACACCTGCCGAGGCGGGCGTACTCGCTGCCGACGCGGGGGCGAGCACGCTCGTGCTCACCCATCTGTGGCCCACGGTCGATCGGGAGCAGGCGCTCGCCGAGGCCCGTTCGCACTTCGGCGGCCGTGTTATCGTGGCAGACGAGCTCACCGCTCTCGACATCGACTGAGGAGGAGACCGCCTGTGGGCCGAACGTCCGGCCGCGCGAACGACGCGCTGCGACCCATCACCATCACGCGCCGCTACCTGCGGCATGCACACGGTTCATGCCTGTTCGAGCTGGGCGACACGAAGGTGCTCTGCGCCGCCACGTTCGCCGACTCCGCACCCGGTTGGCGGCGGGGGAGCGGCCTGGGATGGGTCACCGCGGAGTACTCGCTCCTGCCGGCGTCCACGCACACTCGCAGCCGTCGGGAGGTCAGCATGGGCGCGCCGAGCGGGCGTACCCACGAGATCCAGCGGCTGATCGGCCGGTCTCTCCGCACGGTGGTGGACATGCGCTCGATGGGCGGGGAGTGCACGCTCAATCTCGACTGTGATGTGATCCAGGCCGACGGGGGCACCCGTACGGCGGCCATCACCGGCGCGTATATCGCGATGATGGACGCGTTCGCCACGTGGCGTGAGGCAGGGCGCATCTCCGACATCCCCGTGCTCGACAACGTGGCCGCGACCTCGGTGGGCGTGGTGGATGGCGTGGCCCGTCTCGACCTCGACTACAGCGAGGACAGCATCGCCGAGGTCGACATGAACGTCGTGTGCGATGGCAAGGGTCGCTTCATCGAGGTGCAGGGCACCGGCGAGCGTACGCCGTTCGACCGCGCGCGTCTCGATGCCCTGCTCGATCTGGCCGCCCTCGGCACGCATCGGCTCGTGGCGATCCAGCGCGAGGTCATCGCTGGCGATATCGAGGTCTACCGGGACGGTGCCTGAGATGCGCCGGATCATCGTTGCCACGGGGAACCGGGGCAAGCTCGAGGAGATCCGCTCCGCGCTCGACTTCCCGGGCTGGGAGTTCGTGACGGCGGCCGATCTCGGAGCCGATACGCTTCACGTTGAGGAGACGGGCGAGACGTTCCTCGACAACGCGCGCCTGAAGGCGCATGCCTACCGGGACGCATTCGGTCTAGCCGCGCTCGCCGACGACAGCGGCCTGGAGGTCGACGTGCTCGGCGGCGAACCTGGCGTGTATTCGTCGCGCTATGCCGGCGAGACCGCGACCGACGCCGACAACAACAAGAAGCTGCTCGCTGCGCTCGCCGGCACGCCATGTGAGCGCAGGACCGCGCGTTTCCGGAGTGTGATCGTACTGGTGGCCGAAGACGGCATAGAGACGGTCGCCGAGGGTGCGTGCGAGGGTTCCATCGACTTCGAGCCGCGCGGCACGGGGGGCTTCGGCTACGACCCGCTCTTCCTGCCGGACGCCGCGGCCGGTCGCACGATGGCCGAGCTCGACCTTGCGGGCAAGAA
>CAZSUO010000028.1:0-18348 GCA_964610065.1 uncultured Coriobacteriaceae bacterium | reverse complement strand
GTGCTCAAGCTCGACCCCCGCAAGCCGGCCGACGAGGCGCTCGTGTGGTTTTTCCCCACGGGCAACCGCACGTTCGCCGACTGGCAGGGCGGCGTGATCGGTTCGGTGAGCGTGAACGACGCCTACGGGTCGGACCGTTCGCGCCCGGCGCTCGCCGCGTTCACCGCGATCGATGGCAATCTCTACGTGGTGTCGCAGGACGAGACGGAGGGCACGGTGAGCGGTCCGCAGGGACAGACCGGACTGCCCACTCCCAAGCTCGTGTTCAAAGACGAGGTGGGCGGCGGCATCTCCACACCCATCATGGTGGACGACTACATCATCCAGGGCGGCTACGGGGCGCGCATGAACGTCTACCGGATCGACTACCAGGCCGAGGACGGCGTGCCGCTCAAGGACCGCGCCGGCAACCAGTGGAGCGTGGGGGTCACGCAGGTGGCGAGCTTCCCGGCGGGCAGCTTCGAGTCCACGCCGATCGTGTGGCAGGGCCGCATCTACGTGGGCTCCCGCGACGGGTCGTTCTACTGCCTCGGTGACCCCGACTACACGGCCCCGACCGCGCCCGACTCCCCGTAGCGACCACCCGCCGCCCGGCATCCGCGAGGTCGGCATGCCCGGGTGTGCCGAAGTGCGTGAACCGGTGTAGACTCATGGCTCGCAGAGTTCGGACCCAGGGAGAGTAGAGACGCATGAAGATGCAACCTGTCCTTGCCCGCGCAACGAAGGCCGCACTTGCGGCGGCCGTCCTCGCTTTCGCAGTGTTCGCGCTGGCCGGCTGCTCGGCGGCCGATGACACCGACGCCGCTACTGGTTCGCCCGGTGCGCAGGCGCCGGAGGCCGCACCGCTCGTCATCGGCACGCTCGCCACGCAAGATGCCCTCCCGCTGTGGGTCTCCGAGGAGCAGGGCCACTTCGCCGAGGCCGGTCTGGCCGACGTGGAGATCGTGACGTTCCAGAGCGCGCAGGAGTGTCAGGCTGCGTTCACCGCTGGCTCGGTGGACGCACTCATGACCGACATCATCGTGGCCGCCAAGCTCCAGGCCTCCGGCACACCCGTCTACATCCCCACCGTCATGCTCGGCGCGAGCACCGCCGAGGGCCGCTTCGCGATCGTGGCGGCGCCGGGCTCCGGCGTCACCTCGCTTCAGGACCTCGCCGGCACGCCGGTGGGAACCGCGGCGGGTACCATCACCGAGTATGTGCTCGACAGACTCATGGCCGAGGCGGGCGTGAACGCCGCCGACGTGGTCAAAGAAGAGGTCCCCAAGATGCCGGTCCGCTTCCAGCTCATGATGTCCGGGCAGCTGAAGGCCGCCTCGCTCCCGGAGCCGTTCGTGAGCCTCGCCGAGCAGCAGGGCGCCACGATCGTCGCCAGCGGCGACGACACCACGGCGTCCGAGAACATCTCGCAGAGCGTGCTCGTCGTGAGCCGCGAGTACATCGAGGCCGAGGGTGGGGCCGCCGCGCTCGACGCCCTGCTCGAGGCGTGGGATGCGGCCGTCGCCGACCTCACCGCCACCCCGGACGATTTCCGCACCACGCTGGTCGCCAAGGCAGGCCTCCCGGAGGCGCTCGCTGACACCTACGAGGTGAGCAGCTACCCGATGGCCGAGCCGCCCACCGCCGAACAGGTGCAGGCGGTGCTCGACTGGATGGCCGAGCGCGGGTATCTCACCGCCGAGGTGACGCCCGCCGACCTGTTGGACGCGGAGTAGTATCCACGCGATGACCTTCCTCGCCTTCGAAGACGTCGCCCTCCGCTACGAGGGCCAGGACCGCGTGGTCCAGGCCCTCGACGGGCTGTCGCTCACCGTGGGCGCGGGTGAGCCGGTCGCGGTGATCGGCCCAAGCGGGTGCGGCAAGTCGTCGATGCTGCTGCTCGCGGCGGGACTCCTCGCGCCGGCGCGCGGTACCGTGAGCATCAGCGGCGCGCCGCTCAACGGGGCTCGCCGCGAGACGTCGCTCATCTTGCAGGAACACGGGCTCCTTCCCTGGAAGACCGCCGAGGACAACGCCGCGCTCGGGCTGCGCATCCGAGGCGCCGGACGACGCGAATCGCGTGAGCGCGTGCGGGAAGCGCTTGAGCGGGTCGGTCTCGGCGGGTTCGCGCGATCGTATCCGGGTGAGCTCTCCGGAGGCATGCGGCAGCGGGTGGGTCTTGCCCGCGCGGTCGCGCTCGATGCGGACCTGCTGCTCATGGACGAGCCGCTCTCGGCGCTCGACGCGCTCAGGCGCGAGGACCTGCAAGACGTGCTGCTCGACCTGTGGCGTCGCCGCGGGCACGCGCAGGTGCTCGTGACCCACTCGATCGAGGAGGCGGTCTTCCTCGGCAGGCGGGTGGTGGTGATGTCGCCGTCACCGGGCTCGGTCCGTGCGGTCGTTGAGAATCCCGGAATGGGGGAGCCCGGCTACCGCCTCGATCCCGTGTTCCACGAGCGGTGTGCGGAGCTCAGGGAGATACTTGCGGGCGAGGGTGCCCTGCATGCCGAGGCGGCGGTGTGCCCGTGAAGCGCGGAGTGGGACGTCCCGCAGGATACGTGATCGCTGTGGCCGCGCTGCTTGCGGGGTGGCAGGCCCTTGCGTTCGTGCTGCGCTCTCCGGCATTGCCGGGACCCGCCGAGGCGCTCCCGGTCTTTGCATCGCTCGTGCCCGAGCTGCTGCCCCATGCCGCGATCTCCCTCTGGCGCGTGGTGGCATCGATGGCCATAGGCACGCTGCTCGCGGTGCCGCTCGGGCTGGCAATCGGCCGCTCGGCGCTCGCCGACAGCATCTTCGCGCCGCTGATGTTCCTGACGTATCCGGTGCCGAAGGTGGTGTTCCTGCCGGTACTGCTCGTGCTGTTCGGCCTCGGCGACGTATCGAAGATCGTGCTCATCGCCACGATCGTCTTCTTCCAGATCCTGCTCACCGCACGGGATGCCGCGCGCGCGGTGCCCGAGGGCGCGGTGCTTTCTGTTCGTTCGCTCGGCGCCACGAGGCTCGACATCGCACGGCATGTGGTGGTTCCCGCGGCGTTGCCTGACATCTTCACGGCGTTGCGGATCAGCACGGGTACCGCTGTGGCGGTGCTCTTCCTGGCCGAGTCCATCGCCGGGACCGACGGTCTGGGCTGGTTCATCATGGACTCGTGGGGCCGCATAGACTACCCGCGCATGTTCGCGGGCATCCTGGCCATGGCGCTTGCCGGCGTGGTGCTCTACGAAGCCATCGAGCTCGCCGAGCGTGCCTCCACGCGCTGGCGGCGCACAGCACGCTAACGGGCGAGCAGCAGTCCGAGCGCGAAGAGCACGCTGAACACAAGCGCCACCTGCCCGGTGAGGGCGAGCGCGCCGTTAAGCGGTCTTCCCGCCTGCTTCCAGACGATGCGCCAGGCGCGCCACGCCAGCGGCAGCGACAACCACACGGCGAGCACGAACCAGGGGAGCGCTGAAGCGATGACCGCGCCGGTCACCACAAGGTAGGCGCCGGCCATGCAGATCGCGTACTCGGCCTTGGTGGCGCGGGCGCCGATACGCACCGCGATCGTGTGCTTGCCGGCCACGCGGTCCTGCTCGATGTCGCGCAGGTTGTTCACCACGAGGATGGCGGTGATGATCAGCCCCGGCGGCACGGCCATGAGCCAGACGAGCGGCGTGGTGGTGCCGGTCTGCACCCAGTACGTACCCACCACCGCGGTGAGGCCGAAGAACAGGAAGACGAACACTTCGCCGAGCCCGTGGTAGCCGAGCGGGTAGGGGCCGCCGGTGTACGCCACCGCGGCGATGATCGCGGCCACGCCGATCACGAGCACAAGCGGCCCGCGAACCCACGTGAGGTAGAGGCCGAGCACGAACGCCAGGCCGAGCACCACCTTCATGCCGGTCTTCACCTGCGTGCGCGTGAGCAGCCCGGTGTGCGTGACGCGAGTGGGGCCGAGCCGGTCAGCGGTATCCGCCCCGCGCTCGTCGTCATAGACGTCGTTGGCGAGGTTGCTGCCGATCTGCAGCAAGAGCGCGATCACGAGAGCTGCCAGGGCGGGGCCGGGCGAGAAGCCGCCGTCATGCCATGCGAGCGCGGTGCCGACGATGACGCTCGATGCGGCGGCGGGCAGTGTCTTGGGGCGAATCGCGAGGAGCCATGTACTGAGTGAGTCGCGGGTCATCTCGTCCGTTCCGGCGTATGTGGTCCCGAGCATGATACCGCTGTGTGTGCTTAAGTGGGCAGACTCCAGAGCCAACTCCACGGAATGAGCACGCAGAATCGGTTGGTTGACAAGCTGCTGTATGCGTGGTAGCAATGGCATGGGGCAAGAGGGGGTTATGGTATGAAAACTCGACTCCAGGCCATGCGCAGATCACGATTTCGTTTCGTCCTTCTGGGGATGACCCTGGCCTTGGCCGTCGTAGCATCAGTCTGCTCTGCAGAACCGGCAGCGGCCGAGGATGCATCCCACACCGAATACTCGGTGCTCTACGGGGGCAACGGCAATGCGGCTGATGCCCACCGCTTCTCCAATAGGCTTTACTACCATGGTGCCGACGGAACCTGGTACGGCAAGACGCAGACTTCATGGGACTCACCGCAGACCGACGTGGCGCATTGGGACGTGACCAATGGATGGTCGGGATTGGATCCGTGGCCAGGCGCCAACCAGCGGGACATAATGTATCTATCCACCCATGGTTGGCCGAATCAAATGAGATTCTATAACCCCTCGACCGAGGGCAGTACGACGCGAAGACTTGACCAGAACAATGCGCCCGACAATATCGGGCCGATGCTGGGCGGCTCTTGGGGCAGTCCTATCGAGCCGAATCGCTGGGAAATCGGCGCAACATACCAAGGGTTATCTAGCACCGTCACGAACAGCCGATGGAACGATGATATTGAGTGGGTGTTCTTGGGTGTATGCAGCCAGCTTTCGGCGACGAGCGGTTCGCGTGCGGCGTATGCGCGCACGCTGCTTGGTACACCACAACGTGCACATGCGGTGATGGGCTATTCAGGCGCTGCGCCTGGGGACACAGGTGCCGTAGACGTTGCAGTGATCGACTCGCTCTTTAGTAAGCTAGGAGACGGCCGATCAATCCGTTATTCATGGTTGAGCGCTAATGCCGAGAAGAACAACAACAACGCGGCGATGGTGCTTCACGCCAAGCATGCGTATGAGGGTCTCCCTCCGGTTGCCCCCCGCGAGGCTGATAGTCCTGCCGGTGGTGCAGTAGACATTCAGTATTGGTATCTGCTGTCCGGTCAGATCACACAGGGCAACGTGTCGCCATGGACTCGGCTTTTCGAGGGTTGGTTTGGAGCGTCGACAGCGTACGCTTCAGAGTCACCGAGTGTACTCAAAGGCACCAACACAACGTATCGGCTCAAGACGCCATTGCCGGAGAGTCCGGGGTACATTGTTGGTCTCGAGGTGCAGCCCAGTTCGACAACGCCAATGGAGCACGCTGTAGGAATCCTCGGCGCGGGAGTCGACTCAAGCCGCGATCCTCTTGATTCGCGGGTTTCTGTCTTTAGCAAGGGTGAGCGTCACGTTCAGGTGTTTGCAGATGACAACCTGAACGTTCAAGAGGGTCGGGAGTTTGGCGACGTGGTGAGCTTTGGCTCTGATGCCGCCTTATGCTATGCAAGTGAGTACCTGAAGCGCGGGGTAGGCCTTCCGCAGGATGCTGAAGTAGCGAGGGTAGATGAGGTTCGAGGAGCATCCTTGGATCCTCAAACGGGAGAGCTCAGCAATGACAAGACCTATGCCTACGTGGTCAGGTATGAGCACTCGTTCAAAGGCACTCCGATATCTGGAGCCGATGGCGATGGTATCGTTGTGACTGTTGCATCCCAAGGTAGTATCTGTGGCATGAATCGCACATGGCGCACGGTCATCAGCGGTGCAAGCGAGATAAGCGTGATCGAGCCTGATCAGGCGCTGGATACGCTGGTCCGTGAGGGTGAACGTGCGCTGTCCCTTCCGTCTCTCGTCGATGTGGCACGAGTGCGATTGGTGTACTACGCCAACAACCCCTCGGTCGAGCAGCGCTCGATGGGTCCGGCGTGGGAGTTTATGATTGTCGAATCTGACACCGAGGAACCGACTGCCCCGCAGGCCGTGTATGTGGATGCGCAGTCTGGGGAATTGCTGACTGACTGATGGGACGTTCGATCCAGACCAAGAGGACTGCCGCCACTGTCTGCGCCGCCTGCCTACTTCTGTCGGCGTCCATGGTGCCGGGTTGCTCGAAGAAGGACACAGGATTCGAATTGCTGGCAACTGCTGCCGTCCGATCGCCTCAAGTTGGATACCTGCAGACGCCGGACGGATCCGCGCTGTACGCAGGAAATTCGATTATGTGTCTCGAGCGCGGAAAGTTGCGCGAGACGACGCGTCTCGCGGATTCGTACCAGCTTGCCGCCAGAGTTCAGCCTCGGGTATACCCGAGGCTGTCCGACCAAGGGGCGATTCAATTGGAGGACTACCGCCTGCTGTTGCTCAGGGAACTATGGCGCCATGACAGCAGCGGGCAGCCAGCATTCGACCGCCATGAGGCGGTTCTCCTCTCCATGGCTGATCCCGAGGCTCCAGCAGAGGTCCTGTTTGCGAGCCCCTTCATCGAAGGCGGGCTGGTCATGGCTGCGGAGAGTCCTCCTCGGGTGCTTGCTGTAGGCAGTCTTTCACACGATGCCACGTCGGCTCTTCTGATCAGCCATCCCGTAGGCAGCGACGGCGACGCCCGTGAGTGGACACGAGCGGCAGATGGAGTCATCAGGACCGTCGCCGTCAGCCCAGACGGTACCGTAGGTGTCATCAGGGTACGATCCATCGGTGTGATGGTGTCCGAGTTGACGTTAGAGACTCTGCGCGTCGACGACGGTGCTGTCGTATCGTCTGTCGTCTTGCCAGCGGGAGAAGAGGTGGCCGCGTTCGCGTCGTATGACACTGGTGATGCCAGGGTATGGCTGCTCGAATCATACACAGAGGACCACACCATACGGCTTGCCACGGTCGCCGACGGAGCGTTCCGTTATCTCGATAGCGAAGTCTCGCCGGAGGGTCACCTCGAGCTTCTTGGCAGCGGCGAGATCTTGGCGGATCGTCCGGGCGATGAGATGGTGCTACGGATCATCGAGCGCACCGGGGAGGCGAGGCTCGCGGTCGCGGAGGTCTCAGAGGGGCGTGTCGAACTCGTGCGCGAGGTGGAAAATGTCGATCTCGTCTCGGCGCGTATCGTCGACCTCGATGGCGATGGGCGGAATGAGATCGTCGGAGTGCAGCGCGTGGGCGAGTCGCAGGTGATGGGAGACGGGTATCCCGGTCGTGTGTACGTGGTCAGAGTCGAGGAGGAAGGCAGCTACTCGGCCATCCACTCAGAGGCTTACATGGGCGTTGGCATCGATGCCATCGACGTTGGCGATCTTGACGGTGATGGAGCACAGGAGATCATCGTCGGGTACCGGACCGGAACCCAGGACCTGCAGTCACACGTGGACGTGCTCTCGTTGAAGTGACGGGCTCGGCGATACCTCTTGCACGTCGGCGACCGACGATGTAGAGTCCCTTCAATCACATATAGCGCCTGTGATGGGGAGTAGTACTCTGATCAGCAAAGCCTAGAGAGCCGGGGATGGTGGAAACCTGGCGAGAGCGATCGGCAGAATGGACCCTTGAGGCTCCGGGACAACGGCGAGTGCGCCTAGTAGTTCCGGCGGACGCCCACCGATAGCGGGGACCGGGTATCAAGACCGAACGTGGTCAGCGTACTGCAGGACAAGTGGCCGGAGCCGGGAGGCATCGGCAACAAGGGTGGCACCGCGGGAGCGTAGCTCTCGTCCCTTAGGGGGGCGAGGGCTTTTTTGTATTCTCAGGAGTGCCGGGAGGAGCAGAGCGATGCAGGTGGTCAAGGCAGCGGATATGAAGCGGCGTGTGGGTGTGACGCGCGCGCTCGTCGTGCGCCCCGGGCGGCGATGGCGTACTTGCATCGCATCCTGACGTATCGACCCTGGACATCCATCCGCACCCGAAAGGAACACGACCATGAGTGAGAAGACACGCTACCTGCTCGACGAGAACGACATGCCCACGGCCTGGTACAACGTGCAGGCCGATCTGGCCGAGCCGCTCGCCCCGCCGCTTGATGCCGAAGGCAACCCGATGGGCCCCGAGCAGCTCTCCGTGCTGTTCGCGATGGAGTGCATCAAGCAGGAGGTCAGCCAGGACCGCTACATCGACATCCCTGGCGCTGTCATCGACAAGCTCAAGACCTACCGCCCGTCACCGCTCCATCGTGCGCGTGCGCTCGAGCGGTCGCTCGATCTGCCCGAGGGCGTCAAGATCTTCTACAAGTACGAAGGCGTCTCGCCAGCGGGTTCACACAAGCTCAATAGCGCGCTTCCGCAGGCCTACTACAACAAGATGGAGGGCATCGACAAGCTCACCACCGAGACGGGCGCAGGCCAGTGGGGCTCGGCGCTCTCGATGGCCGGCGCGATGTTCGACATCGATGTCGAGGTCTTCATGGTGCGCGTGTCCTACGACCAGAAGCCGTATCGCAAGGCGCTCATGGAGACGTACGGCGCGCGCGTGCACCCGTCGCCCACGATGCTCACCGAGTCGGGCCGCCACGTGCTCGCCATCGACCCCGAGTCCACCGGGTCGCTCGGCATCGCCATCTCCGAGGCCGTGGAAGTGGCCGCCAAGGACCCCGGTACGCACTACTCGCTCGGCAGCGTGCTCAACCACGTGTGCATCCATCAGTCGATCATCGGTCTGGAGGCCATCAAGCAGATGGAGATGGCCGAGGCCGAGCCCGATGTGGTCATCGGCTGTATCGGTGGCGGCACCAACTTCGCCGGCATCGCGTTCCCGTACTACCACCGGCGCCTGAACGGGCTCTCGAAGGCCCGGCTGCTCGCGGTCGAGCCCAAGGCGTGCCCCACGCTCACCGCGGGTGAGTACCGCTACGACTTCGGTGACGAGGCCAAGCTCACGCCGCAGATGATGATGTACACCCTCGGCCACGACTTCGTGCCCGCAGGCATCCACGCAGGCGGACTGCGCTACCACGGGGACTCGCCGCTCGTCTCGGCGCTCGTGAAGTCGGGAGACGTCGAGGCCATCGCGGTGCACCAGACCGCGTGCTTCGACGCTGCGGTGCAGTTCGCGCGCACCGAGATGATCCTGCCGGCACCGGAGAGCAGCCATGCCATCCGCGCGGCGATCGACGAGGCGCTTGCGGCCAAGGAAGCGGGCGAGGATAAGACCATCCTGTTCAACCTCTCGGGACACGGCCACTTCGACCTCACGGCATATGAGAAGTACATGGGCGGCAACCTTGTGGACTATGATTTCGCTGCCGGGACGACCCTCCAGGGCTGAGACCCGCGGCACGATCCCACGACCCGACCCGACCACACGGAGGACACCGATGACCGACGTACTGCTTCCCTCGGCCGACATGGCGTACGCCACACCCGATGCGCAAGGCTTCTACGGCCCCTACGGCGGGACGTTCGTGCCCGAGACCGTGGAGCCGGCTCTGGCCGAGCTCGCCGAAGCGTACGAGGCCGCGGTGCAGGACCGTGCGTTCATCGAGGAGCTGCTGTACCTGCTCAAGGACTACGTGGGTCGGCCGTCCCCGCTATACCGTGCCGACCGTCTCGCGCAGGCGGTCGGCCTCGGGGCGGTCTACCTCAAGCGGGAGGACCTCAACCACACCGGCGCGCACAAGATCAACAACACCATCGGTCAGTGCCTGCTCGCGAGGCGCATGGGCAAGAAGCGCGTGATCGCCGAGACGGGTGCCGGACAGCACGGGGTGGCCACCGCCACCACCGCGGCCCTCATGGGGATGGAGTGCGCGATCTTCATGGGCGCCGAGGACATCCGCAGGCAGGCGCTCAACGTGTACAAGATGCGACTTCTGGGCGCGGAGGTGGTGCAGGTGGACGAGGGATCGGCCACACTCGCCGACGCCGTGACCGCGGCGCTCCGCCACTGGGTGGACCGGGTGGACGACACGTTCTACGTGATCGGTTCGGCTGTTGGCCCGCATCCGTACCCGCAGATGGTGCGCGACTTCCAGAGTGTGATCGGCGCGGAGATCATCGGGCAGCTCGAGGAGAAGTCGGTGGGCTCGGTCGATGCGGTCATCGCCTGCATCGGCGGCGGCAGCAACGCCATCGGCACGTTCTTCCCGTTCCTCCGCGACGTGCCGGCCGACAAGCGACCGATGCTGATAGGCGCCGAGGCCGCGGGCCTGGGTCTGGACACCGAGCGGCATGGCGCTGCGCTTACCAAGGGCACACCGGGCGTGCTCCACGGCTTCTACAGCTACCTGCTGCAAGACGACGCGGGCAACCCCAAAGAGGCGTACTCGATCTCGGCGGGGCTCGACTACCCGGGTGTCGGACCGGAGCACAGCTACCTTAAGGACAAGGGGCTGGTGCGGTACGAGAGCGTCACCGACGCTGAGGCGCTCGACGCGTTCGCGCTGCTCACGCGCACGGAAGGCATCATCCCGGCGATCGAGAGCAGCCACGCGCTCGCGCTCCTACCACGACTCGCCGCCGAGCTGGGGCCGGACGCCACCGTTGTGGTGACGGTGTCGGGCCGTGGCGACAAGGACATGGACATCGTGCGCGAGGCGGGCCTGGGCGGCGAGTGACACGCGACCGCACGTGAACAGGGCCCGGTGACGATCGTCACCGGGCCCTGTCGCTGTCTGTACCGTGTGGCTACTTGAGGCGGTCGAGCTCCGCCTTGAGGGTGTTCTCCGTGGTCTCGCCGATGATGGTGTTGACCACCACGCCGCTCGCGTCGACGAACACGAACGTGGGCACGAACTGCACGCCGTACTCCTCGGCAAGTGCACCGCCCGCCTCGGTCTCGGCGTTGTAGATCCTGATCGCGACGTCGTCCTCGTACTGCGGCTTGAGCCCATTCACGATGGGCGCCATCTTGGTGCAGCTGGGTCAAGTGGTGGTGTAGAACTCGTACATCACCGGCATGCCGTCGGGGACGGGGGTCTCGTCGGCCTCGAGTTCGGCGCTACCGCCTCCGCTACCGCAGCCTGCCAGCGCCGCGACGAGTGCGAGGACGAGTCCGAGGGTGAAGATGCGTGCAAGGGGGCGCATAGCGGCTCCTCTCGTGGGCGTATGCTCGTAGTGTAGCGCGTGGCGTGCCATGTGTGCGGCCCGAGCGCCCGCCAGTGCGACAGGTGGGCGGATCGCCCGATGGGCGGCGCCCCGGGTGGTGGTAGACTCACCGCATGCAGATTGCACTCGCACAGATCGACGCGACGGTGGGCGACATCGGGGGCAACCTCGAGCGGTGCCTGGATGCCGTCGCGCGCGCGGAGGGCGCCGATGTGGTGCTCCTGCCCGAACTCGCCCTCACGGGCTACCCGCCTGAAGACCTGCTCGCACGTGCGGGGTTCGTGGAGCGGGCAGGCGAGGCGCTTCGGGAGTTCGCCCGCCGCGCTGTGCGTCCTTCGGTGATCGGGTTCGTGGAGCGGTCCGACCGCGGGCTCCACAACGCGGCGGCGTACGTGGTCCACGGCGAGGTCGCGGTCGTCTACCGCAAACGCGCGCTTCCCAACTACGGCGTGTTCGACGAGGAACGGTACTTCGTGGCGGGGGAGCGCGACTCGCTCGTCACCATCAACGGCATCTCGTGCGCACTCACTATCTGCGAGGACATCTGGCGGCCGGAGACCGTGACTCGGCTCGCAGAGGCCGGCGCGCAGGTGGTGCTCAACATCTCGGCGTCGCCGTTCCACCGCGGCAAGGGCGGGGAGCGCGAAGCGATGCTGCGGTCTCGAGCCCTGGACAGCGGTGTGTGGGTCGCGTACTGCAACCTGGTTGGCGGGCAAGACGAGCTCGTCTTCGACGGCCGCTCGACGCTCTTCTCGCCCGATGGCGCGCTCGTGGCGCGGGCGGCATCGTTCGCCGAGGACGTGGTCGCGGCCGACGTGACGGCGCCCGGCCCGGGCGACGGGTCCGACGCCGGTGTGGCCGGAGCCATCGCCCCCTCGCCCGGGGGGCCCGAGGAGCTCTACCGGGCGCTCGAGCTCGGCCTGGGCGACTACTGCCGCAAGAACGGCTTCACCGACGTCGCCCTCGGCCTCTCCGGCGGGATCGACTCCGCGCTCGTGGCCGCCGTGGCCACCGACGCCCTCGGTGCCGATCACGTGCACGGGGTGCTCATGCCGGGGCCGTATTCGAGCCAGGGCAGCGTGGACGACGCGCTCGCGCTGGCGGGTTCGCTCGGCATCCCCACACACACGCTTCCCATCGGTCCGGCGCACGACGCCCTGCTCGACACGCTCGAATCCGCCGCCGGGCGTCTGGAGCGGACCCTTGCCGAGGAGAACCTGCAGGCGCGCGTGCGCGGCACGCTCCTGATGGCGCTCTCCAACGCCAACGGGTGGCTGGTGCTCGCCACGGGCAACAAGAGCGAGCTCGCGGTGGGATACTCCACACTCTACGGCGACATGGTCGGCGGCTATGCGCCGATCAAGGACGTCTTCAAGACCCACGTGTACGATCTGGCGCGGTGGCGCAACTCGATCGGTGAGGTCATCCCCGCCGATACGCTCACCAAGCCGCCTTCGGCGGAGCTCCGTCCCGATCAGATCGACCAGGACAGCCTCCCGCCTTACGACGTCCTCGATGCCATATTGCTCGGCTACATCGAGGAGGACCGGTCGGCCGCCGAGCTCGCCGCGGCCGGGCACGACCCTGCGACCGTGGATCGGGTGGTGCGGATGGTCGACGCGGCGGAGTACAAGCGCCGCCAGGCCGCACCAGGCACGCGGGTCACCGCCAAAGCGTTCGGTCGCGACCGCCGGATGCCCATCACGAACGCGTACCGGGGTTAGCATGGCGGCGATCACGCTCGAGTGGCTGGATGCCGACGACCCCCGGATGGCCGAGGTGGACGCGGTCAGGCACGAGGCGCTCTTCGCGCCGTTCGGCCTGCCCCGGATCGACGGCTGGGACGACGAAGGCGTGGACAAGTGCCATCTCGCGGCGATCGATGAGGGTCGTGTGGTCGGCTACGCGTGCCTGCTGCTCGAGGCCGACGGCACCGGCCACGTGCGGCAGGTGAGCGTGCTGGAGCACGTCCGCACGCTGGGCGTGGGTCGTGCGCTGATGGACGAGGTGATGGCCGAGGCGCGGAGGCGTGGGCTGCCGCTGGTCTGGCTGAACGCACGGTGCACCGCCGAGGGCTTCTATCACCGTGTGGGATGGCGCACCGTGAGCGGGGTGTTCCCCTCCGGCCGCACCGGGGTGCCCCACGTGCGGATGGAGCGTCGCGTGGATGGATCCACGCCCCAGGTGTGACCTGGTGATAGCGCCGAACGCGTTCGTGGCATAACCTATGTGCGGGCTGTCGTATCAGCATGCATCGCTTGCGTGCGCCCGCGGCACGTAGTCATCGAACCACGAGGAGGGTCTTATGCCGAGCATCACCCGTGACCAGGTCCGCGTACCGGTCGACGTCCCCGCCGAGGTGCGGGAGACGTACATCGACAACTATCTGGCAGCCACGCGGGGCACCGGACGGCTGATGCTGTTCGCGTGCGACCAGAAGGTCGAGCACCTGAACGACGACTTCTACGGCGAGGGCATCGACATCGCCGACGCCGAGCCCGAGCACCTCTTCAAGATCGGCAGCCAGGGCATCTGTGGCGTGCTCGCGGGGCAGCGCGGGCTCATCGCCCAGTATGCGGCCGACTACCCGGACATCAACTACCTCGTGAAGATGAACTCCAAGACCCACCTCGTGAAGACCTCGGCCAAGGATCCGGCCAAGCACCAGGACGATCCGTACTCCCCGCAGCTGTACGACATCCAGACCGTGCTCGATCTGCGCGAGAACGGCGTCAACGCCGTGGGTGTGGGCTACACGATCTACCTCGGCAGCGAGTACGAGGCGAACATGATGCAGGAGGCGGGCCAGCTCATCGCCGACGCGCACTCCATGGGCCTGCTCGTGGTGCTGTGGATCTATCCGCGCGGGCGTGCGGTGCTCGACGAGAAGGACGCGCACCTGATCGCCGGTGCGGCCGGCGTGGCCGTCTCACTCGGCGCGGACTTCGTGAAGGTCAACCCGCCAAAGGGCGATGACGTCTCCTCTTCGGCCGAGAAGCTGAAGGAGGCCGCGTCGGCCGCGGGTCGCACCGGTCTCGTGTGCGCCGGCGGCTCCACCGTCGATGCCCATACGTTCCTCACGCAGCTGTGGGAGCAGATCCATGTGGGTGGCGCCGTGGGCAACGCCACCGGGCGCAACATCCACCAACGGTCGCTTGACGAGGCGGTGCGCCTGACCAAGGCCATCAGCGCCATCACGCTCGGCGACTGGAGTGCCGAGGACGCGCTGGCGGTCTTCAACGGCGAGAAGGAGTTCGCCGTCTAGCGCAAAGGTCGACCGAACCAGAGCGCGGCATCGCCCTTGCAGGTGGTGCCGCGCTATCATTACCACCTGAATGTCGCCGAACGTCACGGAGCGGTATGTCGATCAACGACTGGTTCAAGCAGCGTGAGGGCCGACGGTATACGGTCTCGGCGCCCGGTTGCCCCGAGGGCAAGCCCGGCGACGGACTTCCCGACGGTGTGTGGCGATCGTGCCCGCAGTGCAAGCGCACGCTGTACCAGGGCGATGTCGCCCGCTGCCTTTCGGTCTGCCCGCACTGTGGTCACCACTTCGAGTTGATCGCGCGCGACCGCATCGACGCCATCATCGACCCCGGGAGCTTCGAGGAGATCGACACCACACTCACCTCGACCGATCCGCTGCGGTTCTCGGCGGGCAAGCCCTACGGCGCCACGCTCGAGAAGGCGCGTGAGAGCACCTGCATGACCGACGCCGCGCTCACTGGGCGCGCATCGATCGGTGGACACCCCGTGGTGGTAGGCGCCATGGACTTCCGGTTCGTGGGCGCCTCGATGGGGTCGGTCGTGGGCGAGCGCATCGCGCGCGCCTTCGATCTCGCACGCGACGAGCGCCGTGGTGTCGTGCTCGTCGTGGCCTCGGGTGGGGCACGCATGCAGGAGGGGATGCTCTCCCTCATGCAGATGGCGAAGACCTCGGCCGCCGCCGGACGGCTCGCGCAGGCGGGGCTGCCCTACGTCTCGTTGCTGGTGAACCCCACCTATGGCGGGGTGACCGCGAGCTTCGCGGTGCTCGCCGACGTGATCTTCGCCGAGCCCGGTGCGATGGTGGGATTCGCTGGCCCACGCCTCGTGGAGCAGACGATCCGTCGCTCGCTCCCAAAGGGCTTCCAGTCGGCGACCTCGCTCGTGGAGCACGGCATGATCGACGACGTCGTCCCGCGCGTCGAGCTTCGTGAGAGGGTCGCCACGGTGTTGGACTATCTGATGCCCGACGCCGCACTCGAGGCAGGTGATCTGTGATGGCCCGGTTCGTGATGGAGTTCGAGCGTCCTCTCGCCGAGCTCGAGGACAAGCTCGGTTCGCTGAAGTCGCTCGACATCGCCGCCACACCCGAGCTCGCCGCTGAGATCGCCGATCTCGAGCGTGAGGTCGAACGGCTTCGGGTGACGCTCTACTCGGCACTCAGCCCGTGGGAGAAGGTGCAGGTCAGCCGACATCCGGACCGCCCGAAGACCGACGACTACGTGGCCGGTCTGTTCGACCAGGTGGTCGAGCTCCGCGGTGACCGCGCCTACGCCGATGACCAGTCGATCTTCACGGGGCTGGCAACACTCGACGGGCGCCGGGTCGTGGTGATCGGGCACAACAAGGGCCACTCCACGAAGGAGAACGTGGCGCGCAACTTCGGCAGTCCGCATCCAGAGGGCTTCCGCAAGGCCGAGCGCGCGATGAGGCTCGCCGCGCGCTTCTCGCTTCCGGTCGTGACATTCCTGGACACCGCCGGCGCCTCGCCCGGCCTCGAGGACGAGGAGCGCGGTCAGGCGTGGGCGATCGCGAGCTGCCTCGAGACGCTCTCGGCGCTGCCGGTCCCGGTCGTGGTGGTGGGTATCGGCGAGGGCGGCAGCGGCGGCGCACTGGCGATCGGTTTCGGCGACCGGCTCATCATGCTCGAGCATTCGTACTACTCGGTCATCAGCCCCGAGATGTGCGCGATCATCCTCCACAAGGACGCGGCCCGGGCACCCGAGTCGGCGGCTGCACTGTCGCTGACCGCCGATGACCTGCTTCGCCTCGGCATCGTCGATGAGATCGTGAGCGAGCCGCTCGGGGGCGCGCACCGCGAACCTGATATGGTGATCGCGGAGGTGGGGCTGCGCGTTGGCGCTGCGCTCGACGCACTGGCGGGTGAGGACCCCCGCGCGCTCGTCGAGCGGCGCTATGAGCGGCTGCGGTCTATCGGAGTGTACAACGAGGCCGGCTGAGCGACGTGCCGCCGGCCCATCGGCTATGAAGACTGGGATGTGATCGAGTGAGCGAGGGGACCGGGATCAAGCGGGTCGGTATGCTGTTCAGCGGAGGGCCCGCCCCGGCGGCCAACGCGGTCATCTCGGCCGCGGCACTCTCGTTCCTGAACAGCGGCATCGAGGTCATCGGCTTCTACGATGGCTACGAGGGCCTGGAGAACTACTCGGCGGACAACCCGCTGGTCGAGGGCAAGAACTTCATCAGGCTGACTCGCGATGACGTGTCGGCGATCCGCAACCGCAAGGACATCATCCTCCGAACGTCGCGCGCGAACCCTGGTAAGCCGGTCGGTACCGTCGATGAGCTCGCCGATGCGCGGCGCAACGCCAAGTTGCGGGCCGTGTACGCCGCCCTGGAGGAGTACGAGGTCGACGCCCTGGTCTCCATCGGTGGTGACGACACGCTCAAGACCGCGAACTACCTGAAGGAGATGCAGAACGTCGTTCCGGGACTGCGTCCGATCCGGATAGTCCACCTGCCGAAGACGATCGACAACGACTACTACGGCATCGACTGGACCTTCGGCTTCTTCTCGGCGGCGCACTTTGCCGCAACGGAGATCCGCAATCTGGGCGCGGACGCCCGCTCTACGCAGGTGTGGTATGTGCTGGAGATCATGGGGCGCAAGGCGGGGTGGCTCACGTACGCGTCCGGCATCGCGGGCGAAGCCACCCGTATGCTCTCTGTGGAGGACTACGAGGACACTTTTGACGCGCGTCTGGAGGCGGAGGGCCTCGTCGACCTCATGCTCAACCGCGAGGCCGACGGGCGTCACTACGGGATCATATGTGTGGCTGAGGGGCTCGCCGATCACCTTCCCGGGGACCAGCGCCCGCAGACCACCGACGAGCACGGCAACCTCAAGCTGGGTGATGCGCAGGTGGGGCGTGTGCTCGCGAGCGAGATGGAGCGTGTGTACCACGCCCGTACCGGCAAGAAGATCAAGGTGAGAAGCAAGCAGATCGGGTATGAAGCGCGATGCGCCGAGCCGAGTGCGTTCGATGTGCTGCTGGGCACGCAACTCGGGGTGGGTGCGTACCGGGCGCTCGTGGAGAAGGGTCTCACGGGCGTCATGGTCAGCGTCGAGGACCAACTGTCTCTGAAGTACGTGCCCTTCGGCCTGCTCATCGATCCCGAGACCATGAAGACGCGTGTGCGGTTCATAGACCGCGACAGCGACTTCTACAAGCTCGCCCGCGCGCTCGAGTACCAGGGGATGCTCTCGGATGGGGAGGGCGGTCGCGCGTGATCGACCGCGAACTCATCCGCGTCTTCCGCGAAATCGGTCGTGACATCTTCGTAGCGGGGCTCACCTCGAGCCACGGCGGCAACATGAGCGTGCGCGACGGCGAGCGCATCATCATCACCCGCCGCGGGTCGATGCTCGGTCGGCTGGGCGATGACGACCTGGTAGAGACGGGGATGGCGCCCTGCGACGCCGACGAGCGCT
Organism: uncultured Coriobacteriaceae bacterium; assembly: GCA_964610065.1. Classification (GTDB taxonomy): domain Bacteria; phylum Actinomycetota; class Coriobacteriia; order Anaerosomatales; family Anaerosomataceae; genus Anaerosoma. The sequence continues at coordinate 497 of CAZSUO010000028.1, read as the reverse complement.
GCAGCCGTGAGATCGTGGTGCATCGAGCGATCTACGCGGCCACCGACGCGCAGGCGATCGTGCACTCGCATCCACTGCACACGATAGCCAGGAGCTTCAGGGGCGACGTGATCGTCCCCGCCGATTCCGAGGGCCTCTACGTGCTGGGTGAGGTCCCGGTCGTGAGCTCGTCGAGCACCATCGCGTCGGCCGAGGCGGGGCAGGTGCTCGCCGAGGCGCTTCGGACGGTGCCCGTGGCGGTTCTGCGCACGCACGGGCCGTTCGCCAAAGGCGCCACCCTTGAGGAAGCGTTCATGCACGTGAGCGTGCTCGAGGCGAGCGCGAACATACTCGACCTGCTGGAGCGGTAGCCTGCGGCTACATCGCCCCCATGAGCGCGCCCTGCACGAGCGTCGGCAGGGCCTGCGCCACGCCGGTCACCGCGACGAATAGCAGCATCGCGGACGTCGCCCGCTTCTTGTCGAATCCGACGGCCTTCGAGAGTAGCGCGCCGAAGA
>CAZSUO010000027.1:0-18637 GCA_964610065.1 uncultured Coriobacteriaceae bacterium | reverse complement strand
GGGTCTCTGACGGTGAACTCACCGACAGCGAGACCATCACGGTCACCGTGACCGAACCCGGCACGCCGGATGACGGGCCCGACGTCACCCCCGTTGCTGGCGCCGGTCGCGTGGAGACTGCGATCGAGGCCTCCAAGCTCGGCTTCGCCGATGGCAGCTCGGAGTTCGTGGTCATCGCCACAGCCCGCAGCTTCCCGGATGCGCTTGGTGGCTCCGCACTCGCGGGCGCGCTGCATGCCCCGATCCTGCTCACCGAGCCAGCGGTGCTCGCCGATGCCGTGAAGGCGGAGATCGCGCGTCTGGGCGCGAGCCACGTGATCGTGCTTGGCGGGACGGGCGCCGTGAGCGCTCCCGTCTACGCAGCGCTCGACGCGCTTCCTGGCGTCACCGAGATCGAGCGCATCGAAGGCTCCACGCGCTACCAGACCGCCGAGAAGATCGCGGAGCGCACCATCGCCGAGAACGAGGCGTGGGACGGCACCGCCTTCGTGGCGACGGGGGAGAGCTTCCCGGACGCCCTTGGCGCATCACCGCTGGCCGCCGCCAAGGGCTGGCCGATCTACCTGGTGCACCCGAACCCCGCGAATGAGGCTGGGCTGGTGAGCGCAATGGATGACGACGGTGTCACGAGCGCCCTCATCCTTGGAGGTGCCGGCGTGGTGCCGGCCACACTTGAGACCAAGCTCGATACCGCCTTCGGCACGGCCGAGGTCGACCGCCTCTCGGGTGCGAACCGCTACGACACGGCCGTGGCCGTGGCCACCTACGGAGTGGAGCAGGCGGGTCTCGGTTGGGACCATCTGGCGTTCGCCACCGGTGAGGACTTCCCGGATGCGCTCGCGGGCGGTGCACTCCAGGGCGCAAGCGGATCGGTCATGCTGCTCGCATACCCCGGCTATCTGCATCCGGGTGTGCAGGCCGCTCTCGTCGCCAACAAGGCCGAGATCACCGAGGTCCGCTTCCTGGGCGGTACGGGCGCTGTACCGCAGGCGATCCGCGATGCGGTGATACAGGCTCTGCAGTAAGAAGCGGTCGCGCGCGAACCAAGGCCCCGGTCACCAGGTGAGGTGGCCGGGGCCCGTTCTACCTCTGTCCTGGTGGACGGCCGCTCGCGCTGTCGGTCATAATCGGGCGGCGTACCGGCAGACGCACGTGAGAGGGGCGCTCGTGAGCGAACACCACCTGGATCCGTCACTGGTGACCGGTGACCCGCTCGTCGACGAGCAGCACAGTGCCATCCATCAGCTGCTGGACGACATCGAGGTGGCCGATGACCGGCCCGAAGAGCTGATGCGCGCGCTCGAGCGGCTGATGGATCACGTCGATTGCCATCTGCTCACAGAGGAAGACCTCATGCGGCGCTCGGGCTACGACGTCGCGCTCGCGGAGCCCCATATCGCCGATCATCGCCGGCTTGCGGAAACCGCGCGCTCGGCGGTACTCGATTTCCGGGCAGGCACGCTGGTGACCATGCAGCCGCTGGTCGACCTGCTGCGCGACTGGCTCACGAGCCACGTGAGCGAACACGACAAAGCGCTGATCGACTTCGTGCGCGCCCAGGCCACCGGTACCTGGGGACACTACTGCGCGTTCGCCCGCATGAACGCCTCGGCCGCCTCGGCTCCACTCACGTGGCACGTCTCGCAGTACAGGGCGTCGTGGCACTCGAAGCAGCCCTTGGCGCCCTGCTCGGCCACCGCGGTGAAGTGCTGCTTCACCCAGGGCGTCCCGGCGGTGCTGGCCGGGTGGTGGCACGCGTTGCAGAAGCCGGTGTCCGCGGCCTCGGCCTCGCTGCGTGCGTGGCAGGCGGCGCATCCCGCCGGATCCTTCAGGCCGAGCGCGCCGTGTCCGGTGGCGAAGCCCTCCGGGTGCGGCATCTCAAGGCCGCCGTGGCAGTCGGTGCAGTACTGCTTCGTGTGGCATGTGTAGCAGGTGTTCACCGTCTGCTCGTAGCCGAGGTCCGCAGGCGCCTCGCTGTCGTGTACCTCCTCCAGCCCGGCGACCCACTGCTCGGCCTGTGCCACGCGCGACGCCTCCTCGGCATATGCGGCGGCATGGCCACCGCTCTCGCCGAACTCCTGGTACCAACCGCCCGCGTCGTGGCTGGCGGGAACCAGGTCGAAAGCGGGAGTGTGGCACGTCGCACATGTGCCGGGCGCCTGGGCGTCCGCCTCCAGGCCGTGGCAGCGATAGCACGCGTCCATGGCCATCCAGTCCTCGTGGTACCGGTTGCCCTCCTGCGTGTATTCGATGCCCTCCTCGGGATGCGCCACGCGGTTGTGGCATGAGGCGCAGGTGATGCCGCGATCGGTGTGCGCGGCGTGGTCGATGATGATGCCGAACGACGGGTTCACCTCGCGCGTATCGAGGTTGTGGCACTGCGTGCAGAAGTGGTCGCCCATCTCAAGCGCGATCGAGTGGTTCTCATTGAGCGGCATCGGATAGGTGCCCATGATGGTGGGGATGAGGTCGGGCGCCACCTCGATCTTCGCGAGCGTGAGGGCGATCAGGCCGCCCTCGAACGGCTCGTGACACGCCGCGCACGACGCCATGACGTGCGAGCCCGCGTTGAATGTGAGGGTGTTGTCGTAGTGCACGTTGTGGCATGGCTCCGTACAGAACCAGTTCGACGACGTGCCAGTGGTGCTTGCAAGCACGAAGCCGAGTCCCGCTACGAGCAGCACGCCAAGCCACATCATGAGCTCGGGCTTGGTGGCCGACTTGAACCGCGCCTTCAGTGACCGCCACATCGCGACACTCCTCCGTCCGGGACGTCCTCACATCCAGTGTAACCGAACGGATACTGCTGCCATGCAGGGAATCAGGCAGTGATACCGTAGACAACCCATACCACCCCGGAGACCAGTGCTCCGGCTCTCTCGCAAGGAGTCGCTCGCATGTCGTTCCTGCTCGGCATTGCCGTGTTCGCGCTGTTGGTCCTGGCCGCGTCGGTCCGGGACCCGATCGGCGTGGGGTACCTGCTGTCGAGCGATGTCGACCGCGTGGCCGACGCGCGGCTCAGCGAGCCGCTCTACTCCATCCCGCCACTGTATGTGGTGGCAGCCGTCGCCGCGGGCGCGGGGGCCGTGGCCACGCTTGTGGACCGTCCGCCCCTGGTGGGCTGGGCGGCCGGTGTCATCCTCGCTTCGTTCCTGCTGCTCACGATCTGGGACATGCGACACCGCCGGGGCACGCTGGCGATATACATCCGCATGCGGCGCGACGAGATCGGTGCGAGTGCGCGCGGCGATGTCATCGAGGTGCCAAAGCTCATGTTCCTCGTGATGAACCAGCCCACGCCCGTCGCCTGGCTCATCAGCGGAATCGCGTTCGCTGCCGCCGGTGTGGTCCTCATCCCGCGCCACACGTGGGTAGGGGCGCTCGCGCTGCTCATCCCCGCCGTGGTGCTCGTCTGGTTCTGGGCCCGCAATCGCGGAAACCCCTGGGAGCGCCTTGCGCGGCGTCTGCGGTGGGTCAGCTTCAAGCGCGGGCACGCGCTCACCGACCGCCTGCACCACGCGCTCGACCTCGACCCGGAGGTCATCGCGCTCAGGCGTGAGGCCGAGGCGGCCGTCGCCCGCATCATCACCGAGGCGCTCTAGCGAGAAGCGCTACGCGGGCGCGCGCAGCGACTCCGCCTCGATGTAGATGCGCGTGCACTCGGGGTACGCGCCGACGATGTCGGCCTCTATGCGGCCGATCGCCTCGCGGCTCTCCTCCACGCTCGTGCCGGGTTCGAACTGCACGCCAAGGTTCACCAGGAGCTCGTGCGGTCCCATGTACATCGTGAGGATGTCGCCCACGCCGCTCACGGCCGGGTCGGCCTCGATGCGACGGCGCATGTCGGCGAGCGTGGCCTTGTCCACGCCTTCGCCGAGGAGCAGCCCCTTGGTCTCGAACGCCAGCACGAACGCCACCGCCATCAGCAGCACGCCGATCAGGATCGAAGCCGCGCCGTCCAGGTAAGGGTTGTTGAGCAGGTGGCCGAAGAACACGCCGAGGAACGCGAAGACCAGACCCGCCATGGCTGCGCTGTCCTCGAGCACCACGGTGTACGTGCTGGGGTCCTTCGCGGAGCGGATGTACTCCCAGCTCTTCTGTGACCCCTTCGCCCGGATGAACTCGCGCATGGCCACGCTGAACGACCAGCCCTCCACGAGCACGGCGATGCCGAGCACGATGTAGTTGACCGTGGGGTCACCGAGCACGGCGCCGGGTGCCACGTGGCGGATGTGCGAGATGCCCTCGTACAGCGACATGCCGCCACCGATGCCGAAGATGGACACCGACACCACGAGCGTCCAGAAGTAGAGCGCCTTCCCGTGTCCGAAGGGGTGGCCCTCGTCGGCCGGCCGCTTGGCCCGGTTCATGCCGAGCAGCAGCAGGCCGCCGTTACCGGTGTCCACGAGCGAGTGGATGCCCTCGGAGATCATCGCCGACGAACCGGTGATCGCCGCCGCGATGAACTTGATGATCGCGATGATCAGGTTGCCCACTACCGCGGCGATGACCGCCGTCTTAGAGCCGCCGTGTCCAGCCATCGGTGGAGTCTCCCTTTGTCGGGTGCGCCGGGCAGCGGCGCGAGAACGGACCCAGCCATGATAGCGCGCGAAAGCCGTCTCAGTGCGCGGTGAATATCCGCTTCACGCGGCGCAGTTGCACCGACGAGCGGCAGGTGGCCGGCTGCTGGAGCGTGAACGCGGCGTGGCGCCGGATGCGGGGCATAAGGCGCGCGGGCTGCCAGAGGGGAGTGAAAGGAACCTGACCGGTGGCGGAACCGCACAGCCGGCGGGTCGGACGGGCATATCGCATCATAGTGTGCCCCATCGAGACGGAGCATACTACAGAGTGGGGTCGAGCGTCATCCGCGCGGTTCCACGGCGGTGGCCGGACGCCCGCGAAGCCCTTCGGCGGCTACACCGTCGCCTGGTCCGCACCGTCGGACGCGACCGGCAGGCCGCACGCCTCGTAGATGCGTCGCTCGGCGTTCTCCACGCGCTCAAGGTCGATCGTGACGCCGAGGAACCGCGCGCGCTCAGCGGTGGTGTACGCCGCGGTCACGGCGTTGCAGAGCGTGATGGCGACCTGGCTTCCCGAGGGCAGGTACAGCGGCTCGAGCGCACCGTCGGGATGCATGCGCAGGTACATGCCGCTTGCCGAGGTGTTGCCGTGGGCGCGGTCCGAGAGGATCGGGTACACGTAGCCGAGGTACTCGGTGAGCCCTGGCACCACCGAGTCGGCACGCTCGGCCATTGCGTTGAAGCTCAACCGCGTCCAGCGTTCGTAGCGCGGACGGTCCTCCCGCTCGGGCGCGTCGTTGCCGGTGAACGCGGCCAGGAGTTCCTCGGCATCCGGTAGGCGGCGGTTCTCAAAGGCGAGCCACTGCGGCGCGAGCTTCTCCGGCTCGGTGGAGATGTACGCCAGCGTCACCATGTCCTCCACCATCGCGCGCAGCAGCGTCTGCGCCTCGGGCGCCCAGCCCGCCTCGCACAGCACGAGCACGGCGGCGAGGTTCCTGACCGAGCGTACGAGGAAGATCGATGCGAGCAGCGCATGCGGCGTGTTATCGACTTCGAGGCCGCCGTCAAGCGGTGCGCGCACGGCCGCCAACGCCGTCTTCGCTTCGCCCAAGACCGCATCTCGCGTGGAATCCGGATACGAAGTGATGTCAGCTCCTTGTTCGGCGCCTGCGTTGGGGACATGATACCCTCAACCGCCCTGTCATCATGTGCGAGGAGCCCCGCGCCCGTGTCAGTCCCACCAGCTGTATCGATCCACCAAGTCCAGCTCTCCACCACGAACCTCAGATACGCGGCATGCGGTGAGGGCCCCCCGCTCATCATCGTTCCGGCCACGATCAGCCTGATAGAGGACTGGACGCCGATGATCCAGTTCGTCGGCCAGCACTACCGTACGTACTTCTTCGAGATGCCCGGCCACGGCGGCAGCTCGCACCTTGAGGAGGGCTTCTCCAGCGTGCGACTCACCGGCGTGATCGGCGACCTGGCCGATCACCTCGGCATCGATGACTTCGCGCTGCTCGGCTTCTCCTTCGGCGGCATCCTCACGCTGCGCGCGCTGCAGGGGCTGGGGGAGCGCGTGAACAAGGTGGGCCTGCTCTCACCGTGTGTGAGCAACCGGGCGCTCACGCGTCCGCCGCTCGACCGGGCGCTCGTGTCAGCGCTCATTTCCACGCTAGGGTTCAGCATCCCGCGCAACGCGGTGGCGCGACTGCTCGGCAACGAGTCCGCGGTGCGCGCACTGGCGTGGTTCATGCAAGAGGTGGGCGGTTTCGAGTCACCCACCGACATCCGCGAGCGGCTGATGGGCTTCTCGGCCTCCACGCTCGACGTGCTGGTCGCGCAGGTGCGCGAGATACTCACCGTGACCGAGGAGGACCTGGCCGGGCCGTACCCGCAGCCATGCTTCTTCGGCATGTCGCGATTCGATCCGCTGCTCGAGTACGACCGCACGGAGCGGTTCGTGCGCGATAACTTCGGCGACCTGGTCGTGGAGACGTTCGATTGGGAGTACCACGCGCCGCCGGAGCCGCTCACATTCGAGGACTACGTGCGCGACTACACACCACTCCTGGACGCCGACCGTGCGCGCGTGTCCGAGGGTGCGGGGCGGGGTATCTACACCGTGTCGTAGCGCGACGCTGACGATGGACCGGAGGGACGACAGATGTTGAAGAAGATGGCCGTAGCGGCACTCGTGCTCGCGCTCGTGGCGTTCGCCGGCGGGTGTGGCGGCGCCGAGCCTGAGGCGGTGCCCGAGCCCGAACCCACACCCGGTGAGGCCACCGGGCTTGACGGTGAGGCGATCCTGAACGCGAAGTGTGGCAGCTGCCACTCCATCGACAAGGTGCTGGCCGAGGAGTACGACGCCGTCGGGTGGGCCGCTGTGATCGACGAGATGATCGTCAAGGGCGCGCAGCTCACCGACGATGAGGCGACCGCGCTGGCCGAGTACCTGTCCCTGCGCTGATGGAAAGGCGGGAGCCGTGGGACGGGTGCATCTGGGCACCTGCTCGTGGGCCGATAGGACGATGATCGAGGCGTGGTACCCGCCGCAGGTCAGCACGCCCGCTGATCGGCTCCGGTACTACGCCGCGCGGTTCGACACGGTGGAGGCCGACGCCCCCTTCTACGCCATCCCGGACCGCCGGGTCGTGGAGAACTGGGCGAAGCGTACGCCCGAGGGGTTCACCTTCCATGTGAAGGCGTTCGGGATGATGACGCAGCATGCGGTGGACGAGCGCACGCTGCATCCGGAGCTCCGCGAGTATCCGCATGAAGTGGAGCGTGGCCGCGTGAAGCGTCCGTCGCAGGAGATGGTCGACCTCGCATTCGACCTCTTCTGCGAGTCGATCGACCCGCTTGTGGAAGCGGGCAAGCTCGGCGGCGTGCTGATGCAGTTCCCGCCGTTCTTCACCGCGCTCGATGACGCGCTCTTCGAGGACAACCTCGCGTACATCGACTACGCGCGTGGTCGTCTCGGCAGGCGCCATATGCTCGTGGAGTTCCGGCACCCGTCGTGGGTCGCCGAGGAGCGCGTGCGCGAGACGCTGCGGTTCCTCGCGGACCGCGATATCACCTACGTGGGCGTGGACGCGCCGCAGTTCCCCACCCACACCACGATGCCACCACTTGTGGCCGCGACCTCCCGCACCGGGTACATCCGGTTGCACGGCCGCAACCGCGAGACGTACTTCGCGCGCAACGTGTCGGCCGCCGACCGGTTCGACTACCTCTACACCGCCGAGGAGCTGGAGGAGTGGGCGCCGCGGGTGCGCGAGCTGGCCGCCGAGACCGATGACACGTACGTGATGTTCAACAACTGCAAGTACGACTATGCGCCGCGAAACGCGCGCGAGATGGCCGGCATCCTCGGCCCCGATCTTGTGGATCCGATCGAGCCCGCCGATGGCGAGCAGCTGGGCCTCGGCCTCTAGCACTCCGCCTGGGCGCTACGCGCGCCAGGCGGCCTCCCAGCTGTCGGCGAGTGCGTCGATGAGCGCGTGCGAGCGCGCGTGCACCACGGCGGGATCGGCCACGCCGGGGTTGCCGAACATGCGTCCCGAGAGTGCGAGCGACGTCAGTCCGTGTACGCCCACCCAGATGGTGTCGGCGGCGGTCGCGCTGTCCAGACCCTCGCGCAGGGTGCCGTCCTCGACGCCGCGCTCGATCACGTTGCGGGTCCGGCGCCAGCTTGCGCGGCGGGCGAAGATGGCGTCCTCGGAGATGTCACCCAGGTAGCCCCACTCGAACATCAGGCGGTACATCCCGGGATTCTCGAGGCCCCAGCTGAGATACGCGTGGGCGCCTTGCCGCAGCCGCTCGATCGCCGATCCGCCCGTTTGCGCGCGCTCAAGATGATCGGCGAACCAGTCGTACGCGCGGTTCACGGTCTCGTCGAGCAGGCTCTCCTTGTTCTTGAAGTAGAGGTAGATCGTGGTGGGGCTGTAGCCGATGCGCTCCGCGACCAGCCGCATGGTGAGGCCTTCGGGACCGCGCTCTTCGATAAGCGAGGCGGCGGCCTCGACGATATCGTTCGCAAGGCGCAGGTTGGCGGGTCGGGCGGCCACGGCACTCCTCTCATCGTTCGTTACTAAGTTAACAGTGTTCAGCGGGTCAGTCAATCAAGAAAATGCAGGCGAGGGTTGACTTCTGCCGTCTTGGGTATTAACTTAACGACCGTCAGTAAACGTTGTTAAGTTACGTCCACGTACGGAGGCACCGATGAGGACCCTGCGCTCGATCTTCAGACGCAAGTTGCGGGCAACGCTCACCATCTTCGGCATCACCATCGGCGTGCTCGCGCTCGTGGTCATGGGCTCCATCGCTGAGAAGCTGAGCCTGCTCGTGGACGGCGGCACCGAGTATTACGCCGATAAGGTCATCGTGAGCGGATCGATCGGCATGGGCGGATTCTCCACCGAGCCGATCTCGACCGACCTGATCGCCGACATCGAGGCTGTGGACGGGGTCGCCCGTGCGGCCGGCTCGGTCATGATGATGCTCGAGACGGAGCCGTCGGCGGTGAGCATGGGAGTGGCCGCCAACATCCAGGCGAGCGACTTCCGAGAAGAGGGTTTCGAGACCTTCGAGTCGGAGATCGTGGAGGGCCGGGCGCTCGAGCGTGACGATCGCGGGGTCGCGGTCGTGGGGGCGGATCTGGTGTCACGCCTCGACGCCGAGGTCGGGGGCACCATCGACGTGCGGGGCGAGGAGTTCGAGGTGATCGGCATCCTCGGCAAGACCCTCACCGCTCCCGACATGGCCGTGCAGATACCACTCGCTGACGCGCAGCGGCTGCTCGTGGCGGACCTTCCGTCGGCGATCGCCGAGAGTGTGGAGCCGGAAACGCTCATCACCTCCATCGCGGTCTACCTCGATGAGGGTGCCGACCCCGACGAGATGGCCGAGGTGATTGCGCACCAGGTGCCGGACATCACCGCGATGGGTCCGGCTGGCTTCGAGGCGTCGGTCAAGGAGCCGCTGAAGATCTTCAACCAGATCATCTACGCGATCGCCGTGGTGTCGCTGCTCGTGGGTGGCCTCTCGGTCGTGAACACGATGACCATGTCGGTCGCGGAGCGCACCCGCGAGGTGGGCGTGCGCAAGGCGATCGGCGCAACCGATGGCGCCATCATGCGGCAGTTCATCGCCGAGTCGGCCGTGATGGGCTTGATCGGCGGACTCGCGGGGCTCGGACTCGGGGCACTCATCGCCGCGGGCGGCAATCAGGCCGGTGCGGCCAGCGCCACCGAGCTCTTCCTCGTCACGCTCCGCTTGGCAGTGGGGTCGGTGGCGTTCGCGCTCGTCCTCGGCGTGCTCTCGGGGCTCTACCCCGCGTGGCACGCCGCCCGTCTGAACCCCGTCCAGGCGCTCCGCTACGAGTAGCGGGTGTCTTGCAAGGAAGGAGAACGCACATGGAACCGATCGTCCGCGTCACGGATGTGACCAGGCGCTACCGGCTCGGCAAGCAGAACTACGTGGATGCGCTCAGGGGGGCGTCCCTCAGCGTCGCACCGGGTGAGATGGTGGCCATCATGGGGCCTTCGGGCTCGGGCAAGTCCACGCTCATGCATATCGCGGGGTGCCTCGATCGCCCCGACGCCGGCGAGGTGTGGCTCGTGGGCCGGCGTGTCGACACGCTCAAGGGCCGCGAACTCGCGCGGCTGCGCGGGCGTGAGGTTGGCTTCATCTTCCAGGGCTTCAACCTCGTTCCCACCATGACGGCGCTTGAGAACGTTGCGCTCGCCGCCGAGTACGCTGGCGCGTCGCGCAGGACCGCGGCGATGCGCGCGCAGGCGCTCCTCGAGAGCGTCGGCCTCGCCGACCGTCTGCGGCACGTGCCGAGCGAGCTGTCCGGCGGCCAGCAGCAGCGGGTGGCCATCGCCAGAGCGCTCGTGAACGAGCCCGCCATCGTGATGGGGGATGAACCTACCGGTGACCTCGACACCGCGACCTCCAACGAGATCGTCGGGACCATGCGCGACATCAACCGGGACCGGGGGACCACGTTCGTGATCGTGACCCACAACCCCGAGGTCGCGGCGGCGTGCGACCGCACCGTCCAGATGCGCGACGGCGTGGTCGACGGACAACTGCTAGCTGCGGGATAGGAGGAGATGGAGATGACAGACGTTCACAAGCCAGAGACCGGAGCCGAAGATTCCGTGCCGGATATCGAGCACGGCATCGCGCGCCCGTCTGCGGCCCCCGGCATGGGAGCGCTCATCGGGATCGGGGCCGGACTCGGCATCACGCTCGGCGTCATCCTGGGCGAGCTGGTGCTCGGCATGGTCGCGGGCGCCGCGCTGGGTACGGTCGCCGGAGCGGTCGTGGAGTCGAACCGGAAGTGATCGCGCGGTCATGCCTGGCGCCGTGACGCCGCCGGGCTGGCGCCGTCCTACCGCGCGTAGTCGTTGCGGACGTCCTGCACGAGCTCACCGTCGAGCACCTCGAGGATGCGATCGGTCTGCTGCGCGACCTTCCGGTCGTGCGTGACGATGAGGAACGTGGTGCCGAGCTCCTTGTTGATCGTGCGGAAGAGCTCGTAGACCACGGCCGTGTTCGCGGTGTCCAGGTTGCCGGTGGGTTCATCGGCGAGTATGAGCTTGGGCCGGCTCATCAGCGCGCGGCCGATCGCCACCCGCTGCTTCTGGCCGCCGGAGAGCTGGTTGGCGTTCTTATCCTGCAGTCCTTCGAGGCCGAGGAGCGAGAGCGTCTCCAGCGCGCGCCGCTTCTCGTCGGCCGTGACCGCGCGACCGGCGATCAGCGCGGGCATGGTGAGGTTCTCCCACACGCTGAACTCGGGCAGCAGGTAGTGGAACTGGAACACGAACCCGAGCCCCTCGTTCCGCACCCGGGCGCGCCCCTTCCTGCCGAGGGCGGTGGTGTTCTCGCCGTCGAACAGAACTCGTCCCGATGTGGGCGTGTCGAGCAGGCCGATCATGTTGAGCAAGGTGGACTTGCCCGAGCCCGACTGGCCGATGATGCTCGCGAACTCACCCTGCTCGAGCGTGAAGCTCACGCCCTTGAGCGCATGCGTGGCGGCGTCGCCCTCGCCGTAGACCTTCTCGAGTCCGTCGGCCACCAGCAGGTCAGCCATTCTGGATCACCTCGATCGGGTCGAGGCGCGAGGTCGAACGCGCCGGGATCACGGATGAGAGCAGCGCCACGGTCATGCCGATCGCGGCGGAGAGTGCGATGAACGCGGGCTCGGGCCGGATCGAGAACGGTACCGGCACCAACCCGAACAGCGCGATCAGACCGTAGCCGAGCGCGATGCCGCCCAGGGTGCCGCCCGCGCCGAGGAGCGCCGCCTGCCAGAGGAAGATGCGGCCCGCGGCCGCGTCGCCCATGCCGATGGCCTTCAGGATGCCGATCTGGCGCGTCTTCTGTACGGCGCTGATCGCCAGCGTGGACGCGATGCCCAGCGCCACCGCTATGAGCACGAACGCCTGGATCATCGCCGAGGAACCCGACTGCGCCGAAAGGCCGGAGAGCAGCTGCTCGTTCTCCGCTTGCCACTCCGTTGCTTCCACGCCGTTGTCGCCGGCGAGCCGTTCGGCCACCTCGGCCGAGGCGAACACGTCGGTCAGCTGGATCTGGACGGCCGTGTACTCGTCGTCCGCGAGGCCGAGCGCTTCGGCGGCCGAGCCCGCGTCGATGAACGCGAACCGCTCGTTGGCGGCGGCCTGCCCGAGGTCGAACACGCCACTCACCGTGAGCTCCGCGACCGTGCCGGTGGGGAGCAGCAGCTCGAGCGTGTCGCCCTCGGCCACACCGTACTCCTCGGCGAAGATCGCGCCGACCAGCGCCTCGCCCTCGTCGAGGCGGTACGAACCGGAGACGAGCCGGCCGGAGAGCTTGTAGATGGTGTCGAGGCCGGCTGCGTCGGCACCGGTGATCGACAGCGGCACGCTGTCCTCGCCGCTCGAGAAGATGGCCGAGAGCGTGCGCACCGGCACTGCCGTGGCCACGAGCGGTTCGCTCTTGGCAACCGCAGACGCGAGATCGCCGGGAACGGCCGCTTCGTCGTCGAGCGCCGTGAGCGTGATGTGAGGGCTGGACCCCACTGCCGAGTCGATGAGGTCGTCCTGTAGGCTCGTGATGAGCGAACCCACGAAGATCTGTGTGGCGATACCCACTGCGATACCGGCGATGATGAGCGCCGACTGACCCGGTGAGCTCTTGAGGAAACGTGCGGCGATCCTGAAGCTCAACATCGCCTACACCATCCGCTCGCGGAGGAAAGGCACGTCGGCGGGTGTGATGATCATGTCGTCCGGCCAGCCGTCATGCTCGAAGGCGAACGCGGCCCCACCCGCCCACACGCGCAGGCGAGAGTGGGTCTCACGGAGCGTGTCGACATAGTGCCGCAGTGTCGCACGATGGAAGTGCGTGTACGCCGAGAGGACGACGGCGTCCGCCTCCAGCGCGTCCACCGCTCGTACGAGCTCCTCGAGCGGCACGTTCGCGCCGAGCAGATGCGCCGACCATCCCACGAGCGCGAAGCGGTCGGACAGCATGCGCACGCCCAGGTCGTGGTACTCCTCGGCGGGCGTTGCGAGGACGACGGTGAGGCCGTTGGGCTCGGCGGCCCGCTCGGCCACCAGCGGCTGACACGCCTCCACGATGGTGCGCACCACAGCCGTGGCGTAGTGCTCCTGCCACACCTCGGTCTCACCGCGTGACCACGATGCACCGACCTCGGCAAGCAGGTCGGCGAGCAGGTCGTACAGGGCGGAGATAGTCAGCGTATCGGTGCGCACCGCCTCGAGCGCCATGGCCACGGCGCCCTCGCGATCGCGATGCCCGATCCGGCTGATGAGTTCGGCGCGTAGAGCATCGGGAGTGTGAGACATTGGCGCTCCTATCGTCTGCGCCCAGTGTATCGGTTCGCCGCTCGAAGGTGGTCTGAGGCTGACGAGCGGCAGAACGTGAATAGACGAGCGGTGAGACCCGATATTGAGGGCTGCACATATGTCAGATGCATGTCGTATGGTGTGCACGACGGCGATGTCGGCATGCGCGCTGTCGCACTGCTCCCGTGCCACCCCGGCAAAGGGCGGACCGTGTACCGCATCACCGCGATAACATGGCTGTACGCCGTGACGACCATCATCTCTCTCGTGGTGACCGTCATGAGCATCCGGCGCCGCTCGACTCCGAGCGGTCGCTATCTCACACTCATGATGTTGGGGGTCATCCTGTGGGCCGGTTTCGGCATACTCGAGGTCTCGGCGACCACCGTCGACCTCAAGATCCTCTGGTCGAAGATGGAGTATGTGGGGGCGGTGTTCGTGCCCGTGCTGCTCTTCCTGTTCGTGACCTCTCACGAGCTGCACCGTCGCCCGCACAGCGTCGGTACGGTCCTCGCGCTTTTGGTCATTCCGCTGGCGACTCTCGCCGTGCTCTTCACGAACGAGCGGCACTCGTTGATCTGGACGGGCTTCTCCGAGGTCGCACCGACCACCAACCTCATCACTTATGAGCACGGGCTCTGGTTCTGGATCGGCTGGGTGGGGTACTCCTACGCCCTTCTCGCGGTGGCCACGGCGCTGACGGTGCGCCAGGTGATCCTGCGGCCGACGCTCTACCGCGCACAGGCGATAGTGCTCCTGGTGGCCATCTCGTTCCCATGGGTCGCCAGCGTCATCTACATCGCGGGCCTCAGCCCGATACCCGGCCTCGACCTCACGCGGGTGGCGCTGGCCATCACCGGCACGGTGATGGCGGCGGGCGTGTTCCGTTGGCAGCTTGCCGACCTCGTGCCGATCGCGCGAGACCTCGCCATCGACCGGATGGCCGACGGACTTATCGTTCTTGACCCCGAGCGTCGGCTCGTCGACGCGAATGCTGCGGCGATGCGACTTCTCGGGCTTGAGGGCAAGCCACCACTCGGCAGGCCTCTGATCGAGCTCGTGCCCGGATGTCCGGATCTGGAGAGGATCGCACTGCCGGCCGGTACCGGGGCCATCGAGTGCGCGGGGCGGTGGCTCGAGGCCACTGTCTCGACGGTGGACGAGCGGGCGACCGAGGCGGCGGGCTGCGTGATCGTGCTCCACGACATCACCGAACGGATCGAACAGCACAACGAGCTCCACCGCAGTCGCCAGGAGCTCGAGCACCTGATCGAGGGGCGCACGAAGGAACTGGAGGAGACCCTCTCCGAGCTCGCGCACGCGAATGCCGAGTTGGCGCTGGCAAACCAGGCCAAGGACGCCTTCCTCACCGGAATGAGTCATGAGATGCGTACGCCGCTCAACACCGTCATCGGCTTCAGCGATGTGATGCTGCAGGGCATCGACGGTGATCTCAACCATGCGCAGTCGCACCATACACGCTTGATCCACGATGCCGGTCAGCGTCTTCTCGGCTTTGTGAACGAGGCGTTCGAAGCGGCGCATGTCCTGAGCGGGGAGGTTGTGCCGGAGCCATCACGTTTCGACGTTGCCGCCACCATCATGGATGTGGCTGATGCGGCGCGGGCCCGCACCGACGCGAAGGACCTCGATCTCACGGTGCGCGGTGCGGCCGACCCGATCGAGTTCGTGAGCGATGAGTCGATCGTGCGCCGAGTGCTTGGTGCGCTCATCAACCGCGCGGTGCTCGCCACACCGCTGGGCGAGATCGCCGTGGGCATACAGCGCACCGGCGAGGGCATCCGCGTTGAGATCACCGACACCGGGCCCGCGATACCAGAGGCCGAGATCGGAATGTTGTTCGAGCCTTTCGGTCGAATGCGCAGCACCCAGGGTCTCCGGCCCGATGCGGCGGGCCTGTCGCTTGCCATGGCTGCGGCCCTGGCGGCCACGCTCGGTGGCGGTATCGAGGTGCGCTCGGAGGAAGGCGGCGAGACACGGCTCACCGTGACCCTGCCGGAGATGACGACGGGCGAGTAGTGAATACTCTATAGACAACGCTCTCCGCGCTCGTTAGAATCCGTATGCTGTCCGCCTCAGGGCGGACGCCCCATGCGGGGGTGTAGCTCAGTTTGGTTAGAGCGCCGGCCTGTCAAGCCGGAGGTCGCGGGTTCGAGCCCCGTCACTCCCGCCATAGAGACTCCGAGAGCCGCCCGAACGGGCGGCTTCTCTTGTGGCGAAGGGCGCGGATCGAGGCGTGCGCACTGCCGGTCCGGCGGCAGGATCGGGGTGCCCGTGGCTCCTTCGGGTAGAATCATCCCGTGACCATCGTCGCGGCCCGCGGGCCGCGTTCGCGCCGGCCGGCACCATAGGAGGCCAAGCGCGCAGCCTCACTGTACTGACCATGCGGGACTACCCGCCGCCCGATATCACAACGGACGAAGGGGGCGATCATGACGGAGAATGGCCCGGAGACGCACACGGCTGGCCGTGAGACAACGGCCGAGCTCCTCGAACGCTGGAGCACACGGGCGTGCCAGAGCAGCATCGTCGATGCGGAGTTGTATACGCGCTACGACGTCAAGCGTGGTCTGCGCCACGTATCGGGCAAGGGTGTGCTGGCCGGTCTCACGCAGATCGGCGATGTTGTGGGCTCCACTTCCGACGGTGACGAATACGTGGCAGTCCCCGGGCAGCTCATCTACCGGGGTATCGAGATCAACGATCTCGTCGCCGGCTTCCTCCGCGAAGGGCGTCTCGGATTCGAGGAGACTGCGTATCTCGTCCTGTTCGGGGATCTGCCCGACGAGATGGAGCTCCGGCGCTTCGAGGCAGAGCTCGCATCCCGACGCGAGCTTCCCCGGCACTGGGTGCACGACGCCATTCTGCGCATGCCGAGCCGGGACATCATGAACGCCATGGCCCGGGGGGTGCTGGCGCTCTACACGCGCGACCAGGACCCGGATGACACCTCGGTGCCGGGTATCCTCCGCCAGAGCCTGGACATCATCGCGGCCATCCCGCTCATCGCTGTCTACGCGTACCAGTCGTATGTGGACCAGTACCTCAAGGACAGCCTCGTTATCCACCGGCCCGACCCGGACCTCGGCACCGCGGAAAACATCCTCCACATGCTGCGGACCAACAGCCGTTACACGGCGCTTGAAGCGCGCGTGCTCGACCTCTCGCTGGTGCTCCACGCCGAGCACGGTGGCGGCAACAACTCGTCGTTCACCGCGCATGTGGTCTCCTCGACCGGCACCGACACCTACGCCACGATCGCGGCTTCCCTCGGCTCGCTCAAGGGTCCGCGCCACGGCGGCGCGAACATCAAGATGGTCCGCATGTTCGACGACCTGCGTACGACGGTGACCGACTGGGGCGATGAGGACGAGATCGAGTCGTACCTCCTGCGGGTGCTCGACAAAGAGGCGTTCGATCGCTCCGGACTCATCTACGGCATGGGCCATCCCGTCTACTCGGTCTCGGACCCCCGTACGATCATCCTCCGGGAGTACGCACGCGACCTGGCCGCGGCCAAGGGCCTCGCCGAGGAGTACAGCCTGCTCACTCGTGTGGAGGAGGTCGCTCCACGCGCTATCGCCAAACGTCGCACGGTGTACAAGGGTGTGAGCGCCAACGTCGACTTCTACTCGGGTTACATCTACCGCATGCTCGATATCCCCGAAGAGCTGTACACGCCGCTGTTCGCATGTTCGCGCGCGGTGGGCTGGTGTGCGCACCGCATCGAGGAGATCGCCAACAACGGCAAGATAATCCGTCCGGCGTACAAGAGCGTCGCCGGTCGCCGCGACTACCAGCCTCTCGAGGATCGCTAGGGGGCGGGCTGTGCCCACGCTCTTCATCGACGCGGACGCCTGTCCGGTAACCCGTGAGGCCATCACGGTGGCGCGAGAGCGAGGGTGGCAGGTCGTCGTGGTGGCCAACTCCACGCAGAACCTGGAGCGGTACGCCTCTCGTCGCGGGGTGGAGGCGATCCAGGTGAGCGGCGGTCGCGACGCCGCCGACTTCGCGGTGGTCGAGCGCCTTTCGCCGGGCGACGCGGTCGTTACGCAGGACATCGGACTTGCCGCCATGGCCCTCGGCAGAAGCGCGGGAGCGCTGAGTCCGCGGGGGCGCATCTTCCATCTCGCCACGATCGACGCCGAGCTCGCGGTCCGTCACGCCGAGGCGAAGCTCCGCCGTCAGGGCGGACGTCACGGCGGACCGCCCAAGTTCACCGACGAGGACCGTGAGCACTTCGTCGAGCAGCTGGAACGCGTGCTCAGAACGTGACGGACGGTTGTTCCCGCCGCGTCGGGGTACGTATCCCTGCAGGGGGTGCGGCACAGCCATCGGGTGCGACGACATCGCAGGCACCCGGATCGCCCATCGGTTGACATAGCACGCACATCCATTATTGTAACTATTGTTACTAATATGGGTGGGGCGTTGCTGCCGCACCTGGCTCATCCGCTCAGGGAAGGGGTACGACATGAGGCTCGAAGGCAAGGTAGCGGTGATCACGGGGGCTGGTTCCGGAATGGGGCGGTCGATGGCCAACCTGTTCGCGGCCGAAGGAGCGAAGGTCGTTGCCGCTGAGTGGAACGAGGCGACGCTCGCCGAGGTAGTGGCCGAGGTCACCGAAGCCGGCGGACAGATCGTCGGCGTACAGGGCGACGTCTCCAAGCCCGAGGATTGCGCACGCATCGTGCAGGCCGCCGTTGACGAGTACGGCACGCTCGACGTGCTCTGCAACAACGCCGGCATCATGGACAACTTCGCCGGTGCCGAGGACTTCGCGGACGATCTGCTCCCGCGCGTCATGGGTGTGAACGCATACGGGCCGCTCTACCTCACGCGTGAGGCGCTCAAGGTCATGCTGCCCAAGGGTGCCGGATCGATCGTGAATACGGCATCGGCGGCGGGTGAGCACGGTGGCGCCGCGGGTGTCGTCTACACGATGTCCAAGCACGCCTGCGTAGGACTCACCCGTAACACCGCCTGGTACTACGCCAAGAAGGGCATCCGCTGCAATGCGATGATCGTCGGCGGCGTGAATACCAACATCATGGCGAGCGTGGATCCATCCAAGATCAATGCCGCAGGAGCGCAGCAGGCCGGCATCTACGGCGGCATCATCCCGAACTTCCTGCAGCCGATGGACGTCGCCAACCTGGCGCTGTTCCTCGCCTCCGACGAGTCATCGATGGTCAACGGCGCCAACATCGCTGTTGACGGTGGCTGGGGCGCCGC
>CAZSUO010000026.1:16061-18707 GCA_964610065.1 uncultured Coriobacteriaceae bacterium | reverse complement strand
CCGCCCTCGATGATGTCCTTGATGAACGGGGGGAACGGCTGAGCCGTGAACGTCGCCCCTGTGGTCTCGTTGGTGATCACGCCAGCGTCAGCATCCACGGTCACGCGGTCTCTGTCGCTGATGCCGTCGACCGCATCGGCGGCCTCCATGATCGGGAGACCTGTGTTGATCGCATTGCGATAGAAGATCCGCGCGAAGCTCTTGGCGATCACCACGGACACGCCCGCGGCCTTGATGGCGATGGGGGCGTGCTCGCGGCTCGACCCGCAGCCGAAGTTCTCGTCAGCGACCAGGATGTCGCCAGACTCGACCTTCTTCACGAATCCCGGATCGAGGTCCTCCATGCAGTGCAGCGCAAGTTCATCCGGGTCGCTCGTGTTGAGATAGCGAGCCGGGATGATGACGTCGGTGTCGACGTCGCGACCGTACACGTGAGCGGTACCGGAGAACTGCATGGGATCGCCTCCCTGGGAGCGGACAGCGCAGAGCTGGATTCTACCATTTGCGGGAGGAGGCGCGGCGAGCGCGGGGCTCCGCCTACTGGTTGAATTCGTGACAGAGGGTGCACACATCCATCGAGTGACAGCCCTCGCAATCGCTGCGCGTGATCGTGGCCGTGCCGTAGATGCGCTCCCCCGCACGCCTCGATGCAGCACTCGTGTCCTTGGCATGGCAGGTATCGCACTCGGCACTCACGCTCTCGGAGCCGTGACAGGCGATGCAGACCATCATCCCGATCGGCGCTGCCATGTCCGCGTGCGAATCGGAGTGGTGGCAGTCGGCGCACGCGTATCCCGCCTCCAGCGGCTCGGCATGCGACATCATCACACCGGTCTCCTCATTGAGTACCACGCCATCATCGATGTCCCGGTGGCAGGAGCAGCAACGAGCGGATGGCACGTGAGCGTCGTACGCCGACGACACCAGCCCGTAGTGCGCCACGATATCCAGCCCCCGCCGTACCGTGTTCGTGGCGAGTGCCAGAGTGTCCTCATGGCAGCGGATGCACGCCGCATCAGAGTGCGGCACCCCCTGCTCCTCCGGCCGCACCCCATCGTGGCACGCCAGGCAGTAGGAGCTCTGCGCCGTGACAACATAGCCCGATCCCAGCGCCGCCACCAGACCGATAGCGATCACCCATGTGCCCCCCGCGTTCCGCGCACGCTGGGTGCAGCGACTCGCAGCAACGGGCGACTGCGTGCACTCGGCGGGCGCAACAGGATCATCCTCAACAGCCGACTCATCCCCACCAGCCCTGTCACTACCGTCACCGGCAGGGGTGTGGTGGCGCCGAGCGCCAGGCAGCATCGCAATGATCGCCACCAGGACCACGATGAGGACCAGCAGCACGACTGCGGCCATCAGGAACACTGCAGCCGTGAGGTTGCTCGTGGGATCGGCGATCACATCCAGTGCAGCGGACACGAGTGTCGTCAGCCCTTCGCCCATCACTCGCCCGCCTTCGGCGGAGTACCCGGGCCACGCGGGTGGTCGTCGTGGCGCTCGTGGCAGGTGGCGCACTGCCGGACGTCGTGGCAGCGCGTGCACGCCGGGTCGTCGACTCCCGACGCGATCGAGGAGTGCACCCCCAGGAACCCAGCCGGATGGGGCATCTCGATACCGTGACAGGGCGCACACAGTGCGCCGGTCTCGTGGCACGCCTCGCACACCGCCGGATCGCGCAGTGCTTCCTCGCCGTGTGCCTGGCCGAACCCTATCGGATGCGGCAGCGCGGTTCCGTGGCACCCCACGCAGTGGTCGGGCGAATGACAGATACCACAGGACGAGATATCGCCCAGCCCGTGAGTCTGGATGATCTGCGGACCGTGGGTGACCTGCCATGAGCCACCCCGGAGGCGCTCCTGCTGCGTGCGCGCCGAATGACACCCGTCACACTCGATCGTTGCCACTTCCTGCCGATGGCAGGCGATGCAGGACTCCATCGCGTATGCGCGGGGTACTCGAGTCACATCCTCATGCGCCACATTGCCATGGCAGCTCACGCAGGCCGCGTCCTGCGCGCACACGCCGTGCAGCAACGTGATACTGCCGCCACGGACCTGGCCCCTGATGTCCTGAGCGTGACACGACCGGCACCCATCATCTCCGAGACCTTGAGCAGGGCCTGTGACACTACGTGCGCCCGTGATCGCGCTCGGCACCATGCCGCTTAAGACGCGCCCCCCCATGCCAATGCGGTCGGGCAGCGTGGGCGCATGACAGACGACACACCCGGCGCCCGAGTGGACACTTTCGGCGTACGCCTGGGCGTACGGTCGCATGGCGTGGCAGTTACCGCAGAGCGAGGCGGGACCGATGGCTGAGACCGCGACGAACACAGTGCCAACGAGCAGGAGAGCGGCCCCCAGTGAGATCAGCGTCTGTGTCCGTGGCGCGCGCAGGTCGGTCCTCCCCCGATGGATCGTGAGCGCCGGGATGCCAACGCTCCAGTGACGCAGCATAGCATGAGGCGCTAACGACTATCACTGGCGCGCCGTCAACGCGGACAGGCCCCGGAGTCTCCTCCGGGGCCTGTCATTGCCAGAACATGTGTTGCGTCAACCCTAGAAGTTGACACCCACGCCCGCGCCGCCAGCGCTCACGTGGCACTTGAGGCAGACGCCGTCCTGAGTCGCGGACGTGGCA
>CAZSUO010000026.1:10610-16051 GCA_964610065.1 uncultured Coriobacteriaceae bacterium | reverse complement strand
TGTCCAGAAACACGTTGTCCGAGAAGGTTCGACTTCTAGAAGTCGAACTGGACGCCCGAGTCAGCAGCTCCTCTGTGGCACTTGAGGCACACTCCATCCTCGGTCGCCGAGACGGCGTCACCAGGAGTGCCGACACCTGCATGCTCTGCAGACTTCATGAACCGCGCCCCGACGGTCATGTGCGGGAAGCTGTCATCCGGATCGGTGAGATCGGTGGGTTGCGCCTTACGGCCGGCATCGTGGCAGCTCGTGCAGTACGGCGTACCAGCCCATGCGACCTGGTCGCCAGTCTGCACCGCATTGTTGCCGGGATTGTACGAAGTAAGATCCTTGTCCACGGCCGTCATGATGTGCGAGTTCCAGGTCCAGTTGGTGGCGTAGGTACCCTTACCATCAGGACCGTAGTTCGTCGAACCGTACTGCTGGCTGTAGTTATCATCGGTGATATCACCGGCTACACCGGCACCAGCATAGGTTCCAACGTAGTACGGATGGCACTGCGTGCAGTACGCGCTGAGCGCACCCAGCTCGCTTCCGCTGGCCATGTCCCAAGTGTCATCACCAGGGCCGGTCTGGGCGGTCTCGATGTTGGCCTTCAGGATCTTGCTGCTCAGAGCCGACTGGTTGACGGTGTTGGCACCGTGAACAGCGTGACAACCAGTGCAAGAAACCTTCTCGTGGCCCTTGGCGGTATCGGTGAGAAGGTTGTCGGCGTCACCGCCGTAGACGACCTTGCTCGAGATGGCCGGGTTCGCGACATGGCAGTAGTTGCATGCGTTGCCCACTGTATCGCCCAGTAGCACTTCGCCAGCAGGATTCGCCTTGTGAACGGCGTGACAGACGAGGCACTTCTGGGTGTTGTACGCGTATCCCTTGTGCGGCGTGACCGGATTGTCGTTTGGGGCCGCCGAATCCCAAGGGATGGTGCCAGACTTTGCGGTGGCCATCGCGCTCGCGGTGAACGCGAACACCAGTACCTGTGCGGTAACAAGAACAAACGCTGTCTTCTTCACGGAATTCCCCCTCATAGAAGCATCAATAAAGTTCGGCATGTACTGAATCACCCCCCGTCTTGCCTATGATCAAGATCAGCCGGTCATCACCGGCGGTCTTCCCAAACAAGCGCACGAACCGAGCGCCCCTCCCGAGACTGCGCAAGCACAATCTACTATGAGGCTCTCAGGGGTTCAACGCACAAGTCTCGTTGAGATTCGTCAACTCAGGCTTCATCGTTGTCCTGCATCCCATCGACCGCCAGACGCCGGCGGCGCGCTGACGCGACGAACACGGCACCCACCATGAGGATCAGCGGCGGCGCGCAAGCGACCCACGGCACGTCTGCCCTCCTGATCGCCGCAACGGGCGAGCCGCCAGAGCCAGGGATGCGGACGATCTGCACCCGGGCGTTGGCGGTATCGGCCACTGCAAACCAGTCCCGATCAGCATCGTACGCGATCCCCGTGGGATAGTTGAAGAGACCGTCCGCCGCACCCTGGTCACCGTACCTGGCGATGATTGCTCGCTCTTCCGGTTCGACAACGTAGATTCCAAACGAGAACGCATCAGCGAACACGAGGCGACCGGCACCGTCAATCGTCATCCCGGTAGGAAGCTGCAGCGTGGAGCCGAGATCGGCGGCCGAGCTCGCGTTCGCCTCTGCTGTCGCGGTCTCCGGATGTGATGGCTGGCCTTCCGTCATCGCTTCGGGCGTTCCCGTCGCGGCCAGGGCTGCGGCACGTGTCGACGTGGGGGGGACAGCCCACTCAACTGCTGCCCCATCCGGTGAGAACGCCTTGACCTGGACGTTGTGCGTATCGGCGACGTAGAGCGTTCCGTCAGAACCGATGGCGGCCCCGTTGGGCATATCAACTTGATCCACTCCCGGACCGCGGGACGACCAACGGGCGATCTCCTCCCCACCCGTCGTAAAGAGGAAGAGTCCCTCAGCAGACGTGATGAAGACCCTGTCATCCTTCACGGCGACCTGAATCGGTGACGGAACCTCGAAGACCCGATCGACAGAACCGTCGCGCCCAAACACGATCACAACATCCGTCCAGTTAGCGGCGACGTACACCTTGCCGTCTTCACTCGCGGCGATACCCGCAGGCCCCTGCAGCATCACCATTCCGCTCTCGTCCGAGCTTCCGGCAGTCAATTCTCGCTTGAACGAGCCGTCGGGATTGAATCCGAGGACGCGGTTCATCGCGGAGTCTGTCACCCAGATCGTGCCGTCGGGCCCGATTGCAACGTGTCCGGGGCTGCGCAGCTGGTCTTCGGCCGCGGCGCTGATGCCGTAGATCGAGCGGACCCACGTGAGCCCACCCGCGCGCTCAGTGACCTCCTCGGCAGGGCTGTCTGGTGCGACCAGCCTGCCTACGAACACGAGGATCGCTACGAGCAGTGCCACCAGGATCACGAGAAGTGCGATAAGCGCCATCCGCATGCGGGTGTAGCGGGCGCCTGCCTGGTCTTGCGGTTCGGCCCCGGGGCCAGACTGTGCCAACCGTGTCTTTGCGTGCCTCGCCATCGGGCGGCTAGCCTCCGATCCGGTCCAGCGCCTCAAGCGCCGGTGCGTAGTCAGGTATGTAGGTGAGCGCGGCCTCGAAGTCGGCTCGCGCCTCGCTGGTCTTGTCGAGTTCCTCATAGAGCAGACCGCGTGCGACCAGCACATCCGCCATGCGCCCGCTGAACTCAAGCGCCTCGGTGTACGCGTCGATCGCGCCCTGCTGGTCATCCATCTCGGTGAGGATCTCCCCCTTGAGAACGCGCGCATCGATCTCAGCCCCAAAGTCGGGGTCCATGGCGATGCCCCGCTCGGCAAGGCTCTTGCGTTCCGCCTCGGTCTCCTCGGCGACGATGGCGAGCGCCGCTTCGATCTCCTCGAGCGCAGCGTCGTAGTCCTCACCGAGGAAGGAGATTCGCGCGACCTCGATACCGACCGAACCGCGTCGTGTGCCGAGTGCGGTGTCGGCGCGCTCCACCGAGCGAGAAGCCGCCCGGGTGTCACCCGACAGTGACTGTGCGCGGATCAGCGTGGCCCAGGTTCCGGCATCCTCAGGCCGCTCCAACACGGCAGCCTCAAGTGCACGGATGTTGCGCTCGGTCGCGGTGCGCGGCGCGGCGGAGTCCAGGGATGACACCGTAACCAGTGCCCACAGGACGGCCGCCAGGATGAGTATGACGACAGCGAGTATTCCGAACTGCAGCCAGAAGAGCGACTCGCGCTCACGGTCGACAGCGTTCCCCCTACGCGTTCGTACCACGTGCACTCCTTTGCGTGGATTCCCCCTGCCCTCAGGGGGCCTGTCGCAGTATGCCGCAAGCAGCAGGTCCGTTCAATGCGAACGGAGCCGTGCGCGCAAATCGTTACCCGATATCCTCCGGCAGCCCGATGCGTCCGAGCACCGCGCTTGCGGCCGCCACGGCCGGACCGGTGAGGTAGACCTCGCTCGTGGGATCGCCCATCCGTCCAACGAAGTTGCGGTTGGTGGTGGCCACCGCCCGCTCACCCGCGGCCAGGATGCCCATGTGCCCACCGAGGCACGGCCCACACGTCGGCGTGCTCACGGCCGCTCCGGCATCCAGGAAGATGTCAGTGAGTCCGGTGTGCATCATGTCGCGGTACACCTGCTGCGTGGCCGGGATCACGATCATGCGCACGTTCGGGTGCACCGTGTGGCCCTTGATCACCGCGGCCGCCTCGGCCATGTCCTCGTACCTGCCGTTCGTGCACGAACCAACCACGACCTGGTCGATCGTGATGTCGCGCGCCTCGGACACCGGCCGCGTGTTGCTCGGCAGATGCGGGAACGCGACCGTGGGAACGATGTCCGCGGCGTCGATCTCGTACACGCGCGCGTACACGGCGTCAGGGTCCGAGTGGTACTCGGTCCACGGGCGCTCGGTACGGCCGGTCATGTATTCGCGGGTCACGTCATCCACGGCGATGATGCCGCTCTTGCCGCCGGCCTCGATCGCCATGTTGCAGATGGTCATGCGACCCGCCATGCCAAGCGCGGCGATCGTGGAGCCGGTGAACTCCATCGCCTGGTAGAGGGCCCCGTCAACGCCGATCATGCCGATGATGTGGAGGATGAGATCCTTGGCGCCCACGCCGGGCCGGAGCTCGCCGTCGATCACGAACTTGAGGCTCTCGGGCACCTTGAACCATGCGCGCCCGGTGGCCATGCCCACGGCGGCGTCGGTGGAGCCCACGCCGGTCGCGAACGCGCCGAGTGCGCCGTAGGTGCACGTGTGGCTGTCGGCGCCGATGATCACGTCGCCAGCGCCCACCACGCCCTGCTCCGGCAGCAGGGCGTGCTCAACGCCCATGCAGCCGATCTCGTAGTAGTGCGTGATGCCCTGCGCGCGTGCGAACTCGCGCACGATCTTGGCCTGCTCGGCGGACTTGATGTCCTTGTTGGGCGTGTAGTGGTCGGGCACAAGCGCGATCTTCGCGGAATCCCACACGCGTTCGGTGCCGATGCGCCCGAACTCACGGATGGCGATCGGCGCGGTCACGTCGTTGGCGAGCACGAGGTCGAGATCGCACTCGATGAGCTGGCCGGGCACGACCTCCTCCAGCCCTGCGTGTGCGGCGAAGATCTTCTCGGTGATGGTCATCGGTCGGGGCATGAGGCGCTCCTTCTGAGATGCGTCCGGTTCGTGCATTCTACGCGATGGGGTTGCGGCGGGCGACAGAGTGCGTGCCCCCACCCCTACACCTCCGCCGGAAGAGCCGGCTGCTCCACCGCCAGAAGAAGACGGTTGAGGGCGTTCACGTACGCCTTGGCGCTCGAGACGATGATGTCAGGGTGCGCGCCTCGGCCGGTGAAGGTGCGCCCGTCCTCGCTCTTGATCCGGATGGTGACCTCGCCCACGGCGTCGATGCCGCGGGTGATCGACTGCACGCTGAACTCGGTGAGGTCGTTGGGCTCGCCGACGATCCGGTTGATCGCGTTGTACACAGCGTCCACCGGTCCGTTTCCGTGGCTCGAGTCGATGAAGCTTGCGCCCTCGCGGTCGACGAGCTCCACGGTGGCCGTAGGGATCCCCGGGTCACCGCAGCTCACATGCACCTGCTCAAGGTGGTACACCTCGCCCACCATGCGCTCTGCCTCGCCCACCAACGCCTCGAGGTCCTCGTCGTAGACTTCCTTCTTCTTGTCCGCGAGCTCGAGGAACGCCTGGTGGATGGCCTCGAACTCGTCGTCTTCCATCGCATAGCCGAGCTCGGCCAGACGGTGGCGCAGCGCGGCACGACCGCTGCGTGCCGTAAGCACGATGCTTGAGCCGCCCGCTCCTACGTCGGCAGGATCGATGATCTCGTAGGTGGAGCGCTCCTTGAGCACGCCGTCCTGATGGATGCCGCTCGAATGCGCGAACGCGTTGGCGCCTACGATCGCCTTGTTCGGCTGCACGAGGATGCCGGTGATGCT
>CAZSUO010000026.1:0-10510 GCA_964610065.1 uncultured Coriobacteriaceae bacterium | reverse complement strand
TCGATCATGCGGTACAGGAAGGCCGGCTCAGCGCGCCCTGCGTCCTCCGCGTAGAACTCGACGTCGTCGACGAAGGAGCGCGCCAGCCTGACGGCGGCCACGCCTCGCGCAATCGCCTCATCGCCCGAGATCCTGAGCTTGTCGCGCAGGTGGCTCTCGGACACGCCGATGCCTGTATGGATGCGGGGTCGTGCCGCGCCCGCGAGCGCCTCGGCGGCACGCTCGATATCGGCGGGGATGGCGCGCGAGAGCGCGCACACGGTTGCGGCGTCGCCCACCTCGGCGGCGATGCGGCGCACGCTCTCGAAGTCACCGGGGCTGGAGATGGGGAATCCGGCCTCGATCACGTCCACGCCCAGACGCACCAACTGACGGGCGATCTCGAGCTTCTCGGCGGTGTTCATGCTCGCGCCCGGCGACTGCTCGCCGTCACGGAGCGTGGTGTCGAAGATGAAGACGCGGTCGGAGGTGACAGGCGTGCCGGCCGAGGCGCCGACATCGGTGCGGCCGATCTCCGGGGTACGGTCGGAAGAAGCGCTGCGTGTGCTCATGGCGTGCTCCTAGGGAAGTCTGAACGCGGGTACGGGCGGGTACGCCGGCACACGCCGTCTGCTAGACGGCGGCCGGCTGGATAAGTCGCCCGGTGAGACCCAGAAGCATGTGAGCTGTCGCGTTCATGTGCGGCAGTATAGCGCATGCGCGGCGTGACCGCAGCCCGGAATCGTTCGCCCGACGGTCGACTCAACGCAGGCTACCGGCGATCCAGCTCATCCCAGTCGACGAGATCCAGAATGTCCACCTCCGGGGGCGGAGGCGGCTCAACGTACGGGACAAGACGGACCTCGATGCTGCAGCCCACCGCTCGGGCGTACCTGAGCAGCGTTGCGGTGGATGGCATGTGCGCTGAATGTGACTCGAGACGGCACACGACGCTTCTGGTGGTGCCCATGTAGGCCGCAACCTGCGTTTGGCTCAACCTGGCCTTGACTCGCGCGCGATAGAGCTGACTCGCTATCTCCCGCTGAAGACTCGTAAGCGCCGCGGCGTCGAGCTCACCGCGTGGAGATGCGGGGAACTGGCGCTCGCGGGCGCGGTCCAGTATCTCCTGCATCTCATCGGCCCATGAACGAGGCAGGTCCACCTGCGGCCTCCATCCAGACTTCATCTTCGGCTGTGTCGCACGAATGCGAACACCGCCCCGGACAACCTGTGTTCGCCGGGTCGCACCGAATACCATGCTTGCACGCGGGGCTGAACCGTAACCGTCCGGAACCCTAACCGAGAGTGACCTGAGACACTCCGCAAGTTCGCAAACGTACGACACACGAGAACGAGGCACCCCTGGGCGATGGCAACCACGCAGAAGGGGCCCCGCAGGGCCCCTTCGAGTCAACGCGCAACGTCCACACCCTACAGCTCGACGCTCCATGCCTCGGACACCTCGGCCTTGGCGTTGATCCGCTCCATGAGCGCATCGGGAATCGCCGAGTCCACATTGATGCCCATGAGCGCTGTGCCGCCCTCACCGGTGCGACCCACCTGCATCGACGCGATGTTGATGCCGTTCTCGCCGAGTGCGGTACCCACCTTGCCCACGACACCGGGGACGTCGCTGTACTCGAGGAACAGCATGTGGTGCGACGGCGCCATGTCGATACCGAACTCGTTGAACACCACGAGACGCGGCTCGTTCTTCTTGCCCATCAGCGTGGCGCCGAGCTTGAACTCGCGGTCGCCGCTCCTGGCCACCACGACCATCAGGCTCACGTAATCCATGCTCTCGACGCGCTTGTTCTCCGTCACGGAGATGCCGCGCTGCTCGGCGTAGTGGTTCGCGTTCACGAAGTTCACCGCGTCCTGACCCACCACGGTGAGCAGACCCTTGAGCATCGCGGTCTTGAGGATGCGTGTGTCCTGCTCGGCGAGGTGTCCGATGAAGTGCACCTCGATCTCACTCACCGGCCCCCGCGCGATCTGGCCGATACCGGTGCCAAGCGCCTCAGCGACCGGCAGATACGGCCCCACGGCCTCCATGACCTCGGGAGCCACGGGAGCGATGTTCACTGCGGTGTCCACCATCTCACCGCACAGTCCCGCGGCCACGAGTTCGGCGATCTGATCGCCGGCGCGGTCCTGTGCCTCCTCGGTCGAGGCGCCGAGATGCGGTGTGAGCACGACGTTCTCGAGCTCGTGCAGCGGCGATTCCGTACACGGCTCGGTCTCGAACACGTCGATGCCTGCAGAGGCGACCTTGCCGCTCTTGAGCGCGTCCACGAGCGCGTCCATCTGATAGATGCCGCCACGGGCGGTGTTCACGAGCCGCACGCCGTTCTTCATCTTCGCGAACTGATCGGCGCCGAACATGCCGATCGTCTCCTTCGTCTTGGGCAGGTGCACCGTGATGAAGTCAGCCAGCGGCAGCAGCTCGTCGATCGTAGGATAGAGCGTCACACCAAGGGCGGCAGCGCGCTCCTCGCTCGTGTAGGGATCGTAGCCGATGAGCTTCATGCCCAGCCCGCGGGCTCGCTCGGCTACGAGCGTGCCGATGCGGCCGAGCCCGATGATCGCGAGCGTCTTCTCATACACCTCGGTTCCGGTGAACTTCGAGCGCTCCCACTTGCCCTGCTTCATCGACGCGTTGGCCTGCGCGGTGTTGCGTGCGGTCGCGAGCATGAGCGTGATGGTCTGCTCGGCGGCGGACACCACGTTCGAGGTCGGTGCGTTGCACACGATCACACCGCGCTCGGTGGCCGCGGCCACATCCACGTTGTCGATGCCCACGCCGGCGCGGCCGATGATCTTGAGGTTCACGCCCGCCTCGATGATCGGTCGCGTGGCCTTGGTGGCCGAGCGCACGATCATGGCGTCGTACCCGGGGATGATCGCCACGAGCTCGTCCTCGGCAAGGCCCGTCTTCACGTCGACCTCGTACCCCCCGGCGCGCAGCTTCTCGATGCCGGTGTCGGAGATCTTGTCAGCTACAAGTACCTTCATGTCTCTCTCTACTCCTCCTTCGCGGCGGTGAGGCCGCGGTTGCATGTCTGGTGACGACCCTCACTTCGCGGGACGCCTACTCCCCCATGAAGACGGCCTCAGCGGCCTTGATGCCCGCACCGCGCTCGAACTCGTACCCGAGCTCGGCGAGCGTCATCTCGAGACCCGCGAGCGTGGTGATGATGTCGAACTCGCCGAAGTAGCCGAGGTGACCCACACGGAAGATCCGGCCGGCGTAGTCGTCCTGGCCGCCCGCGATGGTGATGCCGTACTTGTTCTTGAGGATACTCACGATCTTCTTGCCGTCCACGCCCTCAGGGACCCACACGGGTGTCACGGCGGAGCCACGGCCCTCGGCCGGGGCGAACAGCTTGAGACCGAGCGCCTCGCATCCCAGACGCGTCGCCTCGGCGAGCCTGCTATGGCGGGCGATCGTGTTCTCGATGCCCTCCTCGCGGATCATGTTGAGCGCCACGTTCAGACCGAGAACGAGCGACACGGCCGGGGTGAATGGCGTGGTGTCCTTGGCGATGTTGCTCTGGTACTTCTTGAAGTCGAAGTAGAACTTGGGCAGCGTGGAGCGCCCGTAGGCCTTCCACGCCTTGGCGCTCACCGTGCAGGCAGCCAGGCCCGGCGGCAGCATGAGGCCCTTCTGCGAGCCGGTCATGACGATGTCGAGACCCCACTCATCGGTCTTGCAGTCGACCGCGCCGATGCCGGTGATGCTGTCCACGATGAGGATCGTGTCGGGGTACTCCTTCACTATGGCGCCGATCGCCTTCACGTCGTTCAGCACGCCCGAGGAGGTCTCGCTCTGCGTGACGATGACGCCGCGCACACCAGGGTTCTCCTTGAGTGCGGTGGCCACGTCAGCCGGGTCGACCACGCTCGTCCACTCATACTGCAGGTCGATGACGTTCAGGCCGTAGACCTCGGCGATGCTCTTCTGGCGGTCACCGAACTTGCCGTTGCGGCACACGATGACGCTATCGCCCGCGCAGAAGCTGTTCGCGATCGCAGCTTCCATCACACCGGTGCCCGAGCAGGCGAACAGCAGCACGTCGCCCTCGGTCTGGAAGACGTACTTCAGGCCCTCGATCGCCTGCTTGAAGGCTGCCGAGAAGTCCGGCGTGCGGTGGTGGATGATCGGCGCGGCCTGCGTGAGGAGCACCTCCGCGGGAACCGGCGTCGGACCCGGGGTCATCAGGTACTTCTTCTGCATCGTTGCTCTCTTCCTCTCAGGGGTGTCGTCGTCGCCCCCCATGGACGACGCGGTGACGCTATCGCCGCCCCGGCAGGCGGCGCTTGGTACCTTGTCAGAGCCTCGGGCATGAGCAGCGGCTACGCCATCTGCTCCATGCCCGAGCGCCTGGGCCGCGCGAGTGGTCGCAGACTACTCGCGTCGGAGCCACGCGAACATCCCGCGCATCTCGCCACCAACGTCCTCGATGAAGTGGTCGGCGTGGATGCGGCGCATCGCCTTGAAGTGCGGCGACCCCGCGCGGTTCTCGAGGATCCAGTCGCGCGCGAACTTGCCGCTCTGGATGTCCCAGAGCACCTCGGCCATCGCGGCGCGGGTCTCGTCCGTGACGATCCGCGGACCCGTCACGTAGTCGCCGTACTCGGCGGTGTTCGAGATCGAGTCGCGCATCTTGGCCATGCCGCCCTCGTACATGAGGTCCACGATCAGCTTCACCTCGTGCATGCACTCGAAGTAGGCGATCTCCGGCTGGTAGCCGGCCTCCACGAGCGTCTCGAAGCCCGCCTGCACCAGATGCGTGAGGCCGCCACACAGCACGGCCTGCTCGCCGAAGAGGTCGGTCTCGGTCTCCTCGGCAAAGGTGGTCTCGATCACCGCTGCGCGCGCCCCACCGATGCCCGCCGCCCATGCGAGCGCGATGTCCTTGGCCTTGCCGCTCGCATCCTGCGCGACCGCGATGAGACACGGCACGCCTGAGCCCTCGGTGAACGTTCGGCGCACCATGTGGCCCGGGCCCTTCGGGGCGATCATGATGACGTCGACGCCCGCCGGCGGCTCGATCTGCTGGAAGTGGACGTTGAAGCCGTGGGCGAAGGCGAGCACCTTGCCCTCTGTCATCGACTCGTGGATCTCGGCGTAGTAGATGTGCGCGGTGGTCTCGTCCGGAGTCAGCATCATCACGATGTCCGCCTCGGCCGCCGCATCGCGCGGAGTGGCCACCTTGAGCCCGGCCTCCTTGGCCTTCTCCCAGTTCTTGGAGCCCGCGCGCAGGCCCACGCGGACGTCGCAGCCGCTGTCATGCAGATTGAGGGCGTGAGCGTGCCCCTGCGAGCCGTATCCGATGACCGCGATCTTGCGATCGCGCACCAGTGAGATGTCGCAGTCGTTCTCGTAATAGACGGTCGCCATGATGTCTCCTCCTATGCGTCCCGGGAACCGCGCGCCAGCGCGATCTTCCCCGTGCGGGCCAGTTCCTTTATGCCGTACGCCCGCAGCAGGTCTTCCATCGCCGCAAGCTTGTCGCCGGTACCTGTCGCTTCAATCGTGAGACTCGCCCGTCCGACATCGACGATCTTGGCGCGGAACACGTTGGCGATCTCGATGATCTCGTGGCGCCGCTCGGGAAGCGCGCTCACCTTGTAGAGCACCAATTCTCGATCGATCATGTCGTGCGGGTCGAGGTCCTGGACCTTGAGCACGTTGATCAGCTTGTAGAGCTGCTTCGTGACCTGCTCGAGCGCGGTCTCGTCCGCCGAGACCACGATCGTCATGCGAGAGATCGTCGGGTCCTCGGTGGGTCCAACCGCAAGCGAGTCGATGTTGAAGCCGCGACGCGCGAACAGCGATGCCACGCGCGTGAGCACGCCCGGCTTGTTCTCCACGAGCACGGA
This sequence comes from uncultured Coriobacteriaceae bacterium, assembly GCA_964610065.1. Lineage (GTDB taxonomy): Bacteria > Actinomycetota > Coriobacteriia > Anaerosomatales > Anaerosomataceae > Anaerosoma. The sequence continues at coordinate 4,645 of CAZSUO010000026.1, read as the reverse complement.
AAGCGTGTGCTTCATCTACTCCCACACCTCCTCGAGAAGTTCCCCGTCAAGCATCTCTGACACCGGGCCCCCGGGGATCCCGCCGAGCATCTCGTCGATCGATCCGCCCGGCGCCACCATCGGGAACACGTTCTCCTCGCGCTCCACGCGCACGTCCACGACCGCCGGGCCATCGAACGCGAACGCCGCTGCGAGCGCGTCATCGAGCTCGGCGGGCGTGGTGGCCCGGACACCGAGCGCGCCGTAGGCCTCGGCAAGCTTCACGAAGTCGGGACAGTCCTGCGGCAACGTGGAGGACGAGTAGCGGTGCTCGTAGAAGAGCTCCTGCCACTGCCGCACCATGCCGAGGTAGCCGTTGTTGAGGATGATCACCTTCACCGGAAGCTTGTTGATGGCCGCCGTGGCAAGCTCCTGCGAGTTCATCTGGATCGAGCCGTCACCCGCGATATCGATGACCAGATGGTCTGGCCGTCCGAGCTGGGCGCCGATGGCCGCCGGCAGGCCGAAACCCATCGTGCCGAGGCCGCCGGAGGAGACCCACGTGCGCGGCTCGATGATGCGCAGATACTGGCACGCCCACATCTGGTTCTGCCCCACCTCGGTGGTGAACACCGTTGGCCTGCCCTTGGTGAGCTCGCGCACGCGCTCCACCACGTACTGCGGCATGATCGCCTGCTCGTTGGCGTGGTAGTGGAACGGATACCGCGCGCGCCAGTCATCGATCACGCGCATCCACGCATCGGTGCGCGGCTCGGCGTTCATCTTGCGAAGCTCGGCTGTGATCGCCGCTATCACCGTTCTGGCATCGCCGACGATCGGCACGTCAACGGGGCGGTTCTTGCCGATCTCGGCCGGGTCCACGTCCACATGCACGACCTTCGCCTTGCTTGCGAAGGTCGCGAGCTTGCCGGTCACCCGGTCATCGAAGCGGACGCCGATGCCCAGGAGCAGGTCGGTCTCGGTGATCGCGTAGTTGGTGAACTTGCCGCCATGCATACCCGGCATGCCCACGAACAGATGATGGTCCTCGGGGAATGCGCCTTTGCCCATCAGCGTGGTCACCACCGGGAGCTGCATCAGCTCGGCAAGCTCCTTCAACTCCTTCGCGCCGTTGCTCGACAGCACGCCTCCGCCAACGTAGAGCAGCGGCTTGCGGGCCTTCGCGATGAGGGCGGCGGCCTGGTGGATCTGCTTGGCGTGTCCCTTCACGGTGGGCTTGTAGCCGGGCAGGTTCACGCGCTCGGGATACTTGAAATCGATCTCGCCCCGCGACACGTCGACCGGCAGATCGATGAGCACCGGGCCCGGACGACCCGTCGTTGCAATGTGGAACGCCTCGGCCATGATCGAGGGGATGTCAGCCGGATCATCGGCAAGGTAGTTGTGCTTGGTGATGGGGATGGTGATCCCGGTGATGTCCGTCTCCTGGAAAGCATCGGTGCCGAGCACGTGCGTGGCCACCTGTCCGGTGATCACCACGATCGGCACCGAGTCCATGTACGCGTTTGCGATGCCGGTGACCGTGTTCGCGGCTCCCGGTCCGCTCGTGACGATCACAACGCCGGGCTTGCCGGTCACCCGCGCGTACGCGTCGGCGGCGTGTGTGGCGCCCTGCTCGTGACGCGTGAGGATGACGCGGATGCCCTCCGCCTCATAGAGCGCGTCGAACAGCGGAAGCACCACGCCGCCCGGGTAGCCGAATACGACCTCGACACCCTCCTCCTGCAACGATCTGACTATGGCCTGTGCGCCGGTCATCTTCATGCGTTCACCTCCCGATCGGTCCGTCGTGCTTGATCGACGTGCTGGCACAGTCGCCAGGCGCCGCGTGTGTACATCCTCAGCATTCGAGCACCGCCCCCCGCTCGGCCCCGGTCACGAACCGGGCATAACGGGCCAGGTAGCCCCGCTTCGCCTTGGGCTCGGGTGCGACCCATGCCGCACGGCGGGCCTCGAGTTCGGTCTCATCGACCTCCAGCGTGAGTGACCCGGCATCGATGTCGATGGAGATGGTGTCGCCTTCACGCACGAGCGCGATCGGTCCGCCCGCGGCGGCCTCCGGGCTCACATGGCCGATCGACGCGCCTGAGGTGGCGCCGCTGAAGCGACCGTCCGTGATGAGCGCAACGCTCGTGGCCAGCCCCCTGCCCTTGACCGACGCGGTCGGCGAGAGCATCTCTCGCATACCCGGGCCACCCATCGGGCCCTCGTACCGGATCACGATCACGTCGCCTTCGCGGATCTGCCCGCCGAGGATGGCCGCACTCGCCGCCTCCTCGGACTCGAAGACCCGCGCGGGACCGCTGTGCTGCCGCATCTCGGGTGCCACGGCTGACTGCTTCACCACGGCGCCCGCGGGAGCGAGGTCGCCCTTCATCACGCGCAAGCCGCCGAAGGGGGCATACGGGGCATCAAGCGTGCGGATGACCCGACCGTCGGCTCCGGGCACCTGCGCCAGGTTCTCGGCCACGGTGCCACCGGTGACGGTGAGTGCGGCGGTATCGATGTGCCCGGCCTTCGCAAGCTCGGCCATGATGGCCGGGATGCCGCCAGCGAAGTAGAGGTCCTCGATGTGCATCTCGCCGGCCGGGGAGATGCGCACAAGGTTAGGGGTGCGCTCGGAGACCGCCTGCCAATCGTCGAGCGTGATCGGCGCACCCGCCTCGGCCGCGATGGCGGTGAGGTGGAGCACGGTGTTCGAGGAGCCGCCGAAGGCCATATCCACGGTCATCGCGTTGGTGATGGCAGCCGGTGTCATGATCTGACGGGCGGTGATGCCCCGCTCGAGCATCCGCATGACCTGCATGCCGGCACGCTTGGCGAGGCGGATGCGCTCCGAGTACACGGCCGGGACGGTGCCGTTGCCCGGGAGCCCCATTCCGATCGCCTCCGTGAGGCAGTTCATCGAGTTGGCGGTGAACATGCCGGCGCAGCTGCCACAGGTGGGGCAGGCGTTGTTCTCGAGCTCGAGCAGCGATGCATCGCTGACCTCGCCCGCGGCGTGCGCGCCAACGGCGGTGAACACCGTGTCCAGATCCACGTGCCGGTTCTCCCAGCGACCGGCCAGCATCGGACCCGCAGACACCACCACGGTCGGGAGGTCGAGACGGGCGGCAGCCATGAGCATCCCGGGGATGACCTTGTCGCAGTTGGGGATGAGGACGACGGCGTCGAACGCGTGTGCGGAGACCGCGATCTCCACCGAGTCGGCGATCACCTCGCGGCTGGCGAGCGAGTAGCGCATGCCGTCGTGCCCCATCGCGATGCCGTCGCAAACGCCGATCGTCGAGATCTCAAGCGGTGTGCCACCGGCGATGCGCACGCCGGTCTTCACCGCTTCGGCGATGCGGTCCATCCCCACGTGACCCGGGATGATCTCGTTCGCCGAGTTGATGACCGCCACGAGCGGTCGCGAGATCTCCTCGTCGATGAGGCCGTCGGCCTTCAGGAGGCTGCGATGAGGAGCCCTCGAGGGGCCCATCTTCATCCGATCGCTTCGATACTCCATGCTCCGGCCCTGCCTCTCTGGGCGGGGACCCGTTGTGCCGCATGGAGCGAGTGGACGGACAGCCAGGATGCACGGATGTGGCGACACGGAGAAGCGACTGTATGCGCTCTCCGGGATCCGTTGCGGACTGTCCGAGAACGACACCCTGCCTGATGCACGGGCGTCTACTCATGCGGCAGGTAACGGATGCCACCGACCCGTCTTACTGGGCTGGCCCCTGCGGAGGTCGTCCGCCTCGGGCGCCGCACCGTTCTTCCGGGTGGCTCTGGGGTGAGTTTCGAAGCGTCCCGCGCCGGGTTTCCACCGTCCCCGACTCTCTACAGCTGGGATTGACCTCTACTGTTCCCCGTCAACGCCGATCGTGCTCTGTGGTTGGTAAGGGTGCGAGTATATGCGGAAGCTCGGGTCGTCGCAAGGATGACGCCGCGTGATCTCAACCGATGCCCAGTGGTGGGCGGGCCATACAAGCGTGCATCACCCGACTGTCGTCCAGCCCTATTGGCTACCGGTGAAGATCCCTCCATGAGGTTCGAATGCTCCGCCGTGGCAACTCACGCACTCCGTCGCGTCAGCGGTCGTAGAGCCGGTCGGCTGATAATCAGCGGTGAACAGTGTGTCGTAGTAGTGACAGACACAGCCGCCGTGGTCCTCCTTGTAGTGGAAGCTGGACGAGGGCCTGATCGCAACAAGCTGTCGCCCATGGCAGTTTACGCACTGACCGCTCTGCGTGCCCCTCGCTGTCTGCTCCCACACTGCGTGGGAGTCTACGTGGTACGGATACTCAGCAAGCGGGTCCATCGGATTGGTGTGACAACCCTCGCACGAGGTGCTGCCCGAGCCACGAGCAGCACCGTGGCAACTACACCCTGCGTGCCCCTCAGCGGTGACCGCGAAAAGGTCAGAGCCATGGCAGGAGACACAACCCTGACTGCTGACGGCGATGCTTGATTCCAACGTACCGTGCCCGAGCCGTGAGTCGTGCCACAGCCCAAACCCGGCAGAGGGGTGACACACCCCCAGGCAGGTCGTCGACGGCGTGACGCCCTCAGCGTGGCAGGCGGCGCAGCCCGGAGGCTCCTCGCCCGACAGGCGGAAGTCGGTGCCATGCATACGGGTGACGTCGGTGCCGTGGCACTC
>CAZSUO010000025.1:18476-19861 GCA_964610065.1 uncultured Coriobacteriaceae bacterium | reverse complement strand
CCACCCACCGACGAGCCCTGGATCTCCACCGTGCTGTCGCCCACCGAAAGCGCCAGGAGCGCGGTGTTGGCGTGCACATCGCCCAGATCACCCTCGCCGATACTGAACACCATCCCCCGCTCGGCGGCGCGCTCGAAGGCGCGCGTGATCTCGAGGTCATCGGGCCGCATGCCGAGCAGGCCGGCCACGATCGCAAGGTCGGTGCCGTGACCGCGGCCGGTCTTGGCGAATGAGCCGTGGAGCGTGATCACCGCCCGCTCAGGCTGCGAGCCCAGGATCGCCCGCGCCAGCAGTCCGAGCCTGACAGCGCCCGCGGTGTGGCTCGATGAGGGGCCGATCATCACCGGGCCGAGGATGTCGAATACGGAGCGTGTGGTAGCCATGCGCATACCGTAACGCACGAAGGCCGCCCGCAACAGCACCTATCGCTGCGGACGGCCTTCGAACGATCGTATGCGCCTAGAAGACCGCGACCACCGAACCGCTGTACTGCTGCTCGATGAACGTACGGATCTTCTCGGAGGTCAGCACCTTCACGAGCGCCTGGATGCCGGCGTCGTCCTCGTTGCCCTCGGCGACGGCGACGATGTTGGCGTAGGTGTCGGCCGCCAGGCCGTCAGAGGCCTCGCTGGCGAGCGCATCGGCTACCGAGAGGTTAGCCGAAAGCGCGTAGTTGCCGTTGATGACCGCGAGGTCCACGTCGGCGAGCATGGCTGGCACGGCCGCTGCCTCGACCTCGATGAACTCGATGTTCTTGGGGTTCTCCGCGATGTCGTTCACGGTCGCCTTGATCCCAGCACCGTCCTTGAGGGTGATGATGCCCTCCTGCTCCAGCAGCAGCAGCGCGCGGGCCTCGTTGGTGGCGTCGTTGGGCACTGCCACCTTGCCGCCCTCGGGCAGCGCGTCGATCGATGCGGACTTGCCCGCGTACAGGCCGAGCGGCTCGAAGTGGATGCTCGCGGCCGAGACGATGGACGTACCGTTCTCGGCGTTGAAGTCCTCGAGGTAGGGGATGTGCTGGAAGTAGTTCGCGTCGATCTCGCCGGCCTCGACATCGGTGTTGGGGAGCACGTAGTCGGTGTACTCGACGATCTTGAGTTCGTAGCCCTCGGCAGCGAGGTCCTCGGCGACCTGCTCGAGGATCTCGGCGTGAGGTGTGGGCGACGCGCCCACCTTGAGCACAACAAGCTCGTCTGATGCGGTGTCGCCGGAGGTGGTGCCGTCATCCGGGGAGCAACCGGCAAGGCCGAGCACGCCGAGCGCGAGTGCGAGTACCAGTGATGCGATGGTGAAGGTCCTTCTCATGAACGCACGCCTTTCTTCTCATACGGCTTTCTGGCCGTGTCTGACCTCGGTGGGTGTCCTGCCTACCGGTTCCGCTTGTC
>CAZSUO010000025.1:0-18376 GCA_964610065.1 uncultured Coriobacteriaceae bacterium | reverse complement strand
AGGAACTCACGCATCCCAACGCACCCGCCCCAACAGTCGCTTCGTCACGTCGGCCTGTGGATCGTCCAGCACTTCAGCGGCACTCCCCTGCTCAACGATACGCGATCCGTCGATAACGGCGACCCGGTTGCAGATCTTCTCCACCACGCCGATCTCGTGGGTGATGACCACCATCGTGACGCCCATGTCCTGGTTGATCTGCCGTAGGAGCTTGAGAACGGAGTTCGTGGTGAGACTGTCGAGTGCCGAGGTGGCCTCGTCGCACAGGATCACGCGGGGGTGATTGGCAAGCGCACGAGCGATCGACACGCGCTGCTGCTGGCCGCCCGAGAGCTGCGAGGGATACTGCTTCGCCTTGGCCGACAGGCCCACGAGGTCGAGGAGCTCCATCCCACGGCGCTCGCGGTCGGCCCGATCGTCGCCGCGGATCTCGAGCGGGAACGTCACGTTCTCGAGCACGGTCCGCTGCGCGAACAGGTTGAAGTCCTGGAAGATCATGCCGATCGTGGCGCGGAGGTCGGAGAGCTGCCGGCCCTCGAACGCGGTCACGTCCACGCCGTCGATGACGACCGATCCCGATGTGGGCTTCTCGAGCAGGTTGATGCATCGGACCAGCGTGGACTTGCCCGCGCCGCTGATGCCGATGATGCCGAAGATGTCGCCATCCTCGATGGTGAGGCTGACGTCCTCGAGCGCGGTGTGCTCGACACCACGCGTGCAGTATGTCTTGGAGAGGTTTGTAAGCTGGATCATAACGGGCCATTCTAGCCCGTAACCGACCGCTACGGCCAGGGATGACGCGAATACCGGGTCTGTACGGTGCGAGCACGATGGTCCGCAACGCCGTTGTCACCCGGCGGAGGGCCCATCGTCAGCGTCGGCGGATACCGCCTACAGGCGCGGGCAATGCCTGACAGAGGGGTATCCACCCTCTAGAGTGGTATCAGGACGCGCACGCCGGCATCGTGGCGGGGCGGCTGGCTTCGCGCCGATCGACAGCGGCCTACATGAACCCCCAGAGGGAGACACAGGATGGATGCGAACGCACTGCGGGGCAGGCGGTTGCTGGTGGTCGACGACAACGACCCGAGCAGGGACCTGATGAAGACGATCCTCACCGCGGCAGGCGCGACCGTGGACGAAGCCGCAAACGGCGAGCAGGCTGTAGCGGCCTGCAGGGAGACGCGGTATGACGCGGCTCTTATGGACATCCAGATGCCCCTGCTCGACGGCATGGAAGCGACCGCACTCATCCGTGCGCATGAGGCAGAGACCGGAGCACCGCCCATCATCATCATCGCGGTCACCGCGCACGCCATGGCCGAGCACCGGCAGAGGTGTCTGGATGCCGGAATGGACGCCGTGATCACAAAGCCCATCGACCCGCTCGGCGTGATCGATCACGTGTCCGTCCTGCTCACCCCAGCAGACTGAGCGCGCCGCACGCCTGACCGTGGCGTACGCACCCGGATGGGCGACCGTCAGTCGCTCGTGAGCGGCAGCCGAAGCGTGAACGTCGAGCCCGCGCCCGAGGAACTCGCGAGCTCAAGCGTGCCGCCAAGGAGCTCCGCGTACTCCCTGGAGATCGCCAGGCCGAGCCCCGTGCCAGCGGGCTTGATGCGCCCAGGCCCGTCAACCTGGGTGAACCGTTCGAACACTCGCGCGTGATCCTGCTCGGCGATGCCCGGCCCAGAATCCGCGACCTTGAGCGAAACGGTGTTCGCGTCGTCGTCCCGGGACACCGACATGTCGATGTGCCCCGCGTCGGCGAACTTGATGGCATTACCCGCCAGGTTGAGCAGGATCTGACGCACCTTGGCATGATCGCTGTCCAGATCAGGCACATCCTCGCCCACAGCCACGCGCAGGTCCAACCCTCTCTCGTGCGCCAACGGCGCCACCGTATCCGCCACTTCATACACCAGCCGAGCGGGAGAGAACCGCTCGACATGTATCTCGACTCGGCCAGCCGCGACCTTCTCCAGGTCAAGAACGTCGTTGATGAGCGCAAGCAGGTGCTGCCCCGCGCGGTTGATGATCCCGATCTTCTCGAGCTGCTCGTCCGTCACAGGACCGATCAGGCCCTCGGCGAGCAGTGACGAGAAGCCGATGATCGAGTTCAGGGGCGTGCGCAGCTCGTGGCTCATGCTGGCGAGAAAGGCGCTCTTCGCTTCTGTGGCGCGCTGCAGCTCCTCGTTCGTGGCCGAGAGCTCCTCGTTCGCCTTGACGAGATCAGCGGTTCACTCGGAGACGAGCTCCTCAAGATGGGCGCGATAGCGATCAAGCTCCCGCTCCGCCAAGACGCGCTCCGTCACATCGCTGACGATCACCGCAAACTGCCCGTATTGCGGCGAGTATACGATCATCTCGAACTCGCGTTCGCCATCGATGGCGACTTCATCAAGCCGAGCAGGGACGCCGGTGAGCGCTACATGTCCGTACAGTTCGATCCGCTCATGAGGTACGTACTGTGCGACCGTACGCGCCGTTCGCCCCACCAGGTCCTCCGCGGCCATGCCGAACATGCGCTCGAAGGCGGAGTTCACCCGCAGATACCGGAAGTCGACGGGAAGCCGATCGTCGTCGAGGATGGCCTCACCCAGCAGCAGGCCTTCGCTCATGTTCTCGAAGAGCCGCGACTGCTGCGCCTCGCTCTCGGCCAGGCGCTCCACCGCATCGATGCGCGCCAGCGCCGCGAAGCACAGACGAGCGAAGGATTCGACCACGCCGCGCGGCGCCTGCGCGTGAGCGCGGCGCACGAGGATCGCGATGCCCGCATAGGTGCTGACGGAATCGGATACGCCGATCGTCCACACGTTGTGGATGCCGAACGTGCTGGCGATCGCCTCCGCGGCCGCCGGCGATAGCTCGTCAGCGGCAACCTCGGCAAGGCCCCCCTCGAGTTCGAGCAGCCGTCCTGAGCTGTACAGCGGCTCGTACTCCCCTGCCGGGCTGATCGCTTTTCCGACCACACGGTAACCCGCCAGCTCCTCACCGCGACGCACAAGATCGGCATCGATGCCCACGATACTGCGCGTGAACAGAACGCCGTCGTCAAGCCGCGCCTCGTTCACCACGATGATGTCCCGGGGGAAGAGCGCGCCGAAGAACTCCTCGATCACCGAGAACACTCGATCGCGGTTCTCGCAGGTGAGCAGGTCGGCTCCTGCCCGCGCGAGCAACTCGGCCTCAGCCGCGCGGTGTTCGGCCGATGCGGCGGCCCTTGCGAGATCGACCTGGGCGCTCTCGCGCTCGTCCTGATCGAGCATCAGCCGCACCGTGAGCACGGTCCCAAGGGGGAAGAGCGTCATCACCGGCAGCCACACGGTCCCCACGATCCCCGACGCGGTGCCCACCGGCAGCAGCAGATACTGCGCGAGCAGCGTGAGCAGGTGGAGCACGATGCCGAAGGCCATCAGCCCGGGTATGCGAAGCAGTCCGGGCCTCGCTCGGACAAGGTAGTGGAAGCCCACGCCCGCGGCGGCGGTCAACGCGATGGTCAGCACACCCGCCGGAACACCCGCACCCCCGAGGTATACGCGGTACGCCGAAGCGATGAGTGCAGCGATGACGGCGACAGGCGCCCCACCGAACAGTCCCGCCAGCCCCATGACGATCGAGCGGCCATCATAGAAGATGCCCTCGGCGAGACCGAAGGGGATCATCATGCCGATCACCGCGACAAGGCCGTACAACGCACCAGACACGGTGCGGCGCGCCCATGAGCCGGTCGGCAGCCGCCGTGCAAGGTACCGCTGGATCGTCGCGAGCATGACGATGAGCGCCACATTCTGTATCAGCGTGAGCACCATGTGCCAGCTACCTCTCGAGCCCGCTGCAACGAGCGGTATGCCCACAGCGTAACAGGCGTCGCGACACGTGGATACAAGAGGGCATGCGGACAGGCCGGCGGGCACAGAGTGCGCTGGGCGCCCGGCTCAGTGACGTACCCCGGACTCCGCATCCAGTACCGGAACCTCCAACGTGAAGGTGGAGCCCTGGTCGAGTTCGCTGTCGACACGCAGGGTACCGCCGAGCATCTCGGCATACTCCCGGCATATGGCGAGCCCGAGGCCCGTGCCAGCGGGCCTCATCCGGGTGATGTCGTCATCGCACTGCCAGAACGGCTCGAAGATGCGCGGCAGCAGATCCGCCGCGATCCCGCGCCCCGTGTCGCGTACAGTGATGCGAGCACCGCCCGTCGGACCTGGCTCGAGCCGTACCCGCACCGAACCCCTGTCGGTGAACTTCACTGCGTTGCCCACCAGGTTGAGCAGTATCTGTCGCACCTTCATCGAGTCGGACCGAAGCATCAGGTCGTCATCGGGGGCCGCCCAGTCGAGCAGAAGGCCCTTCTCTGCGGCCTGCGTCTCGAAGAAACCGAGCACATCCCGGACAAGGTCGACCGCACTGAACGTACTCACCTTGAGCGACACTCGCCCGCTCTCGATCTTCGAGAGGTCCAGGATGTCGTTGATCAGCGCAAGCAGGTGCATGCCGCTCCGGTGGATCATCTCGATCTGGTCGTGCTGTCGGTCGCTCATGGTACCCGCGAGACCGTGGAGCAGCACATCGGAGAAGCCGATGATCGAGTTCAGGGGCGTGCGGAGCTCGTGGCTCATGTTCGCGAGGAAGGTGCTCTTCGCCCGGCTTGCCTCGGCCAGCTCAGCATTGGTGTGCTCGAGCTGCGCCGTCCGCTCAGACACCAGCGCCTCGAGCTCATCGCGATGCCGGGCAAGCTCGAGTTCGGCCTCCTTGCGGTCGGTGATGTCGACCTCCACCCCATCCCACACGTACGTGCCGTCGTCCCTGATCACCGTCTCCGAGGAGATGTGGCTCCACCGGATCGCGCCGGAGGGAAGCCGGTACCGGATCTCGGCCTCGAAACGATCTCCTGGCGAGATACGCTCACCCTCCAGCCTGGCTATGAGGTCTCTGTCCTCAGGGAACAGCTGCCCGTATACCAGCGACGAATCAGCGATGGCCTGCGCCGGTGTCACCTCATGCAGTTGCTCGATCCCGGCACTGGCATACACGTATCGGCGGGCAGCGTCCGGCCCATCCGCCTCCATCCGATACAGACACCCGTCGGGGATGTTGTCACTGAGTGTGCGCAGCCGCTCCAAGCTCTCACGGAGGGCCTGCTGCGCCTCGCGCCGCTCGTTCACGACCTCCGTGTAGATGATGATGCCGCCCACTGATCCGTCGCGCTCGTACCATGGGCGGCACTCCCAGTCGGCCCAGTCAGTGTGCCCGTCAGCGCGCACGAACGGATCCTCGATACCGGCGCAGATCTCACCCGCGAGCGCTCGGCGGTGCACGTCGCGCCACTTCTCCGGCAGGTCGGGGAACACATCGTAGTGATGCCTGCCGATCACGTCATCTTCACGGACTCCGTACTGTTCGAGATAGTGCCTGCTGACGTAGACGTACTTCAGGTCACGGTCGTGGACAGCCACCCCGGCACTGTCATGCTCGATGATGTACCGCATGAGATCGTGACGATGCTCGATCTCAGCCTCGGCGATCTTGCGGTCTGTGATATCCCGACAGATGCAGAAGATGCACTTCTCGCCCTCGAGCGTGATGCCGGTGGTTGCGATCTCCACGTCGTAGGTGCTGCCGTCCTTGCGGATGTGTCGCGTCTCGAAGTGGCGTCCGGCCACGTCGACCTCGTCCAGCATGGCCTCGATCTGGACGCGATCGTTCAGGTTCTCCCAGTCCCAGACGTTGAGTCCGCGGACCTCCTCAAGCGAGCGTCCGAGCATGCGTGCGAACGCCTTGTTGGCCTCGAACACGCCTCCGTGGCCATCGAGCACCACGATGCCGTCTCGTGAGTGCTCCATCATCGCGCGCCAGGTCTGCGCTTCGACGGCGAGCGAGCGCCGCACCTCGGCGCATACCGTCAGGTCGTAGACCATCCACAGTTCGACGGCCCGGCCGTCAAGCTCGGTGGGGATGATCCGTACATCGACGGTGCGCGGCGAGCCATCGGCCACGCGATGCGACTGGACGCCGAGCGAGCCCTCGATCCGAGACAGAGGCAGGCCCGCCATCTGCTCTCGCGTGAAGCCGTAGAAGACGGCTGCGGCAGGGTTGGCGTCGACGATCGTGCGCTCCAGGGGGTCGACCACGAGGACCACGAAGATGTCGTTATGGAAGAGAGGATCGTACTTGGCGCCCAACGATGAAGGCCGACGCGGGAGATCAGCACCAGCATACTCCATCGGATCCGATCCACGCCCCCAGATGTGAGATGGGCCGGGTCCGAAGACCCGGCCCCCACACGTGTACCCGACACCCGCTCCGGCGGTAAGGGGGTGCCATCGCCGCTCAGGCGTTGTCGTGTAAGGCCTCCGGCAAGAAACCTGGCACTCCGAGCGATCGCGACGGCGCCGGTGGCATCGGGGAACGTCGTGGCCCTGGGCTACTCGGTCACGAGACCTTCGAGGAACTCGACGACGGCGGCCCTCTCCTCTTCGGTGAGTTGCGCGCCGTGAACCTCGGTCATCTGCTGGACGATGGCCGCCCAATCGGCGCTGCCACCCTGCTCGTAGATGCGCTGTGCGTCATGGCAGGTCCCGCACTTGCTCGCCACCACGTCCTCACCGACCGGCAGCTCGCGACTCCCGAGGAACTCGACAACGGCAGCCTGCTCCTCGTCGGTGAGCGACGCGCCGTGAGCGGTGTTCATCTCCTGGACGATCGCGCTCCAGTCAGCGCCGTAGCCCTGGACGAAGATCCTGCTGGCGTCATGACATTGCACGCACGCGCCCTCGAGGACCTCCTGGCCCGACACCGGCTCCTCGGCCGGCTCCTCGGCGGCGGGCTCAGCGACGGGCTCTTCAACCGGTTCGGCCGAGTCGTCGGCCGAACATCCCACCATCAAACCGAGCGCAGTGACGATAACGACCGTCGCGACTATCGCGACGAGTCTCTGAAGCGATTCCTTCATCGGATCACGACTCCCTTCATCGATCTACCGGCGGTCTCATGCAGTGCCGATGGTGCGTTCGCGGGTGTCTGCCATCCGCGACCGCACCGCTCGAACCCTTACGTGGTGGCCGCTTCGGCGACCGGCTCCAGCACTTCTTCACACTGATCGATCCGCTCCTGCAGGAGCTCCTTGACGCGCGGGACGAGCATGCCGAACGCCTCGCCTGTCGCATGCAACTCGCTGATGGCACCCGCGAGCTCGGCGTCACCGATGACTTCGTCGAACCACTGAGCCAGGAAGCCGAAGTCGGCGTAGTGGATGTTCAGCCGAAGGCCCGCCGCCCGGAAGTCCTCGATCGTACGGTCCTCGAGGAACTGCTGGACCATCCCGAGCGAGAGGAGCCTGGCCGCCGACGATCCCGCGCTGGGCGACATGACCGTGCCTACGAAGGCCTGGCCGCCGTCCACAGCCCTCGTGAACCGACGGGCTTCTTCCTCGGTGGGCTTGGTGAGTGTCGTCATCATGCTCCCAACTTCCCGGCCTTCTCGAGCTCATCAGCCACGAACTTCATGTCCATGGACTCAAGCGTGTCGCGCTTCGGCCAACCCGTGGCGGGGTCCCAGCCCTCGAACTCGAAGTAGAGGGACTTCCACTCCTCCAGCCGCGCCGCGTCGACCACACGCCCGGCGACCATCTTGTAGCTCCACTCACCGTTCTCGTACACAGGAAGGACGTTCGGTGATGACATCAGCATGTAGCCGGGAACCGGGAGGGACGGAACCTCGTACATGTACTGCCCGTAGACCTCCTGGTCACGATGACGGCCCTGGAGGATGAAGATGGCACGGTGCAGGTTCCAGATCCGCGTGCCGCGCTTGATGCCATCCTCGAGCGGCTCCTCACGACCGGTGACGCCCTTGACGTACCGGGGCTCCGCGATGCCGGTGAGACCGGCTTTGTCCTCGGTGTTCGGGTTGACGAAGTCGGCGTACGCCCAGTCGCACAGACCCATCGAGTTCTTGTAGTAGTGGTAGTAGGCCACGTACCACGACACGAGCTTGGCCATCGACTCGCTGTAGATGGCATCGTCGCTGTAGTTGATCATCATCGGATCGTTGTACGGCGCGACCTTGCTTCCGATGATCTCAGCCATCTGGGCTGCGTCGACCGGCATCGGAGCACCGTAGAGGGTGTGCAGCGTGACCGTCCACATGCAGATCCAGTTGAAGTCGTGGGCGTTGGAGTCGCGGCTGCTCAGCAACGACGCAAGTCCCCACTCCGCTTCCGTGCGACCGTCGTAATGGTGAGGCCATCCCCACTCCTGGAGCGGAAGATCGCCGGACTTCACATCCTCCTCAAGACGGCCGAGCTTCTCGGCCGCGCGTGCGGGACCCTCGGCCAGGAGCGCACCGATCTCGCGCTTCTCGGCCATGCGGGCAAGCATCTCGGCGGCCCACTCGTACGTGCCGAACGTGTACTTCTCGAAGATGTCCGTGTCCACGACGTTGCCGGGTCCCACCAGGCCCTTCTTGTGGAGCTGGCCAAGCCAGTAGCCCACTGTGTCGAGCATCAACGCGTTGATGGAGTAGCCCTGCATGAGGTCGGCGAGGCGCCCCTGGGTGTCGATGGTGATCTTCCCTGTGGCGGTCATCTCCGGCGTCTGGTAGATCTGCGTGTCGTAGCAGTGGCTCCCGTTGCCCAGACCACGAGCGTTGCGTACGCCGTGACACGACCGATGACAGTTCATACAACCCTCCGGGCGCGAGGCCGTACCGAACGCTGTGCCCGATGAGGGGATGCCCGAGAAGGGCATTCCGGTGATGCTGATAGGGAACGCCTTCAGATCATCCGGCTGGTAGCCGTAGTTGTCCGCAGCCCACAGGCGCGCGGAGAGCAGCTCTGCCGCGTCGGCGACCTCGATCGAACCGGTGCCGATCACGCTGATGGCCTTCAGGTTCTTGGAGCCGAACACACCGCCGAAGCCGCCCTGACCTGCGCCCGCGCCGCCATCGTGGGTGAGACTCGCGATGTGGGTCATGTTCTCGCCGGCCAGACCGATCGTGACGATGGCGGGGTGCTGTGTGGTGCGACCACTGTCGCGCGATTCGCCGTAGCTTCTCCACGTGCCATCGGCCTCATGGATCTTGTTGATGACCCGCTGGGTCTCATGGGCGTCAAGGCCCCACAGACCGTCACCAGACTCGCTCGCGTCGCGGATGGTGACCTCGTCGTTGCGGATATCGATCCACACCGGCTTCTCCGCCTTGCCCTTGACCGCGACCATCTGCCAGCCGGCGTACTTGAGCATGGCCGAGAAGCGGCCGCCGAAGTTCGATGTTGTGAACCACTCCGTAGGATGCCCCTGCGGCCCGATGCCGGTCACCGCGGTACGTGCCGCCGACGGCACCGGCGTTCCGGAGAAGGCGCCTCCACCGAGCGTGATCACGTTGCCCGGGTCGAAGCTGCCGACCGTCTTGTCCTCACAGAGGTCCCAGAACAGCTTCGCGCCCATTCCGACGCCGCCGCCCCATTCCTTGTACTCCTCGGTATCCAGGGTCTCGATCGTCTCAGTGCTGAGATCGACCACCAAGATCCGAGGTGCGTATCCATCTCCCATGTCTATCCTCTCCCGCTGTCGCGGAACACGCCGCGATGAATGTCGTATCCGGTACGTGGACTACCTTAGTGGCCCGACGCTGCCGGGGCCGCCTGTGGCGAAAGCTCCATGCCGTCATCGGAGACCGGGAAGCCGAGGCTCCCCCAGGCGTCGTCACGGCGCAGGTTCACCAGGTATCCGGCGTCGGTCTGCACCGGGATGTCCTTGGTGAATGAGATCGCGTTGTGGGGGCAGACCTGCACGCAGATCTGCTTACCGCCCACGCCACCCTCCTCGTCCCAGTAGGGCGTGTCCTTGCACAGATCGCACTTCTGCGCGTGCTTGTCCTCGAAGTTCCACTGGACGCGCGAAGGAGTGAACGGGCATGCGTGGACGCAGCGCTCGCAGCCGATGCACTTGGCCGGGTCGATCATGCGGACGCCGGTCTCCGGATCAGCGTGGTTCGCGCCCGTGGGACACGCATCCACGCATGGCGGGTAGGGGCACTGACGGCACTGGTTCTGGGCGACGTCATTGGGGAACAGGCCGAATGGATCATTGGCGACCTGGATCCGGGAGAGCGACGGGTTCGCGCGCCCGTAGTGGGCGACCGAACACGCAAGCATGCAGCTCGCGCATGTCGCGCACTTGACCCTATCCACCAGCAGGTAGCCCTCGGAGGCCGGTATGGCCACGACGTGATCGGGAAGGATGAAGCCCTTGACGAGCAGGCCGCCGAGGACGAGGCCCACCCCCGCGCCGCCCACGCCGGTCACGAACTGCCGGCGTGTGACGCCGGAGCCGGTGGCCGTGGTGTCGTTGTCTGCCATCGTGTGATTCCTTTCTGTGACGTGGAAGCAGGGCGCCTAGCCGGCGCTGTCGGTGATCTCGCGGCCTTCGAGCTCGGCCATCCAGCCGGCGTGCTCATGCTCGGCATGCTCCTTCGAGACGTAGCCGGTGAACATCGATAGCAGCACCGGCCAGCTCATCGGAAGCACCGCCGCGAAGAAGACGTGGGCGAGGAAGAATGCGAGCATCGCCACCGTCGCGACGTCGTGGAGGGGCGTGGTCACCGCCATCACGCCTGCGGGGATGTCGACGGCATGAGCCGCGACCTTGAGAAGCCCGGTGAGGATGATCACGACCGTGGACGCGAGCGCGAGGATGTAGGCCATCTTCTCGCTCTCGAAGTACTTGGCCTCAGGAGGGAACGTGAGCTTCTTGAAGCCGAGCAGGAGGCCGTAGTGACGCTTCGTGTAGTCCACGGCGTTCCTGGTCGGCAGATGCTCGCGGAAACGCTTCGTGGCAAGCAGCGTGTTGGCACCGTAGTAGAAGGTGCCGAACAAGAACACCACCACGAAGGCGAAGTGGACGTTCATCCACGTCCAGATGCCCTGCCCACCGCTCACGAGCGCCGGCGTGAAGAACAGTCCGAGCGCGATGCCC
Organism: uncultured Coriobacteriaceae bacterium; assembly: GCA_964610065.1. Lineage (GTDB taxonomy): Bacteria > Actinomycetota > Coriobacteriia > Anaerosomatales > Anaerosomataceae > Anaerosoma. The sequence continues at coordinate 7,397 of CAZSUO010000025.1, read as the reverse complement.
GAGATCAGCAGGAACATCGTCCCGATCCCGTGCGTCCAGTGCGTGATGCGCGCCGGCACGTCGTGCCGCAAGATCCGGTCACCTTCGATCACCGGGTCCCTGCGCCTGCTGAGCCCAGCTGCGAGGACGCCAAGGAACGGCGAGACCCACACCAGCCAGGTAGCCGAATCGAACCAGAGCGTTTCGGCCATGGCCACACCCCTTTCCCCATCTTCGGTTGTCGCCCTTGCCGGGGGCGGCGCCACGCTGGTGACGCAGGAGTATCACCGCGCACAACGAGCAACTCTGCAACTTTCGAAATTCGATAGTTTGGCGTAGAGTCGATGAAGCGCTGGTAGTGCGCACAGAGCGGGTCGCACGCTGAGGCGTTCTGAACACGAACTCTCGGAAATCGATAGAAGGAAGTGAGACCAGGTGATCGAGCCAGGGACGACACCCGCACGGGAGCAGTTGCGCGAGCTTCTGGCCGCCATGCCCTCCGGGGATGTCCACAGGCTGCTGCGTACCGCGAACACGGATTACGCGTATGAAGAGGAGCTCCGGCGTCGGACACCCGCGCTCTCCCCCGCAGCGCAGGCAGCCGCCTGGAACACGCTGGACTTCGCGCGACGCCTCTGCGCCCACGAGATCACGCTCGGCACGGTCGACTCACGCTGGTACACTCCGACCCCGGCCATCCAGCGGCGCCTGCACCAGATCGACATGCTGGCAAGCGGGCGACTCGTCTCGTCGCTCGAGCGACTTGGCGACGAGCAGCAGCGGTTCGCCTCACATGCGTTGATGGACGAAGCGATCGCCGTCTGCCTGACCCCGGATGAGACGACCCGCTTGGAGGACGTGCGGAACTTCTTGCGGCAAGGCCAGAAGCCGAGGAGCCGGACCGAGCACCTGGTGGTCAACTTCTACCGCACGATGCGCGAGGTACCGTCGCTCGCCGAGTCCCCGCTGGACGTCTCCACGGTCCTCCAGGTGCAGCGGATGCTGACCCGGGAACTGTGCGATGGAGACGAGTGTGTGGCCTTCAGGCGGAAGAACATCCCCCGGAAGGCCACGGTCGACCGCTGGCCAGGGGCATACTCGCCACCGCTTGCGCACGAGGTCGTGCCGACCCTTGAGCGGGCGCTCGCGGCCGTGAGCCGCCAGGACCCGTGGGCACACCCGCTCATCCACGGTCTCATGCTGTACTTCACCGTGCTGAACCTCAGGCCGTTCGAGCTCGGCGATGTCGGCTTGGCCCGCCTGCTGTTCCAGATCCACATGCACCGCTCAGGCTATCCGGCCCTGCAACTCATGCCGATCTCCCAGGTTCTGCTACACCGCTATGCCGAGTATGCGCGACTCTGGCCGGCGGATAACCACGGAGACCTCACTGGGTTCGTTACCTGGGCCGTCGACAGCGTCTGGCACGCACTTGGGACACTCGCTGCAAGTATCGACAAGCGCATGGCCGAGTACGAACGGCTACGAGCCCAGCTCCGCTTCGACCCGACACTGAACCACCGACAGCGCACTATCCTTGGCCGGGCGATACGCCTGAATGGTGCCACGTTCTTCATCGACTACCACAGGCGCTCGTACGATATCGCGTACTCCACCGCCCGCGCCGACCTGATAGGGCTCGTGGATCGCGGGTACATGCATGTCCGACGCGAAGGACATGCGTACGTATTCACAGCCGTACCCGGACTACGACGGCTGATGGCGGAGAAGTCCACGAAACGGGGATGACGTGGGACCGCATCGGTCCCGGATGCTTCGCTGCTCTCAGTTCCCGATCGAACCGCGACCGACGGAGAGCTTCTTCTGAAGACGGCGCGCAACCGTTGAGATGGCGAAGTTGATCGCGAAGTACGTCAGCGAGATGATCACGTAGATCGTGATGATCTGCGACGGGCGCCAGTACTTGCCCGCGAGGATCTGGCCCTTGAACATCAGTTCGCCAGCGCCGATCACCATCGCGAACGATGAGTCTTTGATCACGGTCACGAACTGGGACACGATCGGCGGGATCATCTTGACCACCGCCGGCGGCAGCACGATGTACCACATCGACTGCAGGAACGAGAAGCCCTGCGACCGCGCAGCCTCCCACTGACCTACCGGGACCGAGTTGAGGCCACCCCGGATCACCTCGGCGATGATCGCGGTGGTGTAGATGGTGAGGCCGATGACAGCCGCCCACTTGCCCGGCAGTCCGAGCACGAAGTAGCTCACCAGGATGAGCAGGATCTGCGGCAGATTGCGGATGACCTCGATGTAGGTGGTGGCGACCTGGCTGATGACCGGGAATCCGGAGTAGCGCATGGCACCGATGACCGTGCCGAAGAGCGAGCTCAGCACGATCGAGATCGCGGCGACCTCCAGCGTGAGCAGAAGTCCGTTGCCGAGGCCGATGTACAGTACCGGATCGGACAACATCTCCGCGACTGGGCTGTTGAGGAAGGCGTCCATCACGCCTCCTTCGCCCGCGACTCGAGCTTGCGCGCGAGGCGCGCGAGCGGGAAGCACATGACGAAGTACAGCAGGCCAACGACGATGTACGTGGGTCCGTAGTGGCCGAAGCGGCCCGCAAAGGCATCACCGGCGTACATGAGGTCGCCGCCGGCGATGACCGCGAGGACGGACGTGTTCTTGATGAGGCTGACCGCCTGATTGGTGAGCGGCGGCAGAACAACGCGCATCGCCTGCGGGATGATGATGTAGCGCATCGCCCCGATGTAACCGAAGCCCTGTGAGAGCGCGGCTTCGAGCTGCCCGCGGCCGATCGACTGGATGCCGGCGCGAACGACCTCGGCGATGTAGGCTCCGTGGTACATGCCCACGCCCAGTACGCCGATGGCGATGACCGGTATGAACATACCGGTGAACAGGATCGGTAGCGCATTGAAGATCATGAACACCTGGATGAGCAGCGGGGTGTTCTGATAGAACTCCACGTACGCCCGCGAGAATCCGCGCGCGATCTTCCAGTGCGAGGACGACATGACGCCGAACAGCGTCCCCAGGGCCAGCGCAAGCGCTAGCCCCAGGGACGCCACCAGAAGCGTCACGAGCGCGCCCTGCCAGAGCAGATCGATGTTGGCGAACAGTGCCTCCCAGCGAGGAACCGAGAACGGTCCCTGCTGCAGGAAGCCTATACGCTCGAAGAGCTCTGTCATGCGCGTCTCAGGCTCGATCGCGAACGATCAGCCGAGGTTCCACTTCGCCAGGAGTTCGTCCATGTCGCCGTTCTCCTGCATCTCGGCGAGCATCTCGTTGATGAAGTCGCGCAGCTCGTCGGTGCCGAGCTTGCTCGCGACACCATAGTCCTGCGGCGAGAAGCCGTCCGGCAGGATCACGGAGTCATCGGTGAGATAGCCAGACAGGATCGACTTGTCCACGGAGAACGCGTCGACGCGACCCGACTCGAGGGCGGCGTTGATCTCCGGGTAGGTGGCGAACTCAAGGAACTCCACCTTGATGCCGAGCTTGTCGGCCTCGACCTGGACGGCGTCACGCGAGGTCGCGCCCTGGGCCACACCGATGACCTTGCCATCGAGGTCGGCGAGGCTCTCGTAGCCGCCGGCCTTCTTCACGAGCAGACCGACCTCGTCCTGGTAGTACGGGTCGGAGAAGTTCCACTGCTCCAGACGCTCGGGCTTGATGGTGAAGGTGGCGATCACCACGTCGAGCTGGCCATTGTCGAGCAGCGGACCACGGGTCTTGGCGGTAACGGCCTCGAACACCACGTCATCGGCCGACAGACCCATGCGCTCGGCGAGCGCGTAGGCGAGGTCGATCTCCATACCCTCGTACTCACCGGTGGCCGCATCCTGCAGGCCGAAGTTCGGGACATCCGCCTTCACGCCGACGCGGAGCTTGCCGGTGTCGGCGATCGCCTGGACGCCTGCGGGCAGTTCAGCCGCCGGCTCTTCGCCAGTAGGCTCTTCGGCCGCGGGCTCCTCGGCGGGCTCCTCGGAGCCGCACCCGGTCAGCGCGAACGCGCTGAACGCGAGCACAAGCGCGAGAAGCAGAGACAACAGTGCTGATCTCTTCATGCTTCCTCCTTCTCCCCGGACACGAGCCGGGTTGCGTCTTCACGCAGTCGGTACTGACGGACACGGGGCCGGTCGCGGCCCCGGATACCCCCTGGGCACTACCGTAGGATCTTGCTCAGGAACAGCTTCGTGCGGTCATTCTGCGGGTTCTCGAAGAAGTGCTCGGGCGTCCCGTCTTCGAGGATCATCCCGTCGTCCATGAAGATCACGCGATCGGCCGCCTCGCGCGCGAAGCCCATCTCGTGGGTCACCACGAGCATCGTGATCCCGCCCTGTGCGAGTCCGATGATGACCTCGAGCACCTCCTGGATCATCTCGGGATCGAGCGCCGAAGTGGGCTCGTCGAAGAGCATGATCTTAGGGTGCATGTTGAGCGCGCGAGCGATGGCTACACGCTGCTGCTGCCCGCCGGAGAGCTGCGCGGGGTACTTGTCGGCCTTCTCACTCAGTCCTACGCGCTCCAGATACCGCAGCCCCGACTCGGTGGCCTCCTCCTTGGAGACGCCGGAGACCACGATGGGCGCCAGAGTGACGTTCTCGAGCACCGTCTTGTGCGGGTACAGGTTGAACGACTGGAACACCATCGCGACCTGCTGGCGCACCTTCGCGATTGGCGCGCGGTGGGCGGTCACATCGATACCATCGACGACGACCCGGCCGCTGCTGGGCTTCTCGAGCATGTTGATACAACGGATGAGCGTGGACTTGCCCGAGCCGGAGGGACCGATGATGACCAGCTTCTGGCCGGTCGGGACTTCGAGATCGATATCCTTCAGGACGTGGTGTAGTCCGAAGTGCTTGTTGACGCCAGTCAGTTCTATCAATGCTGCTCCCCTGCCAATGCACCGGGGCCGGCGATCCGATGGGTACGCGAGAACCGGGAGCAACCCCTGCTGCGACCTGGTCCAAAGCGCCGTTGTGCGGGACCCGCACCATTAAGCGTGGTGAATAGTGTAACAGTACATCCACAGATGCAAAGCATCTGTGTGTGGGCGCTGGCGCGACCAGCCGCCTGGCGTACGAGGTGGCTTCCGCCTCTCACCGACTCATGCTCCTGTAGGCGTTACGCTCCCCCGCGCGGCGGGTAGTGGATAGCGACCGCACTGGTGTGACGGTCATCACAATCGGGGGAGGGACATCATGAAACACCTCACGACCCGCCATGTCGCTCTGTCGGTACTGCTGGTGGTGATGCTGCTCGGTGGCTCCGCTTCGGGCATCGAGATCATCTTCCCGTCGGTCGACTGGACTTCGGTGTCGCTCTCGGCAAGCGACGTCATAGACGAAGACTCCGCCGTGATCGACGGCTATCTCGTTGCCTACGAATACGGCGACCAGATCCGCGTGAAGAACCTCGCCACCGACGTGGTGCGCACGATCCCCGATCCGGGCGGCGTCCAGGCCGACCCCGATGTGTCCGGGAGCCGGGTCGTGTACCAGGACAACGGATCCGGCAACTGGGACATCAAGGTGTACGACTGGAGCACCAACACCTCGTCCGATGTGCGCGCGACGACGGCCGACGAGATCCTGCCGAAGATCGATGGCAACTTCATCGCCTGGTGGGACGACACCAACGATGACGTCTGGGCCAGGGCGTACGGGCTGGGCGGCTATACCGCCGAGCAGATCACGGTCGGATACAGCGAAGCTCTCTACGACGTCGACAACGGTCGGCTCGCGTTGGTCGTGAGCGGCGGCAGCCTGTACGTGCGCGATCTGCTGCCTGTCGGTGATTGGACCATGCTCGAGGACTTCGCCGACGTCGTGGAGTCGATCGAACTGCACGGGAATCGAATCGCGGTCGGCACCTACAACGACGCCGCCACCGACTACGACGTTGTCGTCTGCGACATCACTGATGGCAGCATCGCCAATGTCGCCGTGAGCGACGTGCTGCGCGAACGCCACCCGTCGATCTTCCACGACGGTGTGGCGTGGTACGAGTACGAGGATGCCCTCATAGGGTCCGATATCGGGTACGGCTTCCCGATGCTGTCGCTCCTCCAGACACCGAGCTTCGGAAGCCAGATCTACGACCGGTACCCGAGCATCTTCGGGAACCGCATCGTGTTCCAGGGGAGCCCCCTGATGGGCGACAGCGACGTGCTCGTCGCGACGTCGGACACCAAGCTCCAGTCGCGCTCCTCCGGCGCGAACAGGTATGCCACGGCCGCGGCGGCCAGTTCCGCCTACTTCAAGTCGGCCGACCATGTGGTGCTCTGCAACGGGCGCAACTTCCCTGACGCGCTCTCCGCGGCGCCGCTCGCCAAGGTCCTGAACGCGCCGCTGCTGCTCACGGAAGCGAACGCGCTTCCGCCTGAGACGGCCACGGAGATCGCACGTCTCGCTCCCGGGAAGATCTGGGTCATCGGCGGAACGAGCGTCGTCTCAGCTGCGGTGTACACGCAGCTCGACGCGACCTACGACATCGAGCGCATCTCGGGCGCGAACCGCTACGAGACGTCGGCGGCGGTCGCCCGGAGGTACGAGGAGATCGCCGGGGCGGACGCGGTCTTCAAGGCCTTCTTCGCGTACGGCGAGGACTACCCCGATGCACTGTCGGTCGGCCCGGTGGCCGGCGCGGCAAAGGGCCCGGTCATGCTCGTTCAGAAGGACGCGGTGCCGCCGTCGATCGCCGACGCGGTGGACGATCTCAACATCACGATCGGCTACATCGTGGGTGGCACCGGGGTGGTGAGCGCGAGCACCGACACGGCGCTGCGCGCCCTCATCACCGGTAACGGCGCCGTGGGAACGATCACCGAACGCTGGTTCGGCGCGAACCGCTATGAGACCGCGGTGGCGGTGGCGAGCAAGGGGCTCGAGAACCGCTGGATCGACCTCGATTCGTGCGGTTTCGCCACCGGGACGGACTTCCCGGACGCACTCGGCGGTGGCGCGGCACTCGGCTCGTACGGAAGCGCGCTCCTGCTGACAAGCGGAAGCTCGCTCTCGCCGGCGACGTCCAACTTCCTCGACAGTCACCGGTATCAGGTCGGACGCGTGAACGTCTTCGGCGGCACGGGCGTGGTGTCTGACGCGGTCTACACCGCGATCATGGCCAAGGTCCCGTAGGCCTGCAGCGTGTCCCCCCGGGCGCCCGCCGTGCCCCACGCGGCGGGTGCCCTTCCATGTCCGGGGGGCATGCAGGTCCGCGCCGGAGCCGGCGCCGAGGTACGTGGCCTCGCTACTGAAGCGCCGCCAGCACCGATGTCCGCACCGTCTGCGGTATCGCACCCGTGCCGCCGAAGAAGCGCACTTCGCTCACGTTGTAGCGGAACTCGCGGAGCACATCGGTCACATCGGCCGGCAGCGGAGTCGTTGACGGAACGAGCAGCATCACCGAGCCGCTCTTGC
>CAZSUO010000024.1:0-21644 GCA_964610065.1 uncultured Coriobacteriaceae bacterium | reverse complement strand
GGCGCGCGGGTCGGGATGGTCGGCGTCTCGGGTGTGGTCATGTGCGTCCTCCAGTACCTTACAGCGCGGGGGTCACATCGGCGTCAGCCGGGAACGGCGTCTGGGGCTCGCAGAACAGGTAGCCCTGTCCGTATTCGACGCCGGCATCACGCAGCACCTGCAACTGCTCGGCGCGCTCGATCCCCTCGGCGATCAGCTTCACTCCCGTACGCTCCGCGAAGGTCACGAGCGTCCCCACCAACGCGCGCCGCACGTCATCGATGTCGATGTCCCGCACGAGTGACATGTCGATCTTGAGCCACTCGGGGTGGACTTCTGCGATGCACTGCATCGACCCGTAGCCGGCGCCACCATCATCGATGGCGATCCGGAACCCGAGCGCGCGCAGGTACTCGAGCGTGGCGCGGAAGGCGACGAAGTCCTCCACCGCGGTACGCTCGGTGATCTCGAGTACGATCTGCGAGGGCGCCATGTTCGACTCGGCGACCACGCTGCTCAACATGATGTCGCGCAGCTCAGGGTCTGCCACCGCCTCGGGCTCGATATTCACGAACAGCAGGCGTCCTTCGGGGAGTGATGCCGCTGACTCGAACGCCCGGTGCCGGCAGAGCCGTTCGAGCTTGAGCACGAGGTCGCTGTCGTACGCGATCTTGAAGAGCTTGTCGGGACGCTCGAACTCGCTCGCCTCGGGACCGCGGGACAACGCCTCGTATCCGATGATAGCCAGATCGCTGAGACGGTAGATCGGCTGCACGAGCGTGCGCACGTCGCCGGCCTGGATGATCTGTTCGAGACGGCGCTTGCGGCACTCACCATCGGTGCACTCGCGCATGTCGGAGTCGGCGAGCGCGGACTCGAGCGCCATGTGCACCAACCGCTCCAGGCGCACGTTGTCGTCGTGCAGCATCGTGGACGCGCCCACATAGCAGCCGAACTTCGGGAAGATCGATGGGTCGAGCACGCTGGCGAGGTCCTCGCGGACGAGGCTCTCGATACGCCGGGCGAGCGTGTCAAGCGCCTCGCGCTGCATGCCGTCGGTGGTGCGCGGAGGCGAAAGCAACACCACGAGCGAATTCCCGGAGATCATGAGCTCGGCCACGATGTCGGTGTCCCGCAGCTCGAAGCCGGTGATGCGCTCGAGTGACGCGGCTACCTCACGCATAACCTCGTCGAAGACCTCCCAGCCGTAGATCTCCTCGATGCGCGAGTACTTCATCACGTTCAGGCACAGCAGTGAGATCTCACCGCGTTCCTCCAGGAGCGACTCGATCCGCGGGAACAGCAGCGGGGCTGTCGGAAGCCCCGTGACCGGATCGAACAGCACGCGCTTCAAGTGCGGATGCTTCGCCACCAGGTCGTGGAATTCGAGCCATGGTTCGAGCAGGAACGAACAGCTCTTGTGCACGTCCGTCATGTACCCCTTGACCCCCTGTTACCTGTAGTCGAGCCTGAGTGCCGCGGTGCCGTTGGGGCCGAGTGGCACCCCGAACGACTTCGCACCCACCTCTGCCGGTTTGCCGCCGCGGACATCAGATACGGACGCTACCACACGCTCGGCCGTGAGTGTGGCCGTTCGTGGTGTCACATCGTGACTCAACACGAGCACCACATCGCTGTCTTCCGACTGGAAGTGCGCGATCTCCACCGCGGGATCATCACAGTCGATCACCGGACCCGCCCCCGCGGCGCACGCGACCGAGCCATAAACGGTACGCAAGAAGTGCCTGATCGGCTCCGGAGCGGCCCAGGGGTCGCTCTGCGCGATGGCACGCTCGAGCGGTGCGGCTATGAACACCGCCCGGCCCTGCCCGTACTGGTTGAGTGTGAGGAGCGGGCTGCCGGTGGCGTCGGTGGCCACGACCGTGGCGCTGCCGCCACCCACGAGCGCGTAGTGGGGCAGGTCGAGGCGCGCGTCGAAGGCCGAGAGGTCACCGAGCAGTCCGGGCTGCGCCACCCGGCAACTCACGATCGACCGGACGCCGTGGTCGCCGAGGAAGTCCACACCAAAGATCTCACGGAGCGCCGGGTCCGCGTCGCCGCCACCGTACGACAGCACGACCGACCCGCCCGACTGCACGAACGATGCGAGATCCTGCCACATCGCGGGGGTGAGCTTGCCTGCCGAAGGGATGAAGAGGGTCATCAGCCCGTCGAGTCCGGCCCCTTCAGGCGTGAGCGTCACCGGCAGATGGGCCTCCTTGGCGGCGATGTACGCCTGGAGACACGAGCGTGGGTCGTAGAGTCCCGCAAGCGACGGCAGCGGTTCATGCCGCTCGGCGGGGATGAGCACCGTGGCGCGCTCGGGCGCCGGTGTGTAGTGCCTGAGGTCGAGCCGTGCCGCGACACGGATGAACCGCTTCACCTCATCGAGCGCCGGCTTCTCTTCGCCGCCGCCATCCACAAGCCCGACCAGCACCTCGAACGGGTCGCGGAAGTACGGCTCACGCTTCTCGGCGTCCATGTCGCGCCACCGCCGCAGCATCACGCCTGTACCCCGGTTCATGAGCGCGGAGTACAGCGCGGTGCGCACGTACGCCGCCTCCTCGGCTACCGAGCCATCAAGAGAATGCACACCTACGCCGTCGGCCAACACGGGCACCGAACGGAGGTTGCAGCGCAGGAGGAACGAGTCGAGATGCGTGGCCGGCCCGTACGTGAGCGGCCCCTCGGCGATGTACGAGAGGTACGGTGCGGTGACATGCGAGACCGCGTACTCGAACACGCCTGTGGCGGCGGTGGCGTCCACACCGGTCTCCCGCACCAGCGTCTCAAAGTCCACGCCTAGCATGATGGCGCGCGCGGTATCCACCTCTCGAATCGCCTCACGCAGGGTCATCGTCCACTTCTGCAGCGCGTCTTCCGACGCGAATCCCGTGAAGAACGCCTCGTTGCCCAGCTCCCACGCCCAGATCGCCGGATCGGTACGGTACCGGTTCACGATGCGCTGCACGAGCGAGACCTCGCGCTGGATGAGGTAGTCGTCGGTACGAGGGTCGCGCTTCTTCGCCCAGGTGACATCGTTCATCTCGGCCAGACGATCGTCGGCGAAGAACGTCACGATCGTCTTGAGGTCGTGGGCCCTGGCCGCCGCAAGCAGCTCGCCGAGGCGGTCCTCGGCCTCATCGTCGTACTGGCCCACCTGAGGTTCGAAGAGCTTCCAGGACACGAACACCCGCACGAGCGAGAGGTTCGCGGCCGCCATAGCAGCGAAGTCGGGCTCCAGGTCGCGCGCGTACCAGTCGCCGTATGAGGCACGCTCGTCGTCGAGCGGGTAGAGGTCGGCGCCCACCGGGAAGAGCGCGTTGCGGACCGGTCCGGTCTGCTTGTGGTCCTCGCTCGGCCCGGCCATCACTCCTCCTCTCCCGTCACGACGTACTCCTCATAGAGTCGCCAGAACAGCCCCTGACGCTTGGTGTCATAGTAGGCCGCACGCCGGATCTCCCACGAGGCTTCAGCGTGGCGCCCCTCGGTGAGATACGTGGCGGCGAGCCCGAAGCGAGCGCGCACGCACGCGGGATCGAGCCGCACCGCCGTGCGGTATGCCTTGCCCGCCTGCTCATAGCGCTGGAGCGCAAGCAGCGATTCGGCGAGCAGCACGTGGACGAGCGCATGCGCGGGGGCCTTCTTGGCGAGCGCGATGAACACGCGGGCCGCGTGGCGGTTGAGCCCCGTGCGCCGTGCGTACACCACGCCGAGACAGTAGAGCGCGGTGGCAAGGTCGGGCTGGAGCGACACGGCGCGGAGCGCGCACGCCATGGCCTCGTTGGCCGCCTCTTGCTTGAGGTAGGCGTACGCCGCGAGCGCGAGCGCCTCGGCGTCGTCGGGCTGCGTGTCGAGCGCCGAGCGGACGAGCTCCGCCGCGGTGAAGATGTCGTCGGCCTTGAGCGCGAGTCCCGCTGCGCCGAGCCGGGCCTCCCGCGTGGGCTTCACGCGCACGGGATCGACCGCCACCACCGGCGCATCGGCCAGGCCGAGCAACGCGAAGAAGAGCTCGTCCTGGCTCGGGTCGAGCTCTCCTGCCTGGCGGAAGAGCGGCAGGGCGAGCGCCATGCCCTCGCGCTTCAGGCTCGCGATCGCCAGGTTGTATGTTGCGCGCGCCTCGCGGGGATCGAGCTCGAGCGCTCGCTTCCAGCTCCCCACGGCCTCCTCGTCGAACGCTGCGGCCGAGAACGCCTCGCCAAGCTGGACGTGCGCGGTCACCAGATCGGGCACGACCTCGGCGAGCTCGTGCCACACGAGCACCGACTGGTCCGACATGCCGCCGCGCCGGTCATAAGCAAGACCGAGCGCAAGGTACGCGGGCGAGCAGTCGGGATCGGACTCGATGGCGGCCGTCGCCTCGGCGATGGCCTCGTCGTAGAAGTCCCCCTCGAGCATCAGGCTCGCCAGCAGCGCGTGCACGTGCGCTCCCCGCTCGCCGAGTGCGAGAGCGTCGTAGCACGCACGCACCGCCGCTCCGACCTGCCCCTGGCGGGCGAGGTCCTCGGCGGCGACGACAGCGGGCGACCGGACGGCCATCACGCTTCACCGCCAGCCGAGTCGAGGTCCCGCGCCACACGCGCCACGATCCTGAGTGCGGCCTCGGCGCCGCCCACAACCCCGTTGGCGCCTACCTCACGCGCCAGGCCGGTGTCGGCGATGAACGGTCCGCCGCTCACGAGCACGACCGCGTCGTCGATGCCTTCGGCGCGCAGCACGTCGCGGATGCTCGAGACCGATCGCGCGGTGCGCATCGTCTCGGCGAACGCGATCACGATCCGAGCCCCCGTCTCCTGCACCCGCTCCGCGAAGTCGGAGGGCCGAGCGTCCACACCCAGGTCGTTGACCCGGTAGCCGGCCTCCTTGAGCGTCGCGGCGACGATCGTCCGGCCGATGGAGTGGTGGTCGCGATGGACGGTCCCCAACACCACCGTAACGCCCGTGTCGCGTCGTGCGGCGGACGGCATCACGAAGGAGCCCACCTGCTCGGCGACGACAGCGGCCTGCGTGAACGCCATCTCATCGATGGCGCCCGACGCCCAGGCACCCCCCAGGAGGCCCATCGCGGGCGCGTACAAGGTGTCGAACAGCGCATCCTGCGCTACACCGGACGCGCGGACGCGCTCGACGACCTGGATGGCCTCGGCCGGATCCTGGTCGACGAATGCCTGGTAGAGCTGTGCCGCTGCTTCCGCAGCCACCCGCGCCCTCCTGCCTGACGTTCCCTGTGCCGTGGCGGAAAGCCCTCCCGGCCTCACGTCCCACGCCTGCCCACGTATCGCTTCACGCGAGAACACATCTGGTAGCGGTGGTGGGATTCGAACCCACACGGCCTTGCGGCCAGAGGCTTTTAAGGCCCCCTCCTGTACCAGTTCGGATACACCGCCGAGATCACCCTGAAGACCGCTCGTCCCCGGAGTCCAACATCATGCCGTAGAGGATATCGTGTTCGCTCACCAGCGTCGAAGAAAGCCCCGCATACGCCATAACCGCCTGTAGCACGATGGCCCCGCCCACGATGACCTCGGCACGGTCGGGCTCGAGCCCCGCCAGGTTCCGGCGCTGTTCGAGGGTCATCGCGGTCAGACTCTCCAACGTGTCCAGCAGCGCGGCGCCGGTGAGCCGGTAGCCGTGGACACGCTCGGGATCGTAGGGCACCAGGCCGAGTTCGATCGCGGCCAGGCTGGTAGCCGTCCCCGCCACGGCGACCATCTCGGTGGGTCGCTGACGGAACGTGCTGAAGAACGGCCGGAGCTCTCCGGCGACCCACTCGGCCGCCTGCTCCACCTCACGATGCGTGGGTGGGTCGCTCCTGAGGAACAGCTCGGTCACCCGTCGCGAACCGACATCGATGGAACGCACCGCCTCGATGTCCACGGTCCGCTCACCCCCGGCCACGCAAGCGCTTCCGAAAACCACCTCAGTGGAGCCGCCTCCCACGTCCACGACCATCACACGCTCGTCGCAGAACCCGTATGTCGCGCCGAGGAAGGTGAGGTACCCCTCGCGGTCGCCCGGTATCACCTCGGGACGCAGCCCGATCCGCTCGAGGCGGTCGAGGAACTCCGCGCTGTTCACCGCGTCCCGCGAGGCTGAGGTTGCAACGGCCACCGTCCTCACAGCCCCGAGCTCCCGCGCCTCGGTGACGAACGACGCGATCGCGTCGCACGCGCGCGTCATACCCGCTTCCGAGAGCACTCCCGCATCCAACCATCCCTCACCGAGATGTGTGATCGTGGAGCGCCGTGCGACCTCCCGAATGGCGCCGTCCCCGACATCGGCCACCAGCAGGCGCGCGGTGACCGTACCGATATCGATCGCTGCCCGTCGCTCCGTGCCCATCCTCAGTCCTCCTTGCAGCGTCCGTCGCCGCACTCACGTTCGAGCCCCCTGAGCAGGGATTCGCCGACCGGGTCGCCGATACCTGCGAGATACGCGGCGGCGTGGACATGCAGACACTTCACGCCGAGCGGATCCCGTTCGCCTCCCATCCCGGTGCCGTACGCAGGGTCCCGCCAGCCGCCCTCGCGCGCACGCGCGACCCTGTAGTGTGCATCGGCATCCCGCAGCCGGTCCGCAAGCGTGGGATCGGCGGCGAGCCTCGAGCGCCACGCCGCACATCCTCCACCGGATTCGATCGCCGAGATCGCCGACACCAGATGCGGGCAGGTGAGGTAGTACAGCGTGGGAAACGGCCGACCGTCCACGAGCGGCGCGGTCGCGATGAGTACCGGGAAGCCGTACGAACACCGTGAGACCACACGCCAGTCGCCCCGGGGTGTCCGCCCCATCTGACGGGTCACCGATGCGGCATCATCCTGGCTCATCGGAAGCCGAAGAGCGCGTCGAGCGCACGCTGCCAGAATGGCGCGTCGGCCAGGTCCTGCGCCAGCACTGTCGCACTCGACTCGGCAAGCGCACCCCCGGTCACCACGTAGGCCTGCTCGCCTGGCTTGACCATGCCCAGGCTCTCGCGCGCGAGCTGCTCCACGCCCTCGGGAGTCTTGAGCTCATCGACCTGCTCGCGCAGGTCTTCGTTGCGCGACTTGAGGCCATCAAGCTCGCTCTGTAGTGTCTGCAACTCACGCTCGTGCAGGTACTGGATCCGGAGGACGGGATAGACCATCCACGCGGCCAGCACGAGCGACAGGGCAAGAAACGCCGGCGTGAGCCAGCGTGGGAGCCGCGCCCTACCCCGTGACGTGCCGCGGGCTTTGCCTGAGCGCGTCCCGGCCGCTCGCGACGTGGCCGCGGCGCTGCGGGAGCGCGGAGTCGCGGTCCTTGACGCGGGTGTTCGCGTGGAGGCACGCGCTGATGACGCGCCGCGGCTCGACCCCGTGTGCTTCGAGGTCGATCCCCTGCTCGTCGAGACCCGCTTCTGCGTTCGTGATGCAGCCATGAGCATGCGATCCGTGATGTGACAAGGTCGACGACCGTCCTGGTGAGGCGAGCGCCTCTTCCTGGCCATCATAGCACCGCGGAGCGTGGCAGTGGAACAGTAAATCTCAGGTTGAGGCTGAACCAATAGAGACGCCTATACGGTGCGCACCTGCACGAAGTCGGTGGATCCCGCCACGTGCACAGCCACCCCGCCGGTCACGGCCACCATATCGCCTGCCGAAGCGACCCCACTCGCAGCGGCCGCTCGAACCGCAGCGGACACGAGCTCATCGGTCGTGTCGTACGCGTCGATAACGACGGGCTGCACACCCCACACCCCCGCCAGGCTTCTCGCCACCGCGGCATCCGGAGTCGCGGCGAGGATCGGTGCCAGCGGGCGGCGGGCGGCCACACTGCGAGCCGTCGCCCCCGACTGTGTCACCGTCACGATCGCGGCGAGCCCGAGCGTACCGGCCAGGTCGCATGCAGCCTTGCTCACAGCCGCGGCTACGTCACTGGCCGGGTAACGTGAGCTGCCAAGGTCGGCGATGCCCGTCTCCTCCGCCGCGCGTACGATCCGGTCCATCGTCTCGAGGACACGAACAGGGTGTGCGCCAACCGCGGTCTCGCCCGACAGCATCACCGCATCCACACCGTCGAAGATGGCGTTCGCCACGTCGGAGGCCTCGGCTCGTGTGGGTCTTGGAGCGGTCGTCATGGAGTCCAGCATCTGAGTCGCCACGACAACGGGCGTGCCGGTGTCACGACACTCGACCACGACACGCCGCTGCGCGACCGGGACCTCTTCCGGAGATGTCTCAACGCCCAGATCGCCACGTGCGACCATCACCATGTCGGCCGTCGCCACGATCTCGGCGAGCTGCGAGAGCGCCTCGTGCTTCTCGATCTTGGCCACGATCGGGACGCGCCGCTCTCCCATCGCGGCACGCAGGCGAGCAATGTCATCAGCCGAGCGGACGAACGACTGCGCGACGAGATCCACCCCCGCGTCGAGCGCCCACGCAAGGGTGTCGAGGTCGCGTTCGGTGATACCATCCACGCTCAGCCGCACACCGGGCACGTTGACGCCCTTGCGGCTCGACAGCGGCCCGCCCACCTCCACCTCGGTATGCACGAGACCCGGCGCGACAGCCGTCACTCTGAGTTCGAGCCTGCCGTCGTCGATGAGGATGCGATTCCCCGTCTGTACGTCCGCGCCGAGGCCCGCATGGCCGACCGAGGCGCCGCGCGCATCTCCCGGCTCGCCGTCGGAGCGCAGTTCGAATGCAGCGCCCTCGGCGAGCACCGTATCCTGCGCCACCTCGCCGAGCCGGACCTTCGCTCCACCGAGATCGAGCATCACCGCCACGTGGCGTCCGGCTGTCTCAGCCGCCGCACGCACACCCAGGAGCTGCCGCTCGAGCGTCTCACGGGTTCCGTGCGCGGTGTTCAGGCGCGCGACATCGAGTCCGGCGCGCACGAGCGCCGCAAGCGCCTCGGGCCCGTCCGAGGCGGGCCCGATGGTGGCTATGATCTTCGTCCGGCGCATCGTACCTGCCCAACTGGCGCCGTACGCCCGCCGCCGCACGGGGCGACGGCGGGCCGCAGCGCCTCTACCGGCGGATGTTCGTGAACGCGTCCATGCCCGGGTAGGTGGACGAGCAGCCGAGCTCGTCCTCTATCCTGAGCAGCTGGTTGTACTTGGCCACGCGGTCGGAGCGGGCTGGAGCGCCCGTCTTGATCTGACCGGCGTTCACCGCCACGGCGACATCGGCGATCGTGGTGTCCTCGGTCTCGCCTGAGCGATGCGAGATCACCGTGGTGTAGCCGGCGCGGTGCGCCATCTGTATGGCCTCGAGCGTCTCGGTGAGCGAGCCGATCTGGTTGAGCTTGATGAGGATGGAGTTGGCCACGCCCATCTCGATGCCCCGCGCCAGGCGCTCGGTGTTGGTCACGAAGAGGTCGTCACCCACGAGCTGGACACGGTCGCCCAAACGCTCCGTGAGGAGCTTCCAGCCGTCCCAGTCCTCCTCGGCCATACCGTCCTCGATCGAGATGATCGGGTACCGCTCCACAAGTCCGGCCCAGAACTCCACCATCTCGGCGCTCGTGAGCTCGCGGCCCTCGCCTGCGAGCACGTACACGCCGCGGTCGGCATCGTAGAACTCGGTCGACGCCGGGTCGAGCGCGAACATGACCTGCTCACCGAGGCTGTAGCCGGCCGCCGTGACCGCCTCGGCGATGATCTGCAGGGCTTCCTCGTTGCTGCCGAGGTTGGGGGCGAAGCCGCCCTCGTCACCAACACCGGTGCCGAGGTTCCGGTCGTGCAGCACCTTCTTGAGCGTGTGGTAGATCTCGGCACACATGCGTAGGCCCTCGGCGAAGCTCCCGGCGCCCACGGGCATGACCATGAACTCCTGCAGGTCCACGTTGTTGTCGGCGTGCGCCCCGCCATTGAGGATGTTCATCATCGGCACAGGCAGCGTTGCCGCGTTGCAGCCGCCGATGTAGCTGTACAGTGTGAGCTCGCAGCTCTCGGCGGCGGCCTTGGCCACCGCGAGCGACACGCCGAGGATGGCGTTGGCGCCAAGCGAGCCCTTGTTCGGGGTGCCGTCGAGCTCCATCAGCGCCTCGTCGATGGCGCGCTGGTCGGTAGCTTCCATGCCGAGCATCGCAGGCGCAATGATCTCGTTCACGTTCGTCACGGCGGTGAGCACGCCCTTGCCGAGGTACCGTGCAGAATCGCCATCGCGGAGCTCGACCGCTTCGAAGGCGCCCGTCGAGGCACCGCTCGGAACCGCGGCGCGGCCCCAGCTCCCGTCGTCGAGGGCAACTTCGACCTCGACCGTGGGGTTGCCGCGAGAATCGAGCACCTCGCGCGCGGTGATATCCGTAATCAAGCTCATTCCAGCTCCTCCATCTCGCTGAGCCCACCGGGGCCCGTTGTCGTCTTCAGCCCGCCACGGCGCGCCCCGTCAGGGCACGGCCGTCTCAAGGCGCTTACACTCCTTCGTCGACCCGTTCTTCGTGCTTCGCCCGGCTCCACAGCTCGTCCCACTCCCCGGGTGTAAGCTCGCCGAGATCGCGACCGCCAGCCGCGGCCTCCCGCTCCATCACGGCGAACCTGCGTGAGAACTTGTCGCACGTCCGCCGGAGCGCTGTCTCCGAGTCGATGCCCATATGGCGCGCGACGTTCACCACGGTGAACAGAAGGTCGCCCAGCTCTTCTTCGGCGTGCGCCGAGCCCGGCTCGGTCGCCTTGAGCTCGTCGATCTCCTCATGGACCTTCTCCCACACGCCGCCGAGATCTTCCCACTCGAAGCCGGCGGCCGCGGCACGCCGCGAGATCTTCTGCGCCCGCACGAGCGCCGGGAAAGCGGTGGGCACATCGGCCACCACGCCGCCCGAGGGTTTCTCCTCGCGCTTCACCGCGTCCCACGTCCGGGTGACATCGGCGGCCGTCTCCGCCACAGCGGTGCCGAACACGTGCGGATGCCGGCGCCTGATCTTCGCGGTGATGCCGGCGATCACGTCGTCGATCGTGAACGTGCCCTCGTCGGCGCCGATCTGCGCGTGAAGCACCACCTGCAGGAGCACATCGCCGAGCTCATCGGTGATGTGTGCCGAATCCGCTGTCTCGATCGCGGCAACAGCCTCGTACGCCTCCTCGATCATGTGAGGAGCGAGCGAAGCGTGGGTCTGCTCACGATCCCACGGACACCCGTCGGGCGCGCGCAACGCGGCGATCGTCCGCACCAGACCCGCGAAGCCGCCGGGGGGCTCGATCCGGCTGGGCGGCAGGTAGAGCGCGCTTCTCCGGGGCACGGTCGCTGCCGCCGCGAGCTCGCCGAGCGTGACGCCGGTGAGCTCGTAGCCGCCAGAGGCGAGAACGCTCGCGATGACCACACTATGGTCCTCGGCATAGAAGCGCCGGAGCCGGTCGGCCGCCATGTGCGCCTGGATGGTGTTCTCCACGCCGGTCACGATCAGGTGGGTGTCGCGCTGCAGGTCGGCCGACCCGAGCGCCTCCACATCCACCAGCTCGAGATCGGCCGTCATGTCGATGTCGAGTGCAAGCATCAGGACCTGCAGCGGTGAGCCCACCGGGAACACATCGACCGTGTCGCGCGATCGGGACAGCACGGCCGAGATGAGTCCCTCGCGCACGAGCGGGTATCCACCGGCCACGAGCGCCACATCACCGTCACCCGCTACACGCAACAGCGCCTCGACCACATCTGAGGTCGAGGCGTTCTGCGCAAGTCCGAGGTCGGCGAACGACATCGGCGTCATGCCAAGCGACGAGAGCATCTGTGCAGATGCCCCCGTCGCTGACGGTACTACCACGGTCCGGGCCTGGCGCAGCCGGGCTACCGCCCTGACATCGGGCATGCCCTCCGCGTCAGGCTCCAGCCCGACGATCGCGATTGAACCCACGGCCGCCCCCTCCCGGCTGCCGGCTACTCGACAGGCTTGAGTGTCTCGTCGAGGTACTCGATCTTCGCATCCTCGCGCAGCTTGGCAACGTAGGTCTGCATGGCGATGGTCTCGTTGTCCTGCTCCAGCAGGCTGGCAAGCTCGGCCGGGACATCGGCGACCGGCGTGCCCTCGGCGGCCTCTTCCTGCTTGAGGATGATGTGCCAGCCGTACTCGGACTTCACGGGATCGCTGATCTCGCCGACCTTGAGGGCCGACGCGGCGTCGGCGAAGGCGGCCACATACCGGCTCGTCTGTCCCCATCCGAGGTTGCCGCCGTCGATGGCGCTCGCCGTGTCCGACGAGTTCTCCGACGCGAGCGCGGCGAAGTCAGCGCCGCCACGCGCCTGCTCGGCGAGATCCTTGGCAAGCGTCTCATCGCTCACCAGGATGTGCGACAGGCGGGAGTAGGTCTCCGGAAGTGCGGTGACGCTGGACTCGGCCGAAGCGACGAGCTGTACGAACTCCTGGGCGAGCATGTCACGGACGCTCTTGCGAGCGTCGTCCATGCTGAGGCCCGCTTCCTCGAGCTGCGCCTCGAAAGCCGCCTCGTCCTGGGCCCCGCGCAGCTCGGTCAGCCGCGCCTCAACGGCGTCCTTGCTCAGGTCGGCGCCCAGCTCCTCGGCAGCCTCGGTGACGAGCACGTTGTCGATCATCATCTGCAGGATCTGCCGCTTGTACTCGATCGCGGTCTCCTCGTCCAGCTCCCCGCCGGACTGGCTGACGACCTGCTGATACATCATCTCGAGCTCGGCGAGCGGGATGTCGACGCCGTTAACGGTCGCAACCGCCTCCCCGGAGCCTCCGAACAGAGAACCGCCGCCATCCTCGCCCGAGCACCCGGCAAGAGCGCCCACGACGAGCGTGGCGAGCAGAAGAGCGGCTATGCCGCGAGAAATGCGCACGATGTTGCCTTTCCCTAGGATACGTTGGGCCCGCCTGAGGGGCTCCGGACTGCCGAAAGTATAGCACCCAGCGCTCTCATCGCTGTGGCTCCCGGCGCTTCTCCAGCCATCTCCACAAAATGAACAGAACGTGTGCGTGCGACGTAGACCGCGCCCGCTGCCGCCAGCACACCGCGCTCGGCATCGGAGAGCGTGACCGGAGAGACGTTCAGTCGATGCCGGGCAAGACTGACCGTGGCGATGCCGAGCTCCGCGGCCAGTGTTTTGACACGGGCTATGGTGAGCAACTCACGTGCCGGAGTGGCGAGCGGTCCGTATCGCTGCTCGATCTCGGCCACGAGCGACTCGACCGCCTCGGGCGTGCTTGCGGCGGCGATCCGGCGATAGAGCAGCACGCGCTCGTCGGTCTCGGGGACGTACTCCTCCGGCAGGAACGCCGCCACCGGCAGGTCGACCCGGACTTCGGGATGCGCGGGGAGCGGCTCGCCGCGCACCTCGGACACCGCCTCACGCAGCATCTGTGCGTACAGGTCGAAGCCCACCGCGTTCACGCTGCCGCTCTGCTCGGCGCCGAGGAGGCTGCCCGCGCCGCGGATCTCGAGGTCGCGCATGGCCACCTTCATGCCGCTGCCGAGCTCGGCGTGCTCCTGGATCGCTGTCAGGCGCTCGTATGCCTGCTCCGTGAGCGACTCATGGGTCGGGAAGAGGAAGTACGCGTACGCGCGCACGTGTGAGCGACCCACGCGGCCCTTGAGCTGGTAGAGCTGCGCCAGGCCGAGCCGGTGGCTGTCGTCGATGATGAGCGTGTTGGTGTGCGGGTTGTCGATACCCGACTCCACGATGGTGGTGGCCACGAGCACATCGATCTCGCCGGCGGCGAAGCTCTCCATCACGCGCTCGAGCTGGTGCTCGGACATCTGCCCGTGCCCCACGCCTACGCGCGCTTCGGGAACCGCTGCCTGCACGCGCTCCACCACCCGCTCGATCCCGCGGACCCGGTTGGAGATGTAGTACACCTGGCCGCCACGCTGGATCTCGGTGCGAATCGCCGAGGAGATGACCTCCTCGTCGTACTCGCCCACGTGCACCTTCACCGGGAAGCGATCGGCCGGCGGCGTGTCGATCACCGAGAAGTCGCGAACACCCGAGAGGGACATCTGGAGCGTGCGCGGGATCGGCGTGGCGGTGAGCGTGAGCACGTCCACCTGCTCGCGGAGGTTCTTCAGGTGCTCCTTGTGCTCCACGCCGAAGCGCTGCTCCTCGTCCACCACCACCAGGCCGAGGTCCTTCGGCACAACGTCCTTGCTGAGAAGCCGGTGGGTGCCGATGAGCACGTCCACGGTGCCCTCGGCGAACCCTGCGAGAGCCTCGGCCTGCTGTGCCTTACTGCGGAAGCGGGACAACACCTCTACCTTCACCGGGTAGGCTTCGTAGCGCTCGGAGAACGTGGTGTAGTGCTGCTGCGCCAGGATGGTGGTGGGGCAGAGCACCATGACCTGCTTGCCGCTCTGCGTGGCCTTGAAGGCGGCGCGGATGGCCACCTCAGTCTTGCCGTAGCCCACGTCGCCGCAGACCAGCCGGTCCATCGGGCTGTCGCTTTCCATATCCGCCTTCACGTCAGCGATGGCGGCGAGCTGATCGGGCGTCTCCACGAAGGGGAACGCCTCTTCCATCTCGCGCTGCCAGGGCGTGTCGGGCGCGTACCGGAACCCGCTCACCGCGGCACGGCGCGAGTACAGGTCGACAAGGTCGAACGCGAGCTTGCGCGCCTGCCTGCGGGCCTTGCCTGTGGCCTTCGACCAGTCGGCGGTGTTCAGACGTGTCACCCGCGGCGCGGAGCCCTCCGGCCCGACATAGCGGGTCACGCGATCGAGCTGCTCCACGGGTACATAGAGCTTGTCGCCCTTGGCGTACTCGAGGAGCAGGAAGTCACGTTCCGAGCCGAGGATGGTCTGCCGCACGATGTCGCGGAAGAGCGCGATACCGTGCACCTCGTGGACGACGTAGTCGCCCGGGCCGAAGGCGAACGTGAGCTTGGTGGGGTCGGCGGCCTGGCGCCGACGCTCGGCGGCGCGAGGGAAGACATCGTCGATGGAGATGACGGCAAGACGCGCTCCCGGCACGACGTAGCCCGACGGCACGTCGGCGATCGCGATCGACACGAGCCCCGTGGGAAGCGACGACCCCGCCTCGAGCTCGGCCACTGACGTGCCGGCGTCCACGAGCGCCGTGGCGAGACGCTCGCGGCCCTGCCGGTCGCGCACCGCGGCCACCACACGGTAGCCGGTGTCGATGAGCGCCCGGAGCCCTGCGGCGAACACCTCCTCGCGGCCGCTCACCTGCGGCCGCCGTGCCGCGACCTCGCCATCGGCGGCGCCGCCCGCGCGCAACAGTGAGAGGAACGTGAGCCGCTGACGGCCGCCGAGATCGACCTCGGCAGGCTTGAGGTAGAGACCCTCCAGGCTCACGCCCGCGGTATCGGCGTGCGACTCAGCCTCACCCCGCGCCCGTACGAGGTCGTCGAAGATGGCGCGAGGCTCGGCGACCACGATCAGCGCACCGGGCGCCACGTAGTCGAGCACGGAGGCCACCGAGCGGTAGAAGTGCGGCAGATAGCGCTCGATACCGTTGAACGCCACGCCCTGGTCGATGAGCTCCAGGTCGCGTGCGAGCTCCTCGTCGTCACGCGCCGCCTGGCCGAGCGCACGACGGGCGTTCTGTGCCGCGCGCGTGCCCGGCACCACCTCACGGCACGGGTAGACCTCTACCGGCGCGGAATCGCCGATGTGCTGCTGCGTCGACGGCAGGTACCGGCGGAGCGTCTCGATCTCGTCGCCGAAGAGCTCGGCGCGCACCGGATACGGCGCATCGGAGCCGAACACGTCGAGGATCCCTCCCCGCAGCGCGAACTGCCCGCGTTCCTCGGCGGTGTCGACGCGTTCGTAACCCATGCGCGCCAGCTGCTCGGCGGCTTCCGCGAGATCGAGCGTGGCCCCCACAGCCAGTGAGAGCGGTTCGTACACGTGCGAACCCTGCGGAGGCAGCGCGCGCAGCAGCGAGCGGCCGCTCGCCACCACCACGACCGGGCGGTTCTTGTCGAGCGAGTGCAGTGCGCGCGCACGCGCGCCGACGGACTCCAGGTCGGGGGCGGTGCGGTCCCACGGGGCGTCCGAGCGCTCGGCGAAGAGCAGCACACGCTCGTGTTCGATGTAGGTGCCGAGCTGCCGCGCGAACCGTTCCGCCGCGTCCGCTCCCGGCACGGCCACCAGCACAGGGCGCTCCCGTCCCGCGGCAACGGCGGCCGTGAGCGCGGGGCGGATGAGGCCCGGTGCGGCGAGCGTGACGTCATCACCGCCGGCAAGCTTGTCGAGGGCCGCCGCGAAGGCCGGCTCCGCGTTCAGTACGGGGGCGATTGTCTCGAAGAACGATGTCACAGGCAGGTCTCCTGGCTCCAGACAGCACGAAGGGCCCGCATCCGGAGTACCGGGGCAGGCAGCGAGTGCGAGTGTAGGGCCGCGCGGTGGCCGCGGTCAAACGGGCGGTTCCGGGGCCGGTCGCTGCGCTGTGTCAGGTACCATACGCTCATCACCCGATGCACAGGGAGGCGACATGACCACCAAGGCCCGCGCGGCGGAGATCGACGCCCGCCTCAAGGAGCTCTACCCCGTTGCCGCGATCGCGCTGCACTACGAGACCGACTTCCAACTGCTGGTGGCCGTGATCCTCTCGGCGCAGACGACCGACATCGGCGTGAACAAGGTCACCCCCGTGCTCTTCGGTCGCTTCCCTACCGCCAGGGCGCTCGCCGCCGCGGATCCCGCCGAGGTGGAGCAGATCGTGCATCCCACCGGCTTCTTCCGCAACAAGACCAAGAACATCATGGGCGCCGCCCAGCGCATCGTGGCCGATTACGACGGGCGGGTCCCCGACACGATGGAAGACCTGCTCACGCTGCCGGGCGTGGCGCGCAAGACCGCGAACATCGTGCTCTTCAACGCCTTCGGCAAGGCCGAGGGCGTGGCGGTGGACACCCACGTGTTCCGCCTCGCCCACCGCCTCGGCTACTCGAAGCACGAGGACACCAACAAGGTGGAGAAGGACCTGATGGCGCTCTTCCCGCGCGAGGAGTGGGGCGCGCTCACGTACCGCCTGATCGAGCACGGCCGTGCGGTGTGCGACGCCAAGCGGCCGATCTGCGGCCAGTGCACGCTGTCCGACCTGTGCCCGAGCGCCTTCACCGTGAAGGGCTGGCGGGAGCAGGCGTAGCGCGGGGACGCTGCGTCCGGCCGGTCAGCCGAGGATGAGCGCCGCGGCCGCGGCGAGGAACACCGCGGGCAACATGTTGCCCACCGGAAGCCGCCGGATCTGCGCGAGGTCGAGCCCGATCGCCAGGATGAGCGCGCCACCCACAGCCTCGATCGACGCGATCACCGCGGGTGTGATATACGGCTCCACGCCGCTCGCCGCGAGCGCGATGCCTCCCTGCAAGATCAGGATCGGCAGCGCTGAGAGCCCCACGCCAGCGCCGAGGGTGGTGGCGAGCGCGATGGCGGCGATGCCGTCGAGCAGCGACTTCAGGAAGAGCAGTGAGGGATCGCCAAGACCGTCTTGCAGCGAGCCGAGCACCGTCATCGCCCCGACGCAGAACAGCAGGCTCGCCGTCACGAACCCCTCCACGAGGGTGTGGCCCTTCTCCCCCGGCTGATCGCTCGTGCCCGGCGACAACACGGGCGCGCGAGACGCCTTGTCCTGCAGCCAGTGACCGAACCGCTCGAGGTGGTGCTCGATGCGCATCGCCTCGCCGAGGAGCGACCCCACCACCAGCGCCCCCACCAGCACGAGCGCCGAATAATCGCCAAGCGCGGTCTTGCCGAGGTCGACCATGCCACCAAGGGCGATCGAGACGCCGATGATGATGACCGCCAGACCGATGGCGGCATAGGCGATCGAGCGGAACCGCTCGGAGATGAGCTTGCCGAACACGAGGCCGATGGCGGTTCCAGCCACCACGGCCAGGACGTTCACGATCACACCGATGCCCGGCATATCACTCCCCGTCTTTCAGCCAGAGCTCTTTGAGCTCCGCGGTGATCTGGTTGGCGCCTCGCGGCAGACCCGCGGTCGACGCGGGGTACCGCCCCTTGCCCCGCTGTCTGCGCCGCCCCGCCTCGTGGCACGTAGCCGAGGCGACCACGTTGGCGCCGAGCACGCGCACGCGCTGCGCAAGCCCGCTGTCAGAGGTGACCACGGTGACGCCACCGCCGGCGGCGAGCCTGACGATCAGGTCATCGGCGCTCTCGGGATGGTGCGCATAGCGCACCCCCACGGGGCCCTTACCGGCTTCCGGCCCACCACCGGCCACGCCGTCGAACACGACCGTGATAACCCCCGGGCCGAGCAGATCCGGCCCGCGAGCGGCGAGCCTCGCCACAAGAGCCTCGCGCTGCACCTCGAGCGAAGACTCCCGTGTCGCGGGGTCGCTCCGTGTCACGTTGTAGCCGTCCACCAGGAATCGCATGCGGCAATGCTACACCAACGTCCGCCATCGCCCGACCGACACGCCCGCGCCACGATGCGATGTCGGTCGCTTGTGGTATGAACGGAGTAGACCGCTGCGACTGGAGGAGGCGCGATGGGCGAGCCGATCGTACTTGAAGCGGGAATGCCCGCACCCGGGATCGATGCCGCCGCAACAGGCGGTGGCCGGTTCAGGCTCTCCGACCACCGGGGGAAATGGGTGGTCGTGTACTTCTATCCTCGGGCCAACACCCCCGGTTGAACCCACGAAGCCAAGGACTTCCAGGCGCACCGCGCCGAACTGGAGTCCTTGAACGCCCTGGTCGTGGGCGTCTCAGCCGACAAGCCCGAGGTCCAGCAGCGGTTCATCGACAAGTTCGAGCTCACCTTCCCGATGATCTCGGACACGTCGAAGAACATCATCGACGACTACGGGGCGCGTGAGGTACTGGGGGTATCCGCCAAACGGCGCACGTTCCTCATCGACCCCGAGGGCGTTATCGCCCGCGCCTGGCATAAGGTGAAGGTGGAGGGACACGCCGACGACGTGGTTTCGGTCATCAGGACGCTCGCCACATAGGCAGACCGTGCTCACCGAATGAACGCGAGAGTGCACCCCCGCAGAAGTCACTCACGTGCGCCGGCACAGGCGCGCTCGATCCCCGCCGCGAACTCCTCCACGTCCTCGATGGTGGTGTCCCAGCTGGTGACCCAGCGGACCTCGTCGGCGCGCTCGTCCCACACGTAGAAGTCGAACTCCTCCGCTAGAGGCTGGATCACCTCGCGCGGGAGCACGGCGAACACCTCGTTGGCCTCAACCGGCTGGGTGATCCGCACGCCCGGAACCGCGGATGCACGTGCTGCGAGCAATCCTGCCATCGCATTGGCGTTCTCTGCGTTGCGGCGCCAGAGGCTGTCCTCGAACAGAGCGATGTACTGAGCGGCGATGTACCGCATCTTCGAGGCGAGTTGAGCGCTCTGCTTCCGCACGTACTTGAACTCCGCTGCGAGCGCAGGGTCGAGGAGCACCACAGACTCGGCGAGCACCGCACCGTTCTTGGTGGCGCCGAACGACACGATGTCCGCCCCTGCGGCCGCCTTGCCGAGCGTACAGCCGAGCGAGGCCGCGGCGTTAGCCAGCCGCGCACCGTCGATGTGGAGCTTCAGCCCATGGGTCCGGGCCGTGGCTACGATGGCGGCGAGTTCTTGCGGTGAGTACACCGTGCCGTACTCCGTAGACTGCGTGATCGAGACCACTGCCGGCTGGCTCGCGTGCTCGAATCCCACATGCGTGATCGCGCCTTCGATGAGCGCAGGTGTGAGCTTGCCGTCGGGCGTGGGCACCGCGAGCAACTTGCCGCCGGTGAACCGCTCGGGCGCCCCGCACTCGTCGCAGTTGATGTGGGCGGTGGCCGCACAGATGACCGCGTTGTGGGAACGCATGACGGCCTGCAGTGCGGCGCAGTTGGCGCCAGTGCCGTTGAAGACGAAGTATGGCTCGGCCGTGGGGCCGAATTCGCTTCTTATGAGCTCGCGGGCACGATGTGTCCATCGGTCGGCGCCATATGCGTGTACGTGTCCCGAGTTCGCCTCCTGCATTGCCTCCAGCACCGCCGGATGGGCCCCGGACGCGTTGTCACTGGCGAAGCCACGCCCCGATGCTGTCATGACGGCCGCTCCTCTCGTCGCCATGCCCTCCGCACGATCGCATACGCCAGCAAGAGCCCCGCAAGGCCTGGGACGAGCTTCCAGTACTCGACAGAGTGCGATCGCGCCGTCCCGGCGGTAAGCACGGTCAGCTCCTCGGCGTGAACGTCGAGGTCGCCTCCGTGCGTGTCGCAGGCCTCGTTCAGAACGCCGGTGATGCGCACGATATCGCCGTCATGCGACCAGCGGCCGAACTCCTCCACCTGCCCCGCCATCGCCTCCGGCATCCACACGCCTATCGCAACGCCGTCAGAAAGCACATTCAGCCATACGTGCTCCCGACCACCCGCGAGGGCCTCGCTCACCACTTCGCCCTCGAACGTAACGGTCTGACCGTCAAGGCCGCTCGTCATCGACACGAGGTCCGCGCCGGTGGCGTCAACGGCCATTCCGGTGCGGGCGACCGCCTGCCCCGGGAGTAAGCACGCGAGCACGAAGCACACGCATAGGGCAAGGAGGCGCCTCATCGGTGCGCCCTCCTGTCGCGGATCGAGGCGATGACGCTCGCAACGATTGCGAACAGCGCCACGAACTCGAGCCTGCCGGCCCACATCTCTATGATGTAGACGATTTTCAGGCCGGTCGGCATCGCAGGCGCGGTGATGCCGGTCGACAGGCCGACGTTCGCGGCCGCGGAGATGGACTCGAAGAGCGCCTCGGCAGGCGGGTAACCGTACATCATGCCGATCACGCCGCCCGTGATGTACGTGACGATATAGAGCAGGAAGATGAGCAGGACGTTCGAGAACACCTCGGCATTGAGCGGCACCCTCGAGAAGTGATGGTACGACTCGGTGACCATCGCGCTCTGCGGAGCGATGGCCTGCCGCACGCGCCACATGAGGCCCTTGGCGGTGACCCCGATACGGAACGTCTTGATGCCACCTGCCGTGGATGAAGCCATACCGCCAAAGGCCATCGCCATAAGGATGACCACGAACCCGAGTCCGCCAAAGCCGTGCGTCCATTGAGCGGCGTAGAGGCTCTGCTGTCCGGTCCCGCTGCTCGCGGAGAACAGGTGGTAGATGCCTTTGCGGATGATCTCGCCCGAACCGGAGTACAGCGTTGTACCCGCGAGGCCGAGGCCCATGAGCATGCTCAGGATGAGTGTGTTCACCATGATGGTGCGCGCTTCGATGTTCCTGAAGAGCTCGCGTCGCTCGCCTCGCCAGATGTGCGCGTGCAGGTTGAAGTTCATGGTCCCCGCGATCATGAGCATCACGGTGACGATCTCGAACCACGGGCTGTGGTAGTAGAGCGAGTTCTGAGACTGCGGCCCAAAGCCGCCAGTGTCCCAACATGCGGCGGTGTTGCAAAACGCGTGCAGCACACTGCGCCCGAAGCCCATCCCCGCAGCCAGGTTGACCACGGTGAGCGACACGATACCGAGCAACACGTACACAGCGGTGACCAGCCAGATGAACCGGGCGGTATGCATGACGTTCGGCATGATCTTCTCGTCGCGGCCCTCGGCGTGGTAGAGCGACATCGCTCCTCCCCCGCGCATACCGATCGCAACCGAGAGCGCGGCAACGACGATGCCCTGACCGCCGATAAGATGCGTGAGGTGACGCCACACGTTGTGGGCGTTCGCGAGGTGGTCGAGGTCCTGGACCAGCACGAGGCCGCTCGTGGTGAATCCGGACATCGCCTCGAACGTCGCGTCGAGATAGCTGCCGA
>CAZSUO010000023.1:0-21683 GCA_964610065.1 uncultured Coriobacteriaceae bacterium | reverse complement strand
GAAGCGCGACGGGAAGATCGTTGCTCCGGCGAAGTTGGAGGTGCGCTGATGGAGAACACACCCGACCGGACAGACGCAAGCCGCGCCTACGAGATGGAAAGTGCGCAGATCACACCGGAGGAGTGCGAGCAGAACGCGGCACATAGCTGCCCGCAGTGGCGACCCGGATGGAACCTCGCCGCCGTGACGATCCGTTCGCTGCAGGCGAAGCTCGAAGCGTCCAACAAGGGCGGCCTTGAACTCATGCGCCAGAGGGACGAAGCGGCCCAGCGCGCGGCGGCGGCAGAGGAACAGCTTGCCGCATCTGAAAATGTAGATGCTCTCCTGCGCTTAGTCGCGCGGTATGAACTCGACATGTTGCTGCTCAGGGAACAGGCGGATGACGCCAACGAGCGCGCGCAGAAGGCCGAGCAGGAACTCGCTGCCCTGCAGAATGGCAGCCACCCGCTGCAGGTGCAGTTGCGGGAGGCGGACTGCCGGGCGGCGAAGGCAGAGGAGGAACTCGCAGCCCTGCGCGCCGAGACCGCCGGCCTGCGCGAAGCGCACCCGGCGGCGGTGTACCCTGACTTGGGTACAGCACAGGGCGGCCCGTGGGTGGTACAGCGTGATACCAACATGAGGTGGGCCGAGGCGGACCAGCCGGAAATCGTCATCGCCAACTTCGACGGGAAGCACCGCGAGCTTCAGCCGGGCCCCCAGGGAGAGGTCAACATCGGCGGCGCACGGTACACGGTCGTTGAGGAACCGCCGAAGAGTTGCTGCACGTACTGCGGAAAGCCGGACCATGACTGACTGCAAAGGAGAGATCATGCCAACGCTGACAGCCGAACGCCAACTCCTCGGGTACGGCCGCCACTGCGAGCCTGATGACTACACGCCGGACAAGCTCCAAAGACTTGCCGCCGTCGAGACGAGATGGGTACTACGCTTGCAGGCACATTGCCGGGAGCACTTCCAGCACTCGCAGTTGCGGCTGGACGCCAACCGCCTGCGCCGCGTCGCAGATGTACTCAACGAGCGGATAGACCAGGACGCGACAGGTGGTAGCGGCGGTACCACTGAGTCGTACCCGTTCCCGGACCTGCCCGCTGCGAACACTCTGCGGGTGGACGTAGACAACGCGGCGCACCGTGCTCTGTTGCTTCTGCACCGCGCGCATATCGGGCAGGCGCACGACTGCATCCGCTGCCAGCTCGAAGTTTGCGCAAAAAAGGGTCGTGACACCGGCCCGCTGAATTGGTAGCCTACCCGAGATCGACCTGAAAACGCCACTACAGATTGACCTTCCAAGCCCTCGGACAACGACCGGGGGCTTTCGCTTTTGAGTGGTCGCCAGACCTGCGCACGGGCAACGCGGCGAGCCCGCACCCTACGCTAACAGATCACGCCCACGGCAGGGGCGGCCACTCAGCAGGTTTCGGCGGGAAGTGGCTCCATGCCGCGTGGGCACGACGGTGCCCCAGCCCGCCGCGACATTTCGCCGGGGGCTGTACCATCCCCAGCGGCCCCTCCCCGCGAGCTGACGACACGCAGCCCCCGGCGGCTGCAATCGCACAGGAGCGCATCATGCCCGACTGCATCAGTTGCCCGGCGATCATCGAGGAGAAGCGTTGGAGCCGCCGCCTGCTTTCGTGGTTGGGCCTCCGGTGGCGCTGCGGTATCTCCGGGCGCTACGTGGCCCCAGGCGACGCCTGCACGGCCAGCCTGCACGACCTGCGGCGCATGGAGCGCTTCTGCGCGGAGGCCCGAGCGGCGCGTGGGGAGATCGACCGGCACACGCTCTACACCGTCGAGGGCGGGCTCGGCAGCGGCCGGCGCATCTACATGGCCCACGACGACAGAGACCAGGGCGGCGGGGTGCAGTGGCGCATCGCGCAGGACGAGCAGGCAGAGGGCTGATCGGGCATGGCTGTGCAGGACTTGCGCAGATACCAGGCAGTGGTTGCGGCGGTGCTCGCGGATAGAGGGCACGTCTGCGAAGCCTGCGGTAAACCGGCCCATCACGTGCATCACATCATCCGGGTCTCAGACAGTCGCATTCACTCGGAGCTGGTCTACGAACCGGCCAACATGCTTGTGCTGTGCGACGAGTGTCATGCGCTGATGCACCCGCTACTGAGGAACGTTTCGCAATGGAAGGGCGCGAGGAAGCGCAGGGGTGCAACCCTGATCCGCCGGACTTGAGCGCTACGCCCGAGTTGCTGCGTCACCTGCTCACGGTGGAGCTTGAGCGGCTGGACGTGGCGCTGCAGATTGAGAAAGAGCGCCGAATCGTATTCCCGGAGACGACCATCATCATTCGGGACATTCAGAAACTCAGGGCGGCGATTGACGGGCACGACACGGCTACGCAGCCTGCCGCGTCAGGCGCTCCGCAGGGCGATATTGACAGCATAGACGCGCTGCTGATGGACATTGGGGACTGACATGCCAGGGCGAAAAGGCGGCACGCACAAGCAGAAGCCGAAACTTCCTTCTGGCGAGGACCCATGTTTCAGCAACGGGCGTCCGCTGCAGCCATGGGCTTTCGATGCCTACACCTTGCACGTCGGTAGGGGCCAGTCGGTGCTCAGTCTCGCCAAGCAGTTCGGAGTGGGATGGAAGGCCGTCCGCCGCAACATCGACGCCGCCCACGCGGCGGTAGTAGCCGCAGAGCACTCCGACGCGATCCCAGCCCTGGACAAGCACCGGGCGCGTCTCGTGGAGATCCTCAAGTCGGCCTATCAGGACTACGCGAAGGCGGACCCGGACAAGCGGCCGGCGTTCCTGCGCATCATCCTTGACACGAGCGAGAAGTTGGCGGCGGCGGATGGGGTGACGACGAAGCGCGAGCAGCACGACCACAACCTGAACGTGTGCTCCTTCCCGGTCCCGGTGTTCAGCGAGAACGACCCGGTGAATCACTTCGGCCCCGGACAGGGCACCGATGCTCCCGCACCTGACGACGCAGATTGACGACGCGCTCCCCATGGACAGGCCGGGGCCAGGGGAGAGCCTGCAGGCGTTCACGAGGCGTCACTACGGGCCACACAGTGGCCAGTCCGCGTTCTGCGACGACCCGGCGAGATACCGGGCCGCAGTGGCCGGGATCGGAGGAGGCAAAACCGAAGTCGGCGCATTCGACGCGATCCGGCACGCCGTCCGCTTCCCCGGCATCAAGGGCCTGGTGGTCGCCCCCAGCTACCGGATGCTGACGAACGCGACGCTCCCAACCATCCGCCTGGTGATCTCCTGGTGGGAGGGTCTGGAGTACACGTTCCACAAGTCCGACTGGCGCATCGAGTTTCCGCAGCTCCGCAACGCGCACGGGGAGCCCAGCAGTCTCACGTTCGGTTACGCGGCCAACCCGGACAGCCTGCGTGGCGGCACCTACGGCTTCGCGTGGCTTGACGAGGCGGCCCTCTGCCCGGAGGCTGCCTGGAGAGAACTGAGCGGCGGTCGCATCAGGCAACCCGGCTACCCGCACCGGGCATGGTGTACCACGACCCCGCGCGGGAAGAACTGGGTCTACCGGACCTTCGCCGCCGAGCGCGAGACCTGGGACGAGCAGCGGGCAGAGGCGTACTCACTGCACCAGTGGACGACGCTGGACAACCCGGCGTACCACGCGGACCCGCAGGACATCCCTGCCCTGCAGGCGGCCTACGGGGGCACGGGAAGCGACTTCTACCGGCAGGAAGTGCTCGCCCAGTTCCTCGCGTTCACAGGGCTGGTCTACCGGGCCTTCGACGAGGGCTTGCACGTCTGCGCCAAGGTCCCATGCAGGCTCAGGCGCATCGTCGCGGGCATCGACTGGGGCGTCACCAGTCCGGGCTGCATCATCGTGATCGGCGAGGGTGAGGACGGCAAGCTCTATGTGCTCGAAGAGGTCTACGAGCGAGGCCTGCTGATCTCGGGGGACCCCAACGGCAACGACTGGCTGACCGTCGCGAAGGACCTGCGGACGCGGCACAACATCACCCAGTTCTTCGCAGACCCCGAGGACGCCAACGCGATCCTGACATTCCAGCGGGCCGGGCTCCCGGTGGCCAAGGCCGACAACCGGCGGCTCCCTGGCGTGCGCGCCGTCCAGGCGGTCATCGGCGGCGACAGCTTCCGGGTGCTTGACGCCCAGGCCCCGAACCTGCTTGCGGAGTTCTCACAGTACCACTGGCGCGAGACAGCGGACGGGACGCCACTCGAGGACCAGGATCCAGCCAAAGAGTTTGACCACAGCATGGACGCCCTGCGGTACGCGGTGATGGGGCTGGAGCGCCCACAGACGACACTCATCATGCGGGACCGCAACGACCCGCGCAGCCGGCGCAGAGCCGCCGCCCCGAGCCGCCGATAGGAGGGCTGCTGGTGTGGGAGACACTCAGACAGGTCACAGCCGGCGCCCTGAATTGGCTGGGGCGCAGAGCGATAGGGGCGAGCCACGCGATGACTGAAGCGACAGGACTGCAGTGGCCGCCTGAAGAGCACCAGCCCCGCCTGCGCAGGTACGCCCGCAACTACCAGCTCTACACAGGGAATCACGAGCAGGTTTTCGTCGGGGGCTACAAAGACGAGGGCGATGTCTTCCGGTACGCCTACGATAACACCGTGGAGTACCTGGCGGTGAACTTCCTCGGGCGCCTGACGAAGCTTCTGTCCTCCCGCCTGTTCGGCGAGGGCGTCCAGATCACCGGCCCTGAGGGCGACGAGGCCACCCAGGCGTTCCTGGACGACCTGTACCGTGATGAGCAGCTTCAGCATCGCCTCATCCTCGCGTCACGAGGAGCGAGCTACCGCGGGGACGCCCTGTTCAAGGTGTGGTACAGCGCGGAGCAGCGGCGCATCAGGATCAGCACGGTCCTGCCGTCCATCTGGTTCCCCGAAGTCGGCGGCATCGACCGCGACGAGATCATCGCCCATACCATCGGCCAGATCATCGCCGACCCAAACGGGGACGATGACACCTACTACCTGTGGCTGGAGCGGCATGAGAAGCGAGACGGCACCGTCTGGATCACCAACCGGGTCTTCCGCGCCGAGAAAGACGGGGACACGTATCGCTACCATCCGGACAAGCAGATCCCGCCCGAGACCTGGAGCAAGTGGCCCGTCTTCGAGGGCGTCCTGCCTGAGGTCAACACCCAGATCGACGAGTTCTTGCTCATTCACGTGCCCAACGTGCAGACGGAGGAGCGCGGCATCTGGGGCGCGAGCGACTACGACGAGCTCCTGACGCTCCAGGGCGAACTCAACAATCGCATGACCCAGCGGGAAGACGTCCTGGACAAGCACGTGGACCCGATCATGGTCCTGCCTGCGGGCGCGCTCGCCATCGACCCGGACCGCCCAGGCGACCCGCCCAGCGTGAACATGGACGACATTCGCGCGGTCGAGATGGCTGCCGACGGAAAGGTCCCAGTTGGGCGTGTCACCTGGGACGCCCAACTCGGGCCCAGCGAAAATGAGCTGCGGGATCTGGTGGACAACATCGCGGCGGTTGCCGGGGTGGACGTGCAGTCCCTGCGGCCGATGGAGGGCATGGGGCCCACCAGCGGCAAGGCTTTGCGCCTGGGGCAGATGAACACACAGACGACTGTGGCGGAGAAGCGCCTGACGGCCGGCCCAAAGATCGCGCAGACCATGAGCGTGGCCACGAAGTTGGCGAACGTCCCGGGCGTGCAGTTGGACGGCGAGAAGCCGGCGCCCCTCGAGCAGTCGCAGATCGCGACCAAGTTCTCCGACGGGCTCCCGCAGGACGAGCAGGAAGACGCCCAGTACCAGGCTGACCGCCTCGCATCCGGGACCCAGCATCCGGTGGACGCGATCATGGCCCTGGATGGGCTGACACGCGATGCGGCGGAGGAGAAGTACGCGCGCATTCAGGGGATGCAGGCAACGGCCATCGGCGCTCCAACCGGGCTCCCGGCGCTTGGTTTGACGTTCGGGCAGCCGGAGGTGTAGCGCATGGCCGGCAAGCTCCTGCGGCTGAGCAACAACCCGTACAGCCCTGCCGAACTCCGGCAGATCGCTTCAGGTCTTGGACAGAGCTACAAGCGCGCCAGCATGAATATCCTGCGCGAACTCGCGAAGGGCAACCTGACTGACTGGGGAGCCGCGTTCCGCAAGCAGCAACTTGACCAGATTCGGG
Source organism: uncultured Coriobacteriaceae bacterium (assembly GCA_964610065.1). GTDB lineage: Bacteria > Actinomycetota > Coriobacteriia > Anaerosomatales > Anaerosomataceae > Anaerosoma. The sequence goes on along the minus strand of CAZSUO010000023.1, from coordinate 15,559 downwards.
GCATACTCCTGGGGCTCAATGATGAGACGCGCCGATGGGCTGAAACCAACCTTCCGACGCTGTACAGCCGTGGTCTCTGGGTCTCTGACGGGATGCTGAAGCCCGGCGGCCTGTCCGTCGCCGCGCACCCAGGGCAGTACACGCCGATGGACCTTGGCATGGCGCAGATGCACAGGGAAGCGATACAAGCCCTCGCAGAGGAACTGCTGCTTCCGCTGGACGCGGCGAACACTCAGGCCGCTCAGTACACGGAGGACATGATCGCGCGGGCGCAGGCCATCGCGAAACTGGCCGGCGAGAAGGCGTCGTTCGCGGATGTGAACGGAATCCTCGCGCAGGCCAGGAAGCTGGCGGGGACAGGCGGCTACTCCGGGGCGTTCGCCAAGCAACTCCAAATCCGAGACTCGAGCCTGCGGGCACTTGCTCAGGCGTTCGCCGAGGGCAAGACCCGAGCCCAGGCGAGCAAGCTGCTCCTAGCCGACCTGCGCAAGCGCGGGATCACCTGCTTCATCGACAAGAGCGGCCGCCCCTGGAGCATGGACCGCTACGCCGAGATGAACGCGCGGACCATCGCCCGGAGGACGCAGGCGGCGGCCACTCGCCTGCGCACGCAGGAGGCCGGGTACGACCTGGTGACGATCATCGACCATCAGCGAGAGTGCCCCCTCTGCAGGCCGTGGGAGGGCAAGACACTGAGCCTGACCGGGAAGACGCCGGGCTACCCGCGCATGAGTACCGCCGAGGCGCAGGGGTACGGGCATCCAAACTGCTGCCACGCGGAGGCGCCGGTGGTGCCGTAGCGCGAAGCCTGCAAGCGGGACGATGTGAAGCGCGCCCGTGAGATCGCGTCGGAGCGCGCCCGCTACCTGCTCGCACACAAGCTCTCGGAGGACGATGAATGAAGCTCCGGTACGTGGTACACGCGGTCAGGCTCGGGACATGGCCCCCTGGATACAACCCCCAGTACAAGAACGCGGGGGTCTGGGTGCAGGCCGGGAAGCGGCTGTACATCGAGTACCTGCCGGGATACCCGGAGGAGGCAGCCGGCGGGAAGAAGACGGTCGATGACCTTGACGGGAATGCTCGCCCCGAGCTGCTTGACTACTTCAGCGACACGGTGAGCATCTACCGCGGCTCCGTCACGAGGCCCGTCGAGACCGACCGCTACATGACGCCGGAGGCGGCCCTGCAGGATCTCATGGACAGGCTGCGCAGGGGAGCGCCGCTGCCGGAGACGTAGCACAGCGCACAACCCAACCACGCACAGAGAGCCTCGCCTACCCGGCGGGGCTTTCGCAGTTCTGGGGGTCCCGGTGCCGGGCTCCCCAGCGAACAGCAGATCACCCGCATTCAGCGGGCGGGCGTACAGACGGCCGACCGGGCCTAAAGCGGGGGTGTAGACCAATGGCTGAGACGACCGATCCGCAGACCGTAGACGTTCCCGAAGCACCCGCCGCCTCCGGTGCGCAGGGAGGCGGACAGCCGCCCGACGCGGGACGCGAGCCCGCGGCTCCGACGCTCACTCGCGAGCAGGAAGACGCCATCGCCGCGAAGGCCAGGCGCGACGCTGACGCCCGCGCCAAGGCCGCCGAGAGGCGCGCCGCAGAGGCCGAGGCCGAACGCGACGCCTACCGCGCCGCCGAGGCAGAGCGCAAGGCCGCCGAGATGACTGAGGTCGAGAGGGCCGCGCAGGCCAAGGCCGACGCCGAGGCCAGGGCGCAGGCCGCAGAGGAGCGAGCGCAGCGCGCGACCACCGACGCCCTGAGGGCAACGATGATCGCGGATCACGCGGCGGACCTCCCCGCGCCGTTCAAGCAGGCTATCGCGGGGGCGACCCAGGACGAACTGCAGGAGAGCATCGAGAAGGCGCGCGGGGAGTACGACACCCTCCGCGTCGCACTGACGCAGGAGACGGTCGCGACGATCAGGGCCGACCTGCGCAATCTCACTGACGAGCAGTTGGCCGAGAAGTACGGCGACGACGGGAAAGACCTCATCGCCCTGCGCGCGGGCCGCCCGGTGAACATCGGCAACCCGAGCAACGCAGGGGGATCGGCTCCTCCGGCGCCTGCCCAGACGAACATGAGCCAGGACCTGCGCCAGGTACATGACCAGCGGGGGCAGTTGCCCGAGGCCGTCCGCAAGCGGAACTGGGTGCAGGCCATCACAGGAAAGTAGGTGTGTAGCACATGGCCGCGTCGCAGTTGCACGGTCAGTTGACCAGCATCGAGACTGTCATTTCCGGCATCATGGTTGACCCGGTGGTCGCGTTCCTTGCGGCCCTCGAAGACAACCTCATGCCCATGCGCGACATCGCACTCGCCAACGGGCTCTACCAGCCGCAGCTCATCAGCACGCGCGCAGGTACGAGCATCAAGTGGACAGAGGGCGAGAAGGGCGCCACGGACCTAAATCTGGACGTAGCCATCGTGGCCGACACCACCACCGAGTTCGACCTGACGCCCATCGAGGCCGTCGTGCCGAACATGGTCATCTCCTTCAACACGGAGAACGTGCTCGTCGTGAGCGTCGATTACACCGCCGGGACCTGCGAGGTCGTCCGCGGTTACGACGGCAGCACGGCCCTCGCCAGCATCATCATCAACACCACCGGAAAGGTCCTCGGTGTCGCGAATGGCGACCTGCAGGACGCAGGGACCGCCACCGCGTCTTTCGGGAACGAGCTGACGAACTACGCTCACGTGATCGAAGAGGTCATCAACGAGTCGGACATCGCGGGAGCGTTGCCCACGGACACCGGCGAAAACGAGCTGGCCTACCAGATCATGCTCAAGTTCTCCAAGATGGGCAGGCAGCTTGGGAACGCCCTGTGGCGCGCCCAGGCTCCGACCGCGAGCCCAGGCAATCGCGTGATGGACGGCTTCCGGGCGCAGGTGAGCACCAACAGCACCGCCGTCTCCGGTGCGCTGAAGTTCACCCACATCGACGCGAAGGTCGAGGCAATCCTGAACATCGGCGTCATCCCTGACACGATCTTCGTGCCCCCGACCATCAAGACCGGCATGGCGCAGTGGGCCAATGCGCGACTCAAGACGGTCAACGTCGCCGCAAACCAGGGATACGCCGGCGGCAGCCTGCAGTTGTTCGGCAGCGCCGCCGGGCCAGACCTGGAGATCATGGTGGACAACTCCATGTTGCCGACGGACGTGTTCATCTGCCGCCGGGAAAACCTGCACGCGGGAACGCTCCCGCTTCTGCGCAGCCCGTACATGGAGCAGGTGACCGGGATGCCCACCCGCTACGGCGTCGTGGTGCAGTCGCTCGGACGCGAGGGCTTCGCGACGGAGATCCAGTGCGGCATGGCTGCGACCTGTCAGCTCGCCTACGAGAACGCTTCAGGCCTGCTGACCGCAGTTACGTCCGTGGATTCGGACGGGGTGTAAGCCTTATGGCTAAGTTCACCACGCGCAAGCCGGTGACGGTCTGCCTGCATGATGAGGCAGGCAGGGAGATCGGGGAAGCCAACCTGCGCAGTGGCGCCTGGTTGGCCCCCAGTGACGAGTACGCGGAGGCGATGCGCCGGCAACTGCCGCTGCTCGCCGAGTACGGCATCCGGGAGATCGCGGACGACGAGGAGCCGGAGAAGCCGAAGGTCCGTCGGGGGCGGCACATCGCCGGTCCCGTGAGCACGACGAAGCTGGCTGAAAAGCCGGCGGAGTAGCAGTCACAACGAAGACTCGAGAGGAGCAACAACGATGGCCAAGCTGAACATGAAGACACTCGCGCTTGTGGTCTGCCTGCTCGCCGTGATGGTGAGCGCTCAGGCGGCCGACAAGCTGACGAAGTTCGACAAGATCGCCGTCGGGCCTACCGGGTTCTCCACCGGCGTCATCAATCTGGCACCCGGGACCACGGCCGCGAAGGGTATCTACTTCGGCAACGACGTGACCCTGTACAGGTCCGCCGCGAACACGCTGAAGACCGACGACAGCCTGACCGTGACCGGGACGCTGACGACCGGGGCTCTGAGCTTCACGAACGCGACCGCCAGCGGCACCTGGGGCGTCACCGGGGCGACCACGCTGACGGGTGCGCTGACCGCCAATGGCAACGTGACCCTCGGCAATGCCGGGGCAGATGTCATAACCGTCACGGGGACAGCGACGTTCGCCGAGACCGTCACCTGCACTGGGGCGGCTACCGTCGGCACGACGCTGGGCGTTACTGGCGCCACGACCTTGACCGGGGCGCTTGTCGCCAATGGTGCGGTGACGCTCGGTGACGCCGTGGGCGACACCATCACCATCAACGGGACCCCGACGTTCGCCGAGAACGTGGCGATGAGCAAAACGCTGGCAGTAACAGGCGCGGCAACCCTCGGCAGCACGCTGGCCGTCACTGGAGGGGCAACGCTCAGTAGCACGCTCGCCGTCACTGGCGCTACTACCCTGACCGGCGCCCTCGTCGCGAACGGGGACGCTACCCTGGGCGACGCTGCCACGGATACGGTGACGACGCTCGGGAAGCTCAAGCTCTGTGTGGTCGCGGACGCAGGCCCGATGACTGCCACCAACGGCACAGAGGGGATGCTCGTCTACAACGACACGAACGACAAGGTCTACGTCTGCACCACGACCGGAACGCCTGCGACCTGGGCTGCGCTGCACTAAGCCGCAGAGCGACGCGAGCAACAAGCGGGGCCGGGCCTACATGGTCCGGCCCCGTCACTTTGGAGGGACCCATGAAGAGCGGAGTGGTATTCGGGGCGTTGGTCGTGGCCTGCATCGCGTGGTGTGTCTGGCCTCTCGGAGACCCCCAGGGAGTGCGCGAAGGGGCGCTGCAGAACGTGCAGATCAGCGTGAGTGCGGACGGCGGCGGGTACGCGCTGGTGTCGCTGTCCGGCGGGTGGTCTGCGCTCATCCCGATCCGCCAACTACAGACGCGCAGCTGGGTCGCCGGTGGTCAGTACACCGTTGCGGCGCGTCGTGGCCTCTGGCCGCGCGGGCCGAAGTACTGGCTGGTCGAGCAACAGCCCGAGAAGCAGCAGCAGACGCCAGAGAAGAAGCCGGCGGCGAAGCCCGCGAGGTGACGAGATGGCCCTGATAGTCTGCACCCCTGGCGGCGCCAGCGACAACTGCTACGTGACCCTCGCCCAGGCCAACGCCTACTACGCGAACACCCTGCGACAGGCCGACTGGGCCGCTCACGCATCGGCGCAACAGGAACGGGCTCTCATCCAGGCGACCGCCGAGATCGAGGCCCTGGGCGGGCCGAAGTCCGCAGAAGACGACGCGACGCGCCCGCTGTTCACGGGGACGCCATACGACCGGGACGCGCAGGCATTGCACTTCCCGCGCACCGTGGACGTGGCCGACGGCTCGTCCCTGTACGTCCCGCCGGCGATCCGCGAGGCGGTCATCGAGCAGGCGATGTGGCTGCTCGACCGGCAGGCCAACCCGGACGTGCTGGACCGCGACGAGTTGCAGGCCCAGGGAGTACGCAGCATCAGCATCGAGGGGCACTCTGAGCAGTACGGCGACAGTCCGCGCCCCTATGGGATCTGCACGCGGGCTGCTGGGCTTGTGGGCCTGTTCACCAAAGCATCCGGTCTCGGTCGCACTCACGCCCGGTCGAGGCGGTAGCGCATGGCAAGCAATCTCGTCCACTTGGACAGCAAGGAACTCAAGAAGGCCATCGAGGGCGGCAAGAAACTCGGCCCCGTCGCCATCGCCAGACTCCGCGTCCACATGCGAGACACGGTGCTGAAGACCGAGCGGCGCGCGAAGGAGCTTGCCCCCATCGACGAGGGGCACCTGCGGCGCGGCATCATCGGGCGCGTCAACGTGGCCGGGCCGTTGGGGCTGGTCGGGAGCATCACCGCCGGGGGCCTCGCCGCAGCCTACGCCGAGGCCCAGCACGAGCGAGACGACTTCACCCACACGCTCGCGGGATGGGCGATGAAGTACGGGTTCGCGTCCGCGTCCAGCGTGAAAACCCGCAAGGCTTTCGTGATCGGCAAGCGCGTGCGCAGGCTCAAGGTCCGCGGCCACAAGGGCGGCCAGGCGCATTTCATCTACGGCGCCGGGAACTCCGCCTGGAGCCCGTCGCAGCAGTCGAAGCACCGCGCGGACGTGGACACCATCCTGGGAATCGTCGGCGAGGAGGCATTCGAGTGAGCGCCATGCTGAACGCCACCTGCCGGTTCACCGAGCCCCAGCGGTTCATCAATGCAGACGACAAACTCCAGCGCGACCACGAGCTGCACGAGCACCGCACGGAGTACCGCTGCTCCGTCTGGGACCTGCGCGAGCACGGGGCGCTGACGGTGACGGGGCGCGTCGGAGTGCAGGCCATCGGGCTACACCTGCGCACCCGCGCGATCAAGCCGGCGCCGGGGTGGATCGTGGACGTGAAGCGCGACGGAGAAGACAACTTCCGCGAGTACCGGGTCATCACCGCGAAGCCCGCGAGCAGGCTGCTGCCGATGCGCCTGACGCTGGAGGGGGTGTGATGACTGAAGCCAGAGTCGTCCGGGAGATCAAGCGACTGTGCGACGCCTTTCGCCTGCATGAGTGGGAAGTGTTTGTGGAAGCTCCCGACATCGCCCAACTGGACGCACGCGGCAAGGTCGGCCTCTGTGTGCCTGACGAGCCCAGCATGACCTGCCAGATCACCGTGGCAGCAGGACGACCCGATGATGAAGTCCTCGAGACATGCCTGCACGAGGTCGCCCACCTGGCGATGAGGCCAACCACTACCGTCTTCAATCACCTGATGGACACACTCGGGCAAGGGGCATGGGACGTGGCGAAGGCGGCTTTCGAGGACGCTGAAGAGCGCAACGCCATCCGCATCGTCCGCGCGGTTAGAACCCTGACGGAGGGGGTGTGAGCGCATGGCGAAGGACTTCGTCCACACAGGCGAGATCGTTGACGCCGTGATTGCGGTGCTCAAGGGCTCCGGGTCAACGCACGTCGGGGGGCTCCCGGTCGCGTGGTTCAGCAGCGGCAACAACGAATACCTGCGCGTCATCGAGCACGGGGACTGGGCCGACTACGGCAAGGCCAACAGGCGCATTGACGAGGACCTGCCGGCGATCTTCGTGCGGGGCATGGGGCCGACGCTGATCACCGGGCACCTGACAGGCGTAGACGCGACGGAGGAGCGCATCCGCGTGGTACACGTGCGGCGCTTCGACCAGTGCTATGGGGACGACGGTTCCGCCGCCTACACCAAGACAGGCATCGGCATGGTGCGGGCGCGGGAGCGGTACGCGAAGATCATCAGCCGAGCGCTTTTCAACGACCCGCACCGCAAGCTGGCCGTCATCGACGGCGCCGGCGCGCGCACGGAAGTCTCACTCACAACGACGGACGCGGCTGCCCAGGTCGTCAACGTGCTTTGGCGCGGGTGGGACCTCGGGCATCCGATAGGCAGCGAGTACAGCACAGAGGACGTGGCGGGTATTCGGGCGCTGGAGTTGCCCATCTGGGCCATCGCCTGTGACCTCGCCGTCCACATCCGCACAGGAGGCCCGGCCTAACATGACACGCCGCAAGGCTGACGCTCTGACAGCACAGGAGCCCGACGAGGGCGCCATCCCGGGCCAGGTGCTCGCTCCCTGCCAACCCGGGCGAGGGCGCACGTTCGGCCCCGCAGTAGACGACGCCGAGAGCATACAACCCGAACAGCCCGAGGGCGAGGACGCAGAGCCCGCTGGCGCAGGAGTTGACGACTGATGGAGTTCTTCAATGGGCAAGTGATTGGGCTGTCCAAGATCGCCACCGGAACGCCTGCCGGCTTCTGCCGGGCGGTGCTCGGCGGCAACCTCTCATTCCCCTTCAACACGATCCAGAAGGTCGGGATTGCTGGGCAGAACCACACCCGCAAGGGCCTGCAGATACCGACGCTCAGGTTCCGCTGCGTCGGCGTGGACAAGGCGGACATCGCCAAGTGGTTCCCGACCAGCGCTGGCGTTCAGGTCGCGACATTCCCGTCATTCCTGGTTGAGGTTGACGATGGATCGGCGGGCAAGGAGTTTGTCCTCAGCGACGGCCAGCCAGGGCCATGCACCATCAGCCTCGGGGAGGGGCCGGACGCGGAGGTCGAGTACGAGTTCGAGGCTCAGTTCGCCACCGTGACGCCTGCGGCGGCCGGGACGAAGACCCCTGCCTACCTGACCACGTACCTGGGGCATACGCACAACGACGTGGTGTTCAAGATCGGCGGGTCCGATGCCAACATCCTCACGTTCCAACTGCAGAATGGTGTCACCTGCGGGGAGATCAATGCCTGCAACACCAAGAGCGCCGGGGCCAAGACCTACCCCTCCGCGTTCGGCATTGCGAGCTACAAGCCCTCCCTGTCCGTGACCGTGAGTAACCTGTACGGCGTCGCCACATGGGGCGCGGACAGTGACACCGCCGCGAGCATGACCATCGCGATGGCGAACGGGACCGCCGGACAGAACATCACCGCGACCCTCGCCAACTGGATCTACCACAGCCCGGAGATCCCGCTTGAGCCGGAGGGTCTCGCCGCATTCCCCATGCAGTTCATCCCGCACCAGAGCACGGTCTACAACCGCGTCGCGTTCGCCTAAGGAGGTGTGAGCCGCATGGAGTTCTTCAACGGGCAAGTAATGGGCGTCTGCACGGTGGCGATCACGTGGGACGCTGGGCCGCCTCCGACGATCACGGACACGACTCCGGCTGCGTTCTGCCAGGCAGTGCTCGGGGGCACGTTCAGCGCCCCCTTCAACGACATCCAGAAGGCGGGTCTCGGGGGTCAGTGGCACAGCCGCAAGGGAACGCAACTGCCGACCCTGCGGTTCCGCTGCGTGGGTCCGGCGCTTGCGGACATCGAGCGGTGGTTCCCAACGACGGCAGTGGTGCAAGTCGGGTCCTTCCCGGACTTCCTCGTGGTCGTTGACGACGGCGCGGCCGGGATGCAGTTCGTGCTCAGTGACGGGCAGCCTGGGGCGTGTACCATCAGCCTTGGCGAAGGCGACGACGCCGAGGTGGAGTACGAGTTCGAGATGCAGTTCGCGACCGTCACCCAGCAGGCCGTCGCGACGGACGCGGTGGTCTACAACGAGCTACTGAACCACACCCGCAACGACTGCACAGTGCAGTTCGACGCGGCGGACTTCAACGTCCTGAGTTGGCAGCTCACCAACGGGCTCACGCTCGGGCCGGTCAACGCCTGTAACACGAAGCTGGCCGACCACAAGACCTTCCCCATCGCCTTCGGCATCACCGGCTACAAGCCGTCGTTCTCGGCGACGGTCAGCAACCTGTTCGAGGTGGACGACTGGGACGCCGACCTGGACACTGCCGAGGACATCACCATCGCACTGGAGAACGGCACCGGCGCGGAGGACATCACGTTTACGCTTGGCGCGTTCACCTACATGAGCCCGGAGGTTCCCCTGGAGCCAGAGGGTCTCGCGTCGTTCCCGGTCGAGTTCCTGCCCTACGAGGGCCTTGTCTACGGTCGCGTCGTTCTCGCGTAGCAGCACAACACCAGGAGGGATGGTCGTGGCACTGAAGCTACCTGTCGTCGAGTTCGGCGGGGCGAAGTTCTACTTCGACACCCGCAAGGCCGAGAAGCCGTTCATGGCCGCGCTGGCCCACGGGGCCGCCAACCGCGGCAAGGACGTGGACCCTCAGGAATCGTGGGCATTGGCGGACGCCCTGTTCATCGAGGGCTGCGTCGGGTGGGAGGGCGTCGATGGCATCGAGTATTCCGAGGCGGCGAAGTTGGACCTGCCGGCGATGTGGCGATGGAAGATCGCGGATGGCTACATCGCGGCGGTGAGCAGCCTGGGGGAAGGCGTGAACGGGCGCGACGAGCCGCCTACAAGCTCCACGCCCCAAGAATAGCCTACGGCGCCGATGCGCGCGGATCCTGTGAGGCCTTCGCGTCGGTTGTCGAGCGCTACCGGCAGAAGGAAGGCGCGGCTCCGGCGGAGGACGTGCCTGACGAGATCATGGAGCCGTACCTGCGGGACCTGTTGGATGTGTCGCTCGCAGACCTGCGGGCGATGAGCTACGAAGAACTGCAGATGGCGCTGGCCTACAACGACGGGCGCGGTCTCGCGCGATGGGCCAGAGAGCACCCCCACCCCGGGGTAGCGCAGTACGAGCGCAAGACCCGCGGCCGCCCCCACTGAAAGGACGCCCTATCATGGCAGATGTGCGGCTGAACATCTACATCCGTGCGTATGACCAGGCGAAGGGCGTCCTGGCTGGCCTCGGCGACGAGCTGGGGCCGGTCAACAAGCAGATCGACGAGATGAACGGGACCTGGGGCAAGGCCATGCAGGTGGGGCAGCAGGCCGGGATGGCGCTGACGGCCGCAGGGGCGTCCGTCGCCGTCGGCATGGGCATGGCCTACAATGCCGCCGCGCAGTTCGACCAGGGGATGCGCAACGTCAACAGCATCGCGCAGCTCAGTGAGCAGGAGTTCGCGCGCCTCACTGAGTCCGTCAAGGGCATCGCGTCTGACCGGCAGGTGGTAGACACCCCGAAGGTCCTGGCCGACGGGCTCTATGACATCTACTCATCGGGGCTACAGGGGGCGCAGGCGCTTGAGGCCCTGGAGGTCGCGAGCAAGGGCGCAAGCGCGGGCCAGACAGACACCGCCACCGCTGCGAATGTGCTGGTTGCGGCGATGAATGCCTACGGGCAAAAAGGGCCGGGGGACGCCGCGCGGATCATGGATACGCTGTTCAAGACCGTTGACCGTGGCGTCGTCTCTTTCCCGCAACTCGCGAACGTGCTGGGCAACGTGATGGGCACCGCCGCACAGGTCGGCGTCCCTCTACACGATGTCGGCGCCGCCATCGCAACGATGACCAAACAGGGCATCGGCGCGGAAGAGTCCGTCACCAGCCTGAACGCGATCCTGATGCAGTTCCTCAGTCCAAGCGAAGCGTTTGCCGCGTCCATCAAGGCGGCGGGCTACGAGAGCGGCCTCGCGGTCATACAGGCGAAGGGCTTGGCTGGGGCGATCCAGTTCCTATCGGACAGCACAGGCGGCAACCAGGCGCAGATGGCGCAGATGCTCGGTGAAGTCCGGGCGGTGCGCGGAGCGATGGCGCTGACGGGCAAGGGCGCCGATATGTTTGCCGAGGACCAAGTGGGCGTGGCGGATGCTGTGGACGCGACTGGGCGCGCACTCGAAGAGCAGAGTAAGGGCGCGCTGTTCAGGCAGCGGGTGGCGTTGAAGCAGCTTGGCCTCGCGGCGATCAACGCCGGTGGCGTGCTCAAGGACGCGGTGGCCGCCGCGGCCCCTGCTCTGACGGGGCTGCTCAGTGTCCTGACGGACCTCGCCGCAACGCCCATCGGGCAGGCTATGGTTGTGGCCGCCGGCGGGTTCTCCGTCGCGGCACTCGCGGCGGGGCCTCTGCTGATGGCCTTGCCGGGGATCGTCCAGGGCTACCAGATGGTGCAGGCGCTGATCCAGAAGGGGCGTGCTGCCTGGGCGGCCCACACTGCAGCGATGGCGGCTGACCAGGTGGCGGCGACTGCGGCGGCGGCGGCGAACAAGGCGGCTGCGATAGCGGCGGCCGGCGGCGACATGGGGAAGTACGTGGGGGGAGTGGCAGGCGGGACCTTTGGGATCACGACGGCGAAGCAGGCTGCGAGCCGGGCGGCAACGACCATCGCGCCGGAGATCGCCGCGACCGGGGCGAAGGCCGGGGCAGGCTTCGTGGCGTCGCTGACCGGGGCTGTGTCGGCGGCGCTGCCACTGGCGCTGCCTGCGGCTGTTGCGGCGGCGGTCGCCGCTATCGGCTATGCCGTGTGGTCCTGGAACCAACAAGGGAACAGGGCCGGCATAGCATTGGCGAAGGGCATTGCAGATGGGACCGCGAGCGACGACAGCGCCATCGCCGCTATGCGTGAGAAGCTCGCGGATATGTTCGCCGAGGCGGACGCGAGCAAGCCAGACGCCGAGAAGGCAGGAGAGGATGTCGGGAAGTCGTTCGCCAGTGGCTTCGAGAAGGGGCAGGATGCAGCATCGGATAGTGCCGATAAGCGCCGAAAGCGCATCGGTACGCTGAGGGGCGAGCTTGATACTGCCAGGGAGGCGTTCGGGGACGGTTCGCGGCAAGCCATCGAGGCGGAGAACGAACTTCTGGCGGAACAGAGCCGATTGCAGAACGAGGCCATTCTCGCGAGCGAGGCGCGGGAACGCCAACTGCTGTCTGAAGCGGCGCGCTCGGCGGCTCGGAACGCGTTGAATGCGCCCCCCGGCATGACCCTTGCCGACCCTGGGGAGACAGCGCGCGCCAAGGCAATCGCGGCCGAAGCCGAGATCCAGCGCGAGGCGCAGCGGGCGTTCGTCGAGGCTCAGAAGCAGATCGACCGCAACCGCGAGGCGCTGGACGCTCTCGGCACCGCCCAGGCCACCACCGGGGCTGCGACCGCCCAGTCCACAGAGCAGACCAAGGAGCAGGCGAAGGCCAGTGAGGATGCAGCCGACGCGGCGGACAGCCATGCCAAGGCCCAGCGCGACACGGCGCGGTCAGTCGCGGACGCCGCCGAGGCCGTCGTCAACGCTGACGAGGCTATCGTGGACGCCGAGGCCGCGAAGGTCGAGGCGATCCAGCAGGGCGCGGAGCGTGTCCAGGATGCGCTCTCCCGGCTGACCGACGCACAGGAGAAGTATGCCGACGCCGTTGAGGACGCTGCAGAGCGCGAGCAGGACGCCATCGAGCGCGTGGCGGACGCCCGGGAGAAGGCCGACGAGGCCCTGCTCACTGGCCGGGAGCGCGCCGTCGCCCAACTGGAGCGGGCGCAGGAGAAGCTCTTCGACCTCACGGCCACGCCGGAGGAGAAGAAGGCCCGCGAGGAAGAGCAGAAGCGGACGGAGGAAGAGCGCGCCAGGGCCGAACTCGCCCAGGCCCAGGCGGAACTCGCCGCATTCGACCGGCAGATCGCCGGCCAGGGAATACAGGAGAGGGCGCCGGAGTTCGAGGCCGACAAGATCGCGCGGGAGGGCGCGAAAAGCGTACTGGACGCGGAGACAGCGCTCGCCAAGACGCGCATCAGCAACGCCAAGGCCATCGCCGATGCGAACAACGCAGTAGTGGCCGCGGAGAAGGCTGTCGCCGATGCTGTCCGCGAGACACAGAAGGCCGTCGAGGACGCGGCGGACAGGGTGACAGAAGCCTACGAGGCCCGCACCAAGGCCGTCCAGGCGCACGCCGATGCGGTTCTCGACGCCAACGACCGGATGGCAAAGAGCTACCGGGCGCTGGAGGATGCCCAGCGGAAGGCAGGGCTTGACGTGAATCCAACGAGGGGCGCTGCGGCCAAGCCTGCTGGGCGACCGTCCATCATCCAGCACGCGGTTGCCAGGGCGACCGGGGGGCCTGTGTTCTCGGGCCTGCCGTACATCGTCGGCGAGCGCGGCCCGGAGTTGTTCCTGCCGCAGAGCAGCGGGCAGATCATGCCGGACTTCGCGCGGATGACAGACAAGGCATTGGCGTCGTGGGAGACGCAACAGCACGGGGCGTCAGATAGCGCGGTGGAGGCATGGGATAATGAGATGGGGCGGCGCGGGTGGCAAGCGTCTGGCGGCGGGCAGATCATGCAGCCGCAGCACCTCATGGGGCAGAGCTACGGGCGCGGAGCCGTGACGCACGGGGCAGGGGCCAACGTCGTCCAGCAGGTGATAGCCGGGACCGCCACCAGCGCAGGAGCCGGGAACGTGCTCGGGGAGATCATCGTGACCCTGGACGGGGACCTGGTGGTGCAGAGGGTGGCAAGTCGCGCGGATGAGGTCCTGCTGAGCCCGAAGGGCCGGCAGGCGGCGCGGATACAGTATCGGGACATGAAGGGGCGGGAGTAGCGCGTTACAGCCTCGCGATCCGGGGTATACTGGCGGGGACGGCCCACGCAGTGAAATGCCCCGACGCGGGTGGCTCCGCTCGGGGCGCGGGCCGAACCCTGGTAGGAGGGCTCGTCCATGAGCAGTGTACCCCTGTTGGCGCAATCCCACAAGGCACGTTGGTGGCAGGTCAGAGGTCCAGTCCGTACCCTGGTGACGTTCGCCGCCGGGGCGGTCTTCGCGGCGCTTGTCTGGCAGCCGCAGTTCTGGGCGTACTGGCAGGAGCAGAGCGAGCAGGACACGGCGGAGTTCGAGCAGGCGACGCGGGAGCAGGTGCAGGCCGGCCAGAAGGCGGCGACCGAGGCGGCGCGGGCGCGGGCAGCATTCGAGCTTGACCTGAAGTTGCACCCGGAGCGTTACCGGGTGAGTTGGTCGCACACCTACCAGCCGACGGAGAGCGAGCGCATGGCGTGGGCGAAGGGCGAACAGGAGATCGGGACCGCGTACAGCGGGAGCCTGTGGGGCGACGTGAGTTCAACGTCTCCGCCAAGCCCCAACGTTGCCCACTTCGGTTCGGCTTCCGTGTCATCCTGCGGCGGCGCGGTCAGTCTGGCTCTTGTGGCGACGGGGCAGGCGACGCCGGGCACGGTCACGGTGACGAGCGGAGAAAACTCCGATGAGGTCAAGGCGGCGGTAGAAGCGTGGCAGACACCACTCCCGAATTACTTCGGCAAGCTGTGGAACTGCTATGCCATTACAGTGACCGCGCCTGGCCCCACCACGGACCGCCTGCTGGTAGTCAATGGCTGGTATGACAACAGCGCAGACCCGCCGATGGCGGTCAACACATTCGACGGCCCCACTGAGTTGTCCGTCACCTGGGCGGTCGCCCTCACCGGCGCGTACCGCCGAGCGAAGACGACCGCTGCAATCCCATCCGGCTACACATACCTCCGCGACACACGCCAACTCACAGGGACCGGCCACTGGTTCGCCGACGCAGACACCACCGTTACGGTCACCGCCTCCGTCGCGGGCAACAGCCTTTCCGCAAGCGGCAACTACGGCGCGGGCAGCGAGGTAGACCTCACGGAGGGGCTGCTGCTCGGCCTCGCCTGCTCCATCGGCTACAACTACGCCCCGGACCCCGACACAGCCTACGCCACGATCACAGCGAACATGGGCGACGCGGAGCACGCCCTCGACCTGAGCAAGTGGACCTTCTACAAGGACACCGACAACTCGGCGTGGCACTGGCATGGGGCGAGCGACCCGCCGCCCGCAGCCGCTAACATCGACTGGTACACCGAAGCATCCGCAAACTCCGTCTCCCTGAAGCGCGGGCAGCACGGCTCTGCCGCAGCCGCAATCTCATGGGGCGAAAGCGCCCACTCGACCGCCGTTACGATCATCCCGCGCCTCTGGCAGCAGAACAAGGAGGCGCGCACGGTCTCGGGGAGCCCAGGTGTCTTCCGCTACACGACCTATGACACCAGCGCCGGGCATCCCTTCGACCTCGGCCTGTACATCCACGAAGACGAGACCGCAGCCGACGTGAGCAGAGCGCCCGACTGGGAGGACGGCTACACGTTCGTCGAGACATGGAGCTTCGGCGTGACGATCCCGGATGCCGAGTGGCGCAAGTTCACGAACCTCGGCAACGGCGTGCAGGTCAAACTCCGGGCGGACTGGTGTGCGGCGAACCATGAGGACGTGACCTTCACCCACCCGGCGGATATGAAGGACTACCCCCGCACGG
>CAZSUO010000022.1:12208-21808 GCA_964610065.1 uncultured Coriobacteriaceae bacterium | reverse complement strand
GCCGTTGATCATGATGACGTCGGAGTTCTGCAGGTCCGTCCAGTGGTTCGTCATGGCGCCTCGACCGAATGTTGCCCCCAGACCGGAGACAGTGGCCGAGTGTCATATACGGGCCTGGTGGTCGATCCACACAACGCCGAGCGCGCGTGCGAACTTCGACAGGATGTAGCCCTCTTCGCCATCAAGCGCGGCGCCACCGAGCTGGGCGATGCCCTTGCAGCGGTTGACGGTCACGCCGTTCTCATCAACAGCTTCGTACGTGGCGTCACGGGTGGCCTTGATGCGCTTGGCGATCTCATCGATCGCCCAGTCCCAGTCCTTCTCCTCGAACGCGTCTGCACCAGGTGCGCGGTACTTCACCTTGATGGTACGGGCCGGGTTGAGCTTCAGCTCGCCGGTCTCGGGATCGTAGATGTTGCGGATGTTGAACTGGGCATTACCCTTTGAGCACAACGCGCCCCTGTTGATGGGGTGGTCCGGATCGCCTTCCAGGTTGATGAGCTCGCCGTCCTTGACGGAGAGCACCATGCCACAGCCGACGCCGCAATAGCAGCAGATAGATGTCGACTCGGTGGCTCCTGTGATGCGCATTTCCGGGACCGCATCAGCAGCGAACGCGTTCGAGGGGCCGAAGAGCTCGGCCAGCGCACCGGCTGCGAAGGACGCACCGGTGAGCTTGAAAAATCCTCGCCTCGAAAGGTTCACGCTTTCCCTCCCTACTTCAGGTCAGTAGCTGAATCCGGGTAGTCGTTACCAACGAACGCGCGTCTACATCACCCCCTTCGGCGCGAACGTACGGGCGCCCGATGCGCTGGCCGCCAGGCCTTCGGGCCCGCATGGGCCTGCGCTCGGACAAGATGCCGGATAGGTGACTCCCGCATGGCGCTGGGCCAGGCGAGGAGTTCGCGGGGAGTAGGCGAGGGAGGAGGTGTCGGCGCAGCGGTCCACAGCACAGACCGAGACTGAAGCGCGACCGTGGATCATGTCGGACGACCTCACAATCAGTTCGCAGAGAATGCCGGTTCTCATGCGGTTCCCTTACCAGGCGATGAGCGTAGCATATGTAACAGTAGTTGCAAACCCGTTGCCTGTCGCTGTGTAACCCCCCAGAGCGCTCAATTCGGCATTGCGACGGCAAACCCTGCAGTATGTGATGTTCTGCGTGACGAGCGGTCGATTCATTCATTTTAACGCGTCAGTATGCATACTGCGTGGGCCAGTCCGGCGCGTGCGCGATGGTTAGGCGCCCGATATGCACAGCTGCGAAAGGCGATCGTGGTCGAGGTGGCGTTTCCCGCCTTCGAACCCTACTCTGGCAGTGTGGATCCTCTCTCTGACATCGCACGCGCGACCGTCGCCCGGCACGGTATGTTCGCTGATGCCGCAGTGGTGGTCGTGATGGTGAGCGGCGGAGCCGACTCGGTCGCCTTGCTACGGCTGTTCGCCGATGGCACGCTGGCGCCGGGCGCCGCGGTGTCGGTGCTGCACGTGAACCACCGGCTGCGAGGCGATGCTTCGGACGGCGACGAGGCGTTCGTGCGGGCCCTGTGCGGCACTCTCGGCGTGGCGTGCACGGTGGTGTCGCACGACGTGGCCGGCTATGCGGCCTCGGCGGGGCTCAACCTTGAGGACGCGGGCCGGCGGGTGCGGTACCGGTTCGCCGACGAGGAGCTCGATGCCCGGTGCGACGACGCTGGCGCACCCCGGTCGGCGGGACGCATCGCCGTGGCCCACACGGCCGACGATCGGCTCGAGACGTTCCTGGCGCGCCTGGTCTCCGGCTCCGGGGCGACCGGCCTCAGCTCGATCGCACCGGTGCGTGGCCGCGTCGTACGCCCCCTCATCGACGCCAGGCGCTCCGCCATCGTGTCGTTCCTCGGCGCTCTCGGGCAAGACTGGCGCGAGGACGCCACCAATGCTGACACCACGCGGGAGCGCAGCTGGGTGCGCCATGAATTGCTGCCCGTGATCGAGGAGCGCGCCCCGGCGTTCGAGCAGGTCGCCCGGCGGACCATGCAGGTGCTCGCCGAAGACGATGCGCTGCTGCAGGAGATGGCCGAGGCGTTCGCCCGCGACTTCGCGCATCAAGACGGCGGGGCGCTTGTGTTCAACCGTCAGGCGATGCGCACGCTCTCGCACCCGATGGCGCGCCGCACGCTGCGCGCTGGGATCGTTCGCACGTTCCCCGACGCGTCGCGCATGGAGTTCGAGCATCTCGAGGCGCTCACGACGGGTCTCGCCGATGACGCGTTCGCGCGCGATCTCTCCTTCGGACTGCGGGCCGTGGCCGAGTACGATACACTTAGAATTTCTCGCAAAGACTCCGTATCGCCGGTGTTGGCACCGGGTCTGCTCCACTGCCCGGGAAGTGTCGAACTTGGCGCTGCCGGCACGATGCACGTGGTGGAGGCCGCCGGTCCCGTGGCAACGGGTCCAGATCGGGTCTCGATCGACGCGGACGCGGTCTCGTGGCCGCTGGTCGTGGACGGTCCGCGTGTGGGTGACCGGATGCGGCCGTTCGGCCTGAGTGGCACGAAGAAGCTCTCGGACCTGCTGGTGGATATGAAGGTCCCGCAACGGTTGCGGGCGATCACGCCGGTGGTCCGGGACGGTGGGCGTATCGTGTGGGTTGCGGGTGTGAGACTCGCCGAAGAGTGCCGCGTGACCGACGCGACGGAACGTGTCGTGGATATCGTGTGGCGCAGACATGGTGTGGGTACCGATGAGCTGACGGGCTGATGGGGAGAGGCTGCATGGGAATCCATGACGACATCGATCACGTGATCATCACCGAGGAGCAGATCGCCGCTCGCATCAGCGAGCTGGGAGCTGAGATCGCCGAGCGCTACGCTGGCAGCACGCGCCCGCTCCTGTTGGTGGCCGTGCTACGGGGCGCCGCCCTGTTCGTGGCCGACCTGTCCCGGGCGATCAACGGCGCGGTGGAGCTGGACTTCATGGCGGTCTCGAGCTACGGGTCGTCGACGAAGTCGTCGGGCGTGGTCCGCATCCTCAAGGACCTCGACGAGGACATAGAGGGCCGCGACGTGCTCGTAGTGGAGGACATCCTCGACACCGGCCTCACGCTCAAGTACCTGCTTCGAAACCTCGCGTCGCGCAAGCCGGGCAGCCTCGAAGTCGTGACGCTGCTCGAGAAAGAGGGCAAACAACAGGTGCCGATCGAGTGCGCCTACGTGGGATTCACCGTCCCCGACGAGTTCGTGGTCGGGTACGGACTCGACTATGCCGAGAAGTATCGGAACCTGCCGTATATCGGCGTGCTGAAACGTGAGATCTACGCCAACTGACGGCGGACAAGGAGCGTTCACGCGTGAATCGTAATCTGAGAACCGCCCTGCTGTACCTCTTCTTCATCGTGCTGGGGCTGCTCTTCCTCGCCAATACGCTGCAGCCCATGGGCGCGGTCAAGGAACTGAGCAGCTCGGAGTTCATCACCGCCGTGGAAGACGGGCGCGTGGTGGATGCCACCATCCTGGTGCGCAGCCTGAAGATCGAGGGCGCGTACTACCCGGACGAGGCGGCCGAGAAGGCCGAGGAGGCCGAGGAGTACACGACCACGTACCTCGGCGACGAGGCGCTGTTCGGCGTGCTCAAGGAGGCGGGGACCGAGTACAAGGTCGACCCGCAGGACAGCTCGATCTGGCTGACGCTGCTCACCTCGTTCCTGCCGATCGTGGTCATCGTGCTCGTCATGTTCTGGTT
Source organism: uncultured Coriobacteriaceae bacterium (assembly GCA_964610065.1). Lineage (GTDB taxonomy): Bacteria > Actinomycetota > Coriobacteriia > Anaerosomatales > Anaerosomataceae > Anaerosoma. Next base: position 18,088 of record CAZSUO010000022.1, on the reverse strand, counting down.
GATCAACCAGATGCAGGGCGGCAACTCGAAGGTCATGTCGTTCGGCAAGAGCCGCGCCAAGCGCATCACGCGTGATCAGCCGCGCATCACGTTCAAGGACGTGGCCGGTGTCGACGAGGCGGTGGAGGAGCTCGAGGAGATCAAGGAGTTCCTGGCCAACCCGGGCAAGTTCCAGGCACTGGGCGCCAAGATCCCGAAGGGCGTGCTCCTCGTGGGTCCTCCGGGGACCGGCAAGACGCTGCTCGCACGCGCCGTCGCCGGCGAGGCCGGCGTGCCGTTCTTCACCATCTCCGGCTCCGACTTCGTCGAGATGTTCGTGGGCGTGGGTGCAAGCCGCGTACGCGACTTGTTCGAGCAGGCCAAGGCCGCGAGCCCCTGCATCGTGTTCATCGACGAGCTCGACGCCGTGGGCCGCATGCGTGGCGCCGGCCTCGGCGGCGGACACGACGAGCGCGAGCAGACGTTGAACCAGCTGCTCGTTGAGATGGATGGTTTCGACATCAAGGACAACGTCATCATCATGGCGGCCACCAACCGCCCCGACGTCCTCGATGCCGCACTCTTGCGCCCGGGCCGCTTCGATCGCCAGATCATGGTGGACCGCCCCGACCTCAAGGGTCGCCACGAGATCCTCAAGATCCACTCGCGTGGCAAGCCCCTCGGCGATGCGATCGATCTCGAGGTCCTCGCACGCCGCACCCCGGGTTTCACCGGCGCCGATCTGGCGAACCTCGTGAACGAGGCGGCGTTGCTCGCCGCCCGTCACGGCAAGAAGGAGATCGAGATGCACGAGCTCGAGGAGGCGATCGAGCGCGTGATCGCCGGCCCCGAGAAGAAGAGCCGGATCATCTCCGAGCACGAGAAGCGGATCATCGCGTACCACGAATCGGGGCACGCGCTCGTGGGCCACGTGCTGCCCAACACCGATCCGATCCACAAGATCAGCATCATCAGCCGCGGTCGCGCGCTTGGCTACACGCTCGCGTTGCCGGTGGAGGACAAGTTCCTCTCGGCGCGCGGTGAGATGCTCGATGACATTGCGATGATGCTCGGTGGACGTGTCGCCGAGGCCATCGCGATGGGTGACATCACCACCGGCGCCAGCAACGACATCGAACGCGCCACCAAGCTTGCGCGCCAGATGGTCACGCAGTTCGGCATGAGCGAGAAGCTGGGCCCGATGACCCTCGGTGAGGGCCAGCACGAGGTCTTCCTCGGCCGTGACTTCTCGGCCACGCCGAACTACTCCCAGGAGATCGCATTCGAGATCGACAAGGAGGTCCGGCGCCTGATCGACGAGGCGTACGACACCGCTCACCGCATCCTCACGGAGCGCCGCGAGCAGCTCGACCTTATGGCCGATGTGCTCGTGGAGCGCGAGACGGTGGACAAGGAGGAGCTCGAGGCGCTGCTGGAGGGCACCTGGAGCGAGTTCCTGGAGCGCGAGGCGCTCAAGGCCGCAGAGGATGAGAAGGCCGAAGCGGGCAAGAAGCGCGGCAAGAAGGTCGAGCTGGAGCCCGCACCCGAGGAGCCGGTGGACGATCGGCCGATCGTGGATGTGGCCGTGCCGCCAGCCGGCGACGAACCGAGCCCTGCCTGATCGCGCGATCGTGCCGGACACGCTCCGGCTGCTGAAGAGGCGCCTCTCCGGAGGCGCCTCTTTCGTCTCATCATGTTGACTGAGTCAGCTATATGTCTTATACATATACACAGCAAGGTCGACGGAAGGATGGGCGTGGGCGAGCCGCGGGACGCAGCGGGCACACAGCAGCAGTCGGACGACTGCCGCCGTCGGCGGTGCTGCGAGTCCGGCGACGGCACCCGGCGCGGCGTAGGTACCGGCAAGGGCTCGTTCGTGGAACCCGCGCTGCTTGCGGCCCTCGCAACTTCAGCGGGGCACGGCTACGACCTTGCGCGCGCGATCGAGGAGATGACCGCGGGTGAGGTCGTCCCCGACGCCGGAGGGCTGTACCGCATCCTCAGGCGCCTCGAAGAGGACGGGTTCGTCGTCTCCGAGTGGCAGGAGGGCGAATCGGGCCCCCAGCGGCGGCTCTACAGCATCACGGCGGAGGGCCGGGCCTTGCTCGCGCACTGGCTCGTGCATCTCGAAGAACGACGACATGCGCTCGATGTCCTTATGGGCGTGGTGCGCTCGGCATTAGATCCGGCGTAGGGCCGGGTCTATCAAGGGGAGGTCTTCATGAAGGTAGCGGTATCGGCACTCGGCCCCACACTCGATGACAAGGTGGATTCCCACTTCGGCCGTGCGCTGTGGTTCATCGTGGCCGACAGCGAGCAGGACGGCTTCGAGGCGATCGACAACGCGGTGAACAAGGGCGCCATGGGTGGCGCAGGTACCGGGGCCGCCGAGATCGTCTCCGACCGCGGAGTGCAGGCCGTCGTGACCGGCCACCTCGGCCCGAACGCGTTCAACGCGCTCAAGGCTGCGGGGATCCCCGGTTTCTCCGGCGTGGGGCGCACGGTGCGAGAGGCGATCGCGGCCATGGCGGCGGGCGAACTCGAGGAGCTGACCGAGGCGGGCGAGGCGCACGCGGGCTGACGCGGGCGCGGATAGAGCACACGCCGGCTGCGGCTGGCTGACAGAGAGGTGTATCGATGACTGACAACGGACGGATCGTGCTGGCGGTGCCGAGCAACGGCGAGGGTGGTCTGGATGCCGAGCGCTCGGGTCACTTCGGACGGTGTGACTGCTTCACCGTGGTGGAGATCGCCGACGGCGCGATCGTAGACACGCGGATCGTGGCCAACCCGCCGCACGAAGAGGGCGGCTGCCTGCGCCCGGTCAACCTGCTTGCGGGCGAGGGCGTGAACGCACTTGTGGTCGCCGGTATCGGTGGCAGGCCGCTCGCCGGCTTCAACGACGCGGGGATCACCGTCTACTTCGACACCCAGATCCCGCAGGTACGTGCCATCGCGGAGCTGGTGGCTGCGGGCCAGGTCGAGGTCATCGACCCGTCGTACGTGTGCGGCGGTCACTAGCGGATGTTCTCTACGATGCCTCTGATCGGCCGACTCACCGTCGCGGTCGCGTCAGGCAAGGGCGGCACAGGCAAGACGCTTGTCGCCACCAACCTGGCCGTCGCGGCGGCTCGATCGGGCTCACCTGTGGCGCTCGTTGACTGCGATGCGGACGCACCCAACGACGCACTCTTCCTTGCGCCTGAGGCGCCACAGGTGAGCGCCGTGGATGTTCCACTACCCGTGGTGGACGAGGGAGCGTGCACGCTCTGCGGCGTGTGCCGGGCACAGTGCGCGTACGGCGCGATCCGCATCCTCGGCGGCAAGGTCATGGTGTTCCCGGAGATGTGCCACAACTGCGGCGCGTGCGTGAAGGTGTGCCGCCCCGGCGCGCTGCGTGAGGAACCACGGCGGGTCGGTGAGGTGGAGTGGGGGCGCGTGTCCGGTGGGTTCGCAGGGCCTGCGGGCATCGACGTCATCACAGGCAGACTCGATATCGGTGAGGTGAAGACCCCCACGGTGATCCGGGCTGCGCGCAAACGCGCTGAGGTCCTCGGCCGCTCGCTCACGGTGCTCGACTCGCCGCCGGGCGTGGCCTGTGCGGCGGTGGCGGCGATGCGCGGCGCCGACGTGCTGGTGCTCGTGACCGAGCCCACCCCGTTCGGGCTGCACGACCTCGAGCTCGCGGTCGACCTCGGCCGTGAGATGGACATCCCGCTCGGCATCGTGGTGAACCGCGACACCGGCGCCTCATCGGAGGTGGACACCTACGCCGCCCGCGAGGGGATACCCGTGCTCGCGCGCATACCCTTCGATCGGCGCGTCGCCGAGGTATACGCGAGCGGCGGGCTGGTGATCGACGAGCACCCGGACGGCGCACACTGGTTCGACGAGCTGTGGGGCGCAGTTCGAGCGCTTGCCGGGGAGGAGGCGTGATGCAGCGTATCGTGTTCGCTTCGGGCAAGGGCGGTACCGGCAAGACCACACTCACGGCACTCACCGCACGCCTGCTGGCCGACACCGGCGAGCGGCTCGCGCTTGCCGATTGCGATGTGGAGGCGGCCAACCTCCCGATAGCGCTCCGGGCCGAGGTGGTCTCAAGCGAGCCGTTCACGGGCGGCTCCAAGGCGGTGATCGACGCCGGGGCATGCCGTGGTTGTGGCGCCTGCGCGCCCGCCTGCCGGTTCGATGCGCTCGGCCCCTCGGAGGACTACTACCGCACGCGCACGTACGAGGTCGACCCGTGGGCGTGCGAGGGCTGCGCCGCGTGCGTGAGCGCGTGTTCGTACGGGGCGATCACCATGGTCGAGTCGCAGGCGGGTGAGGTGATGGCCGCCGAGTCAGGCCCGGGGCCGATGGTCTTCGGCAGGCTCGCGCCGGGTGAGGACCTCTCGGGCAAGCTGGTGACCGAGGTACGCCGACGCGCCGATGGGATCGCCGGGGAGCGCGGGATCGAGCGCATGTTGATCGACGGGCCTCCGGGCGTGGGGTGCCCCGCCATCGCAGCGATCACCGGCACCGATCTGGTCGTCGGTGTCACCGAGCCGACGCTCTCGGGCGAACACGATCTGATGCGGCTGGTCACGCTCGCACGGCGGTTCAAGATCCCCGTGGCCGTCGTGCTCAACAAGGCGGACCTCTCGGAGAGGGGAGCGCAACGCCTGCGCGAGCGCATCGCCTCCGAGGGGCTGGAGCTCATCGGCGAGATCCCGTACGACCCCGCGGTGGCTGTGATGCCCGAGCGGCTCGCCCGCGGTGAGCTCACCGCGTATCCGGAGGGTCCGGGCATGGACGCGATCCGGGGTGTCGTCGCATCGCTTGCCGGGCGCAGAGGTGTGACCGGCTGAGTGTATCCGCGCGTGCCCGTCCCCGCTCCGGTCACCGAGACGCTCTACCGCGGCACGGTGTCGGTCGGCACGACCGGTGAGTCCTGGATCCCGCTCGAGTGCGAGGTCGAGGTCAAGGAGGGCAAAGCGACGCAGACGGCGGCGTTCCAGCTGATGCTGCGTCGCGCCAGCTACATTCTGCAGGACGTGGACGTCCATCCCGTGGCCATCCGGTCTACGGCCTCGGTCACGGTGCGCGTGAAGACGCTCGACTTCGAGTACGGCGTCCCCTATGAGCTCAAGGTTGCCGGTGGCACCGGCGAGTATGGCAACTTCCAGGCGCTCGCGCTCGGCAGCGTCGACCACTCGGAGTGCGGCCATGCCGACGACGACACGAACTCTCCTGGCGGCTCGGACTACCGGGAGAACATCGTTGGCAACGACGACATCGTGATCCACCTGCTCGACATCATCGACACCGAGCCGGGCAACATGACAGGCCCGACCAAGCAGGGGATCAACGAGCGGCTCACACCGCCGCTGATGACGCCTGAGGAGTGGGAGGCGGCAGGCCGCCCTGACACCAAGCAGATCTGCATCGTCCCGATCGTGGAGCTGATCGGGGTGGTCGCGGATGCGTGAGGACCTCACGGCGATGACGCCGCACGCCACACGGGAGCACCTCCGCCACCGGTTGCTGCTCGCGGGCAATCCGCGCGGCATCGATGTGGGCCGGTTCCTCGGCATCAAGGTACTTGGCGCCATCGGCGTGACCGCACTCGTTGTCGCACTTGCCGTGCTGCTTCGCGCATCGATCTTCGCCTGGATCCTGGGTATCGCACTCTCGGCGTTCTCGTACTGGCTGCCGGACGTGTGGCTGTCCTCGGCGATCTCGAGGCGTCAGCGGCGGATCCGTATCGCGCTGCCCGACATGCTGACCATCAGCGTCGAGGCCGGTCTCGGGTTCGACCAGGCGGTGGCCAAGATCGTGCGCATGTCGCGCGGTCCGCTCGCCGAGGCCAGCGTGCCGAGGAGCAGGCCCAGAAGACACCGGTGAAGATCGTGTTCCCGCTGG
>CAZSUO010000022.1:0-12108 GCA_964610065.1 uncultured Coriobacteriaceae bacterium | reverse complement strand
CAGCGTGCCGAGGAGCAGGCCCAGAAGACACCGGTGAAGATCGTGTTCCCGCTGGTGCTCTGCATCCTTCCGGCCACGCTCATCGTCATCCTCGGCCCCGCGCTGCTCTCGATCGCACGGGCGCTCTTCTAGCCGGGGGCGAAGGCGATCCGTCGCGGGGCGCCAGGACCCCCCGGGGCGCTCCCCGCTCAGCGGCCGCTTTCGCCCACGGCGTCTCATGGGGGATACTTGACCGGTCCGGATCCCGACCACGACGGAGTACCCATGGACCGCTCACGCATCGAACAGGGTGTACGCCTCATCCTGGAAGGTATCGGCGAAGACACGTCGCGCGAGGGGCTGCTCGATACCCCCATGCGTGTAGCGAACATGTACGAGGAGATCTTCGCCGGGCTCGATCAGGACCCGGCCGAGCACTTCGCGGTGACCTTCAACGAGGGCCATCAGGAGATGGTGCTCATCCGCGACATCCCGCTGTACTCGGTCTGCGAACACCACCTCGTGCCGTTCCTCGGCAAGGCGCACGTGGCGTACATCCCGGGCAAGGATGGCCGCATCTGCGGGCTCTCGAAGATCGCCCGCTTAGTGGACGTGTTCGCCAAGCGCCCGCAGGTGCAGGAGCGGCTGACATCGCAGATCGCCGATACGCTCGTGGAGCAGCTCGACCCGCAGGGTGTGCTCGTGGTCATCGAGGCCGAGCACCTGTGCATGTCGATGCGTGGCGTGCGAAAGCCCGGCACGGTGACCACCACCTCGGCGGTTCGCGGCATCTTCGAGCGCAAGGCGGCCACGCGCGCTGAGGCCATGAGCCTCATCAAGGGAGCGCGGTAGACGATGCCGGCAGGCGGACAGCGCGTGTGGCGGTGCGGGCGTTTCGCCCTTCCGCTCGACCGGGTGTACGTCATGGGCATCCTGAACGTCACGCCCGACTCGTTCTCTGACGGCGGCTCGCACCTCGGCGTGGACGCAGCGCTCGAAGGCGGCCGTCGACTCAGGGCGGCGGGAGCCGACATCGTTGACATCGGCGGTGAGTCCACGCGCCCCGGGTTCGATGCGGTGAGCGTGGAAGAGGAGTTGGCCCGGGTGGTGCCGGCCGTGCGTGCCCTCGTGCCGGCGCTCGACGTTCCGCTCTCCGTCGACACACGGCGCCCGGAGGTCGCCGCCGCGAGCGTGGCCGCCGGGGCGAGCATCGTGAACGACGTCTCGGGCTTCCGTGACCCGTCCATGGTCGAAGTAGCCGCCACGACGGACGCCGGTCTGGTTGTCATGCATATGCTCGGCGAGCCCAAGACGATGCAGCAGGAGCCCCGGTACGACGATGTGGTGGCCGAGGTCTGCGCGTACCTGGTGGACCAGGCGCACATGCTGGAGGGGGCCGGCGTGGCGAGCGATCGCATCGCGCTCGATCCCGGGCTCGGCATCGGCTTCGGCAAGACCACCGCGCACAACCTCGAGCTGCTGCGCAGGCTCGACGAGCTCGTGGCCCTCGGCTACCCGGTGCTCATCGGCGCGTCGCGCAAGCGGTTCATCGGCGAGGTCACCGGCGTGGACGTGCCAGCCGAGCGGCTGCACGGGAGCGTGGCGGTTGCGAGCTGGTCGGCGCTGCTCGGCGCCGATGTCGTGCGCGTACACGACGTGGGGCCCACCCGAGAGGCGCTCGCGACGCTCACGGCGATCACCGACGACAGCGGAGAGAGGTGCTGAGATGAGCGTGCACGCGTTCCTCGCGCTCGGCAGCAATCTCGGCGACCGTCTGGACACGCTGCGGCGCGCGCTCGACGCCATCGAGGCCATCGACACCACCAACGTGCTCGCTGTCTCGAATGTGGTGGAGTCAGAGCCCTGGGGTGTGACCGAGCAGCCGCCGTTCGCCAACGCGGTCGCGCGCGTGGTCACCTCCGTGAGGGCCGACACGCTGCTCGCGGCGCTGCAGGAGATCGAAGAGGCGCTCGGCAGGGTCCGCGCCGAGCGGTACGGGCCGCGGGCGATCGACATCGACATCGTGCTCTACGGCGACGAGGAGTGGGACACCCCCGACCTGGTCATCCCACATCCGCGCGCGGCCGAGCGGGACTTCGTGGTCACGCCGCTGCTCGAGATCGCCCCGGGCGCCACGTGGCCCGACGGCACCCCCGTCTCGGCCGAGCACGCGGTGCACGGGCGCGTCACCCGGGTGCTCGGTCCGGTGCCCGGCTACGAGGATCGCACGCCGCTCGCCGCCTCTGCGGGGGCGCACACCGCACCGCTTGCCGAGGGTCCGTGGGTGGAGGTCTCGTCCCGCAGGTTCAACGTGTCGGGCGGCCTCACGTACGCCGCCGAGCTCCGGTTCGACGCTGCGGTGCTCGAGCAGGAGGGCATCCCCTACGCATGGGACCCTGTGCCGCCGGCCGAGGAGTACAACCTCTACCTCATGTCGCGGGTGTACCGCCTGCTCGTGCCGGAGCCCCTCGCCGCACAGGCACGCACGCTTCTCGCCCGGGTGCGCAGCGCGCCCATCGTATCCGAGGGCGACGGCGAACCGGAGTAGGAAGCCGCTGTTCACGAGCCGGTTTCGGTCGTGTTCGGGCGGCTCGGGCGTCGGTGTATACTCGTAGCCCATCTCAGGAGGCGGCCCGGACCCGGGTAGGGCCGGGACCGTGAGGGAAGGAGCGCTATGAGCGGCACGCCATCCAATGCACGCCGGTCACGGGTCACCACCACGCGCCTGGCCGAGCTCAAGGCCGCAGGCGAACGCATCGTGATGATCACCGCGTACGACGCCCCCGGCGCGCGACTCGCCGACGCGGCAGGCGTGGACTCGATCCTCGTCGGCGACTCCCTCGGCATGACCGTGCTCGGGCTCGACAGCACGCTCCCGGTCACGATGGACGACATGGTGCGCGCCACCGCCGCGGTCTCCCGCGGGGCGTCGCGCGCGCTCGTGGTTGCCGATCTGCCGTTCCTGAGCTACCAGGTGAGCGTGGAAGACGCCATCCGCAACGCCGGCCGTCTGCTCGCCGAAGGTGGCGCTCAGGCCGTCAAGCTCGAGGGTGGCGCCGAGGTGGCCGACCTTGTGGGCATCCTCGTGGACGCGGGCATCCCCGTCGTCGGTCACGTGGGGCTCACCCCGCAGTCGGTGAACGTCTTCGGCGGGTACAAGACGCAGGGCAAGGACGTGGAGGGCGCGCTCGCGCTGGTGGACGATTGCCTGGCGCTCGAGGCCGCTGGTGCGTGCGCCGTGGTGCTCGAGCTCGTGCCCGCCGAGCTCGCCGCACTCGTGTCCGAGGAGCTCACCATCCCTACCATCGGCATCGGCGCCGGCGCCGGATGCGACGGCCAGGTGCAGGTGTTCCACGACATCCTGGGCCTCGGCGACTTCACGCCACGCCACGCGCGCCGCTTCGCGGAGATCGGCGAGGCCATCACATCGGCGATCGCGGCGTACGCCGGCGAGGTCCGCGCGGGGGAGTTCCCCGCCGAAGAGCAGCTCTCGCATCTCGACGAAGAGGTGCTGGCCGAGCTCGAGCGCGCACTCCCACTGACAGAGAGTGAGGACTGAGGATGGAACGGCTCGCCTCCAAGCAGGAGGTCCGTCAGGCGGTGGCCGAGGCCCGGCATGAGGCGAAACGCATCGCGCTCATCCCCACGATGGGCGCTCTGCACGAAGGGCATCTCTCGCTCGTGCGTGCCGCGGCGGAACGGGCCGACTACATCATCGTCTCGGTGTTCGTGAACCCCACGCAGTTCGGCCAGGGTGAGGACTTCGAGGCGTATCCGCGCGACCTGGCGCGGGACATGGACCTCCTCGGCGCCGAGGGCGTCGATCTCGTCTTCGCGCCCACCCCCGAGATCATGTACGCGTCCGACGCGCAGGTCACCGTCGACCCCGGTCCGCTCGGCGCACTCTATGAAGGCGCGGTGCGGCCCACGCACTTCAGCGGTGTGTGCACCGTGGTCACGAAGCTCTTCTCGATCGCGCTGCCGGATCTCGCGTTCTTTGGCGAGAAGGACTACCAGCAGCTCGCGATCGTGCGCCGGATGGCCCATGACCTCGACCTGCCCGTCAAGGTCGTCGGCTGCCCCATCGTGCGCGAGTGCGACGGGCTCGCGCTGTCCAGCCGTAACGTGTACCTCTCGGCGGAGGAGCGCGCGGCCGCGCCGGTCCTCTACCAGGCGCTCCGCACCGCCGAGACGCTCGCGCTCGATGGCGAGCGCAGCGCCAGCGTGATCGCCGGAGCGCTCCGCGACACGATCGCGGGCGAGCCGCTCGCGGCGCTCGACTACGCCGAGGTGGTGGACGCCGTGACGCTGCTGCCGGTCGACACGATCACAGGCCCTGCGCGCGCCCTTGTGGCGGCTCGCTTCGGCGCCACCCGGCTCATCGACAACATCGCATTGGAGGTGGGCTAGGTGGCAGACGCTGTGGTGACACCCGAGGAGGTGCGCATCCTCGCACGCGACCGCAAGGCGGTCATCTTCGCGCACAACTACCAGCGCGCCGAGGTGCAGGCGGTCGCCGATGTGGTGGGCGACTCACTCGAGCTTGCGCGCCGCGCGGCCGCGGTGAACGCCGAGGTGATCGTGCTCGCAGGCGTGCGGTTCATGGCCGAGAGCGCCGCGATCCTCGCGCCCGGGAAGACCGTGCTGCTGCCGCGGCCCGACGCCGGCTGCCCGATGGCCGACATGATCACCGCCGGACAACTCGCCGAATGGAAGGCCGAGAACCCCGGCGTGCCGGTGGTGATGTATGTGAACTCCTCGGCCGAGGTCAAGGCGCTCACCGACGTGTGCTGCACGTCGGCCAACGCCGTCGAGGTCGTCCGCTCCCTGGGCGTGCCGCGCGTGCTCTTCGGCCCCGACCGCAACCTCGGCCGGTGGATCGCCGGTCAGGTGCCAGACGTCGAGGTCACCGTGTGGAACGGCTGCTGCCCGATCCACGACCGGGTGTCGCTCGAGATGGTCCGGGAGGCCAAGGCGGCCCACCCGGGCGCGCCGGTGATCGCGCATCCCGAGTGCCGTCCGGAGGTGAGCGCCGAGGCCGACGCGGTGCTCTCCACGAGCCAGATGATCCGCTGGGCGCAGAAGGCGGGCGAGCCGGAGGTCATCGTGGTGACCGAGGGCGGTCTGCTCACCGGCCTCGCCAAGGCGGCGCCGGACACGCGGTTCATCGGGCTTACGCCGCCGATGATCTGCGCAGACATGAAGTTGACGACGCTCGAAGACGTCCGCAACGCGCTCCGCGACCTCACGGGGCAGGTGGTGGTGTCCGATGAGGTGGCCACCGCGGCCCGTGCGTCGCTCGAGCGCATGACTGCGATCGGATAGGACGCCGTGACCATCCCGCCTGCGCTCGACGCGCGGTACCTGCTGTCGTTCGACACCGACAGCATGCCCGTCGAGCGCACCGACGTGCTCGTGATCGGCTCAGGGATCGCGGGGCTGACTGCGGCGCTCCACGCGTCACGCCTCGGCAAGGTCACGCTCGTCACCAAGTCCGAGGTCACCGACGCGAACACCTGGTACGCGCAGGGCGGCATCGCGGGCGCGGTGGGGGAGGCCGACTCGGTCGACCTGCACCTCGCCGACACGCTCGTGGTGGGCCAGGGCCTCTGTGAGGCCGAGGTGGTGCGTGCCGTGGTGGGCGAGGCGGCCGAGGCGCTCGCCGAGCTCGAGTCGCTCGGCGTGCGGTTCGACCGGGCGGCCACCGGTGAGGTGGCGCTCGCCCGCGAAGGGGGCCACAGCCTGCCGCGCGTGCTGCATTCGGGCGATGCCACCGGGGCCGAGGTGCAGGACACCCTCTCGGCTGTGGTACGCCGCGCACCCGGCATCAAGCTGGTGGAGGACACCTTCCTGGTGGACCTGCTCACCGTGGACGACCGGTGCGTGGGCGCGATCGTGATGGACCGGGGCAGCCACGCGACGATGGCGCTGCACGCCGACGCGGTGGTGCTCGCCACCGGCGGCTCGGGCCAGGCATACCGCGTGACCACAAATCCGCTGGTGGCCACTGGCGATGGGGTCGCGGCCGCGTGGCGTGCCGGCGCCGAGATCGCCGACATGGAGTTCATGCAGTTCCACCCGACCGCGCTCGACAGCGACGCGACCGTGAAGTTCCTGATCACCGAGGCGCTCCGCGGTGAGGGCGCCTACCTGCTCGACTGCGCGCTTGAGCGGTTCATGCCCGCACTGCACCCGCTCGCCGAACTCGCCCCGCGTGATGTGGTGAGCCGCGAGATCGAGAAGGTCATGCACCGGTGCGGCCGCCCGAACGTCTGGCTCGACGCACGCCACCTCGGCGCTGACTTCCTCGAGCATCGGTTCCCGACGATCTGGCAGGGGTGCCGTGAGGCGGGCTACGACCTCTCGTGCGATCTCATCCCAGTCGCTCCGGCGGCGCACTACCTCATCGGCGGTGTGCGGACCGACATCGACGGACGGTCGTCGGTGCCGGGCCTGTATGCCGCGGGCGAGTGCGCGGCGTCGGGTCTGCATGGCGCCAACCGGCTCGCCAGCAACTCGCTCCTGGAGGGACTCGTCTTCTCGCGTCGCATCGTGCGTGCGCTCGAGGGCGAACGCGTGCGGCAGCGTCCCGGCCGGATTCACACGCAGGTGCGTGCGCAGGCCGCCACTGGAGACGCGCGCGTGGTGCGTTCGGCACTGCAGGAGCTGATGAGCCAACACGTCGCGGTCACGCGCTCAGCCGAGGGTCTTGCGCGGGCCGCCGATACGATCGCCGCGCTCGCCGCCACTCCCGGCGGCGCGCATCCGTACGAGGTGGAGACGCACAACCTGCTGACCAGCGCCGCGATCATGACCGCGGCCGCGTTGGTGCGGGAAGAGAGCAGGGGAACACACTTCAGGAGCGATCGCCCGGAACGCAAAGACGCGGAGTGGCGCGGGCATACCGTCTGGCGCCGTGGCGCTGACGCTCGCTATGTGCCGCTCGTTGGCCCTGAGACCATACCGACCACCGGGGAGGTGTGCTGATGCACGGTCTACCTCCTTCAGACGACCTGATCGCACGGGCGCTCGCCGAGGACCTCGGCGTGGAGTCCGCGCGCTTCCTCGGGCAGATGTCTGCCGACCCCGCCGTGCTCGACGCCGACGTGACCGGCGCGGCCACCGTGCCCGATGACGCCGGGTTCACCGGGCGCATCGTCGCGCGCGAAGCGGGAGTGGTGTGCGGTCTGGCACTCGTGGAACGGACCTACCAGCTGCTCGCCGCCGCCTCTGCCCGGCCCGAGGTCGAGTGCTTCCCGCTCGTGGCCGAAGGCGCGGACGTATCGCCGGGCGAGGCCGTGCTCGAGATCGAGGGGCCGGTACGGCTCGTGCTCGCGGGTGAGCGGACGGCGCTCAACCTGCTGATGCAGCTTTCCGGCATCGCCACCGAAGCCCGCCGCTGGCAGCGTGCGGCTGGCGACGCGCTCACGGTGACCGACACGCGCAAGACGCTCCCGGGGCTGCGTGCGCTCTCCAAGTACGCCGTCCGGGTGGGCGGCGCCGCGAACCACCGCGCGGGCCTCTACGACATGGTTCTCATCAAGGACAACCACATCGCGTACTCCGGCGGCGTGACCGCCGCGGTGGAGGCCGCCCAAGCGATGCATCCGGGCCTGGAGGTCGAATGCGAGGCCGACACCATCGAGCAGGCCGTGGAGGCCGCGCGGGCGGGCGCCGACTACGTACTGCTCGACAATATGGACGATGCCACGCTCGCGCGGGCGGTCGCCGCGGTGCGTGAGACCGCTGCCGGCCGCCGGTGCCTCACCGAGGCGTCGGGCCGCATCACCTTCGAGCGACTGCCGTCGCTCGCCGCAACGGGCGTTGACCGGGTCTCGGCAAGCGCGCTCACGCTCGTGCGGCCGCTCGATTTCGGGCTGGACGCGTCATGAACGACCTGCGCGCACATTATCTGCGCTGGCTCAGGCGCGCGGCTGTGGTGCTTGCGCTGCCGCTCGTGCTCATCGCCGCACTGCAGGTCGCGTCGGCCGCCACCTGGTGGGACGATCCGGCCCCCGATGCCGGGAGCGCGCGGTACCTCTTCATCTCGGTGGCGGTGGCGTCGGTGGTGGTCGGTCGCAGCGCGCGAACCCGTGACACCGCACGGCTCCCGCTCGACGAGATGGCACTCCGCTCGCTGTCGTGGCGACTCGTGGTGTATGCGTGCGCACCTGTCGTGATCGGGGCGGTCCTCGCCTTCATGACGCGCCAGACATGGGACTTCTACCTGATGCTGTTGGTCACCTTGATCGGTGTGGCGGTGCTCTTCCCGCGGTTCGACCAGTGGGTGGCGTGGTCACGGCAACCGGACGGAGGGCAGCCCTGATGCCGGTCACCGGATTCGGACCGCTCGACTGGTTCCTCGCCCTGCTCGACACCTGGGGGCACCTCATCGTGGCGGGCTTCACCATCTCCGAGAACCTCTTCGTGATCGGTTCGTTCACCCCCGGGGAGACGGTCGTGATGGCGGCGGGCTTCGTGTCGGAGATGGGTGGGCTCAACCCGTGGCTGGTGGGCGTGTCATCGATGGTGGGGACGATGATCGGCAGCAACCTCTCGTACTGGTTCGGCCGGCACGGAGGGCGCAACGCGCTGCTCAAGTGGGGCGGGAGGTTCTTCGACGAGGAGCGCGTGATCGCCGCCGAGGAGTACTTCGACACGCACGGCAACAAGACGGTGCTCGTCTCCCGGTTCGCCGCCGGGTTCAAGAACTTCGTCCCGGTCATCGCCGGCGCGTCGCGCATGCGTCTGTGGATCTTCGAGCTCTACACGTTCGCGGGCGCGCTCATCTACACCACGTTGATGGTGATGCTCGGCCGGATCTTCGCGGACAACTTCGATCGCGCGCTGGCGGTTGCGCGCAACCTCACCTGGTTCGGCCTGTTCGTGCTGTTGGCGATGCTCGCGGTCATCTTCTGGGGCCGCCGACGCTACATCGCGCGCAGGGTCGACCTGTTCGTGGAGCTCGCCGAGGAGATCGAGGCGAGTGAGCCGGACGACGCAGGGAGAGAGGCCGGGGAGCCCGCGCCGTCCGTGCAGGACGCGGATGGTGCCGGCCGGCACGACGGGCACGCCCCGGTGTGCGGGTCCGGGGCCGACGCATGATCGAGCTCTCAACGAGGGCCGCGGTGGCCTGGGCGCTCCGCGACGCCGGGTCCGCGGGCGTATCGGGCGAGGCGATAGCCGGAGAGCTCGGCATCTCGCGCGCGTCGGTGAACGCGCACGTGGCCGCGCTGCGTGCGCTCGGTTACGAGGTCGCCTCCTCCTCCCGCGTGGGGTACCGGCTCGTCTCGGCACCCGGTTCATGCATTCCCGAGGAGGTGGGTCCGCTCCTGCGTGACCCGCTGTGGGTATCGTGCACCGGCGGCGCTGCGCTCGCATCCACCAACGATGAGGCCAAGCGCCTCGCACGCGCCGGGGCGCCCGAGGGCTCGGCGGTGGTGGCCGCCCGGCAGACCGCCGGCCGGGGGCGGTTCGACCGGTCGTGGGAGTCGCCGGAAGGCGGCGCGTATCTCTCGTGCGTGCTGCGCCCGCCGCTCCCGCCGGCCTCACTCGGCCCGCTTCCGCTCGTGGCCGCAGTGGGTGTCGCCGATGGGTGCACGACCCTCGGGCTGGAAGTCCGGCTCAAGTGGCCGAACGATGTCGAGATCGACGGGCGCAAGCTCGCGGGCATCCTGCTCGAGATGACTGCCGAGGCCGACCGCGTCGAGTGGGTCGTCCTCGGATGCGGGGTCAACGTCGCCGGCGTACCGCACGAGCGCGCCGCATCAGTCCGTGAATGGCTGCCCTCGGCGCGTGTTGCCGACGTGGCCGCAGCGGTGCTCGACGGCATCGCGGCGGCGTACCGGCGCTTCCTCGAGGAGGGGTTCGAGCCGCTGCGCGAGCGGTACGCCGCGCGGCTCGGCATGCACGGCGCCTACGTGACCGTGCGCGATGCCACCGGCGCGGTCGTGGCCGAGGGCGCCGTCCTCGGCGTGGGGGAGACCGGCGAGCTGCTCCTTGCCTCCGGGGATCGAACGGTGCGTGTGGTCGCTGGAGAGGTCACGCTTCGCGGCTGAGCCCGCGCGTCACACCGCGTTGACCCGCTCCCCCGGGGACGCTATCGTAAGCCACTCAGAATCCATCACTTACGATTGGAGTGCCACGTGCGCGATTCCCGGACGGCCGCGATGCTGCGTGCTGCGCTCGCCGCGGCGCTGGTGAGCGTGGGCGCCGCGATCAGCATCCCGGTCGGCCCCGTTCCGGTCACCCTGCAGCTCCTCGTGCTCGCGGTGATCGTACTGTTGCTCTCACCCGGTGAGGCGTTCGCCGCGACCGCCCTCTACGTGGCGCTCGGCGCGATCGGACTGCCCGTCTTCTCGGGGGCGAGCGGGGGTGTGGGCGTGCTGCTCGGCCCCACCGGCGGGTTCCTGCTCGGCTTCGTGGCAGGCGCTCCGGCCGGTGCCTGGGTGCGCAGGCGCGTGCGCTCGTGGCTGCCGGGGCGACCGATGCTCGCCGACGTCGCAGGCGTGACCTCGCTGGTGGCGGTCGCGTACGGTCTTGGCTGGGCGCGGCTGGCTGCGGTCACCGGGATGGGGATGGCGGCAGCCTTTGGCGTGGCGGTCGTCCCGTTCCTGCTGCCCGATGCGATGAAGGTCGTGGGTGCGATCGCGGTGGCGCGCGCAACGAGGCGCGCAGGGCTCGAGGATCGGCCTGCGGACGGCGAGGCGCCCTCGGCGGCGTGACGACGCCGCGAGGCAGCGGGTGGAACCTCCCGACGCCGCCCTGTCGCGTGTCAGAGCGCCCCGCTACTATGGACGGGTGTCAGGTGGAAGCGAGTTCGGGGAGGCCGAGTGTCCGGTTCAGTACGGTTCGTCCATGCAGCGGACCTTCATCTCGATGCGCCGTTCAAGGGCGTTGACGCGGACGACCCTCGTGTCCGTGAGGCGCTGATCGCCGCGACCATCGGCGCTCTCGATGCGCTTGTCGACACCTGCGTCGAACGCCGTGCCGATTTCCTCATACTCGCCGGAGACGTCTACAACAGTGCGGACGCGCCGCTGCGGACGGAGTTCGCGTTCCGGGAGGCATGCGCCCGGCTCGACGCCGCAGGAATCCGCGTGTTCGTGGCCCGCGGAAACCACGACCCGGCGAGCAGCCGGTCCGCTGGTCTGGCCATGCCGCCCAACGTGCATGTGTTCTCCGCCGAGGCGGTCGAGCGAGTGGTATATGAGCGCGATGGTACGCCGGTCTGCACGCTGTACGGTCGCTCCTTCCGAACGGCTGCGGAGACGACGAACCTCGCGGCGGGCTATGTCCGCGACCCGGACGACGACCTTGCCATCGGTGTGCTCCACACGAACGTGGGCGATCGCCCCGGTCACGGGCCATATGCTCCATGTTCGCTCGACGACCTGCGCGCGGCGCGCATGGACTACTGGGCCCTCGGGCACATCCACAAGCCCGAGGTGCTCTCCGAGGATCCGCCGATCGTGTACAGCGGGTGCACGCAGGGACTCCACCCTGGCGAGACCGGTGACCGGGGATGCACCGTGGTCACACTCGACCGGCACGGGGCGACGCTCGAGCGCGTGTCCACGGCCCGCGTGCTGTGGGCGGCATCGGCGGTCGCCGCTGCGGGTCTCGACGACATCGACGCGGTCCGCAGTGCGCTCCTGGCCGAGATCGACCGCGCGGTGCACGATCCGGCAGGCGCGCCAGGAGCGCCGGTCGTGCTGCGGCTCGAGCTGACCGGCAGGAGTGCCGCTCACGCGGCACTCGCGCGGCCCAGGGCGCTCGATGACCTACTGAGCGACATCCGCGGCGCGGGGCTCTCCCGCGACCCCTGGGTCTGGGTGGATCGTGTGCGCGACCGCACGCGCCCCATGATCGATCTCGCGTTGGTGCGCTCCGGCTCCGACTTCGCCGCCGACCTGGTAACGCTTGCCGATTCGCTGCTGGCGGACCCGGATGACCTCGAGGAGTATGTGGGCGCACTCGCCCAGCAGATCCTGAGCACGCTCGACTCGCGGGACCTGCCTGAGGTCGACCCACGGGATATCGTCGAACGCGCCCGCGACCTTGCGCTCGATCGTCTGATGGCGGAGGAGCGGCGATGAGACTCCGACGTATCGAGGCCGTCCGGTACGG
>CAZSUO010000021.1:17769-21895 GCA_964610065.1 uncultured Coriobacteriaceae bacterium | reverse complement strand
AGCGGGTGGGGAAGACCGCGGTCTCCGCGTACGTGGCGCGCAGCCTGGCCGCACACGGCCGCAAGGTCGTAGTGCTCGCGATGGGGCGGGGCGGCCCCGCCGAGCCCGAGCTGATCCGCGGCGACGAGGTCGCGCTCACCACCGGGGACCTGCTCGCGCTTGCCGCGAAGGGGGCGCATGCCGCCTCGGACAACTACGAGGACGCCGTCATGAGCCGCGTCCCCACTGTGGGCTGCCGGCGATGCGGCGGCGGACTAGCGGGACAGACCTTCTTCAGCAACGTGCCCGAGGGTGCGCGGCTCGCCGACACGCTCGGCCGCGAGCTCATCATGCTCGAGGGCTCGGGCGCGGCGATCCCCCCGGTGCTCGCCGATGCGTCGCTGCTGGTGGTGGGCGCCCGGCAGGGCGTGCCGTACGTGCGCGACTACTTCGGCCCATACCGGCTCGCCCGGGCCGACGGCGTCATCATCGCCGGGGCAGAGCAGCCGCTGGTAGAGCCAGACGCGCTCCACGCGCTGGTGTCGGCGATCCGCAGGATCCGCGAGGATGTGCCGCTCGCGCTCACCACGTTCCGGCCCAAGCCGCTTGCCGACATCACCGGCTCGCGCGTGTTCTTCGCCACAACCGCGCCGCCCGTCTTGCTCGAGACGCTGCGGGCGCATCTCGAGGAGACGTACGGCTGCCAGGTGGTGGCCGCCAGCACGGCGCTCTCCGATCGCACCGCGCTCCGGGCGGACCTCCGTGCCCACGCGGGTTCGTTCGACCTGCTGCTCACCGAGCTCAAGGCGGCGGCTATCGACGTTGTCGCGGCGGCCGGCGCCGAGGCCGGCGTGCCTACGGTGCTCTGCGACAACGAGCCGGTCACCCTCGGCGGAGACGGGCTCGACGCCATGATCGAACGCGCGTACCACCTCGCGCAGGAGCGCCACCGACTGAGGAGCGGCTGATGCCCACCAATCCCCCCATCATCATCAAGGACCAGAAGCACGGCCTCCCCATGAGCAAGGGTCTGCTCGCTCAGTCGTTCACCGCGGCCGGGCTGAGTCCGTCAAAGGCGTACGCGGCAGCGCAGCGCATACAAGACGAGCTCAGGGCCGGTGGCCGCTTCGAGGTCACCCTGGCCGAGCTCCGTGAGGCGGCTGCCCGCGTCTTGTACGAAGACGCGGGGGAGCAGGTGGCCCGCAGATACACGCGGCTGAACGAGATCTCCAAGCGGGACCGCCCGTTGATCGTGCTCATCGGCGGTACCACCGGTGTGGGCAAGTCCACCATCGCCACCGAGGTGGCGCACCGCCTCGGCATCACCCGCATCATCTCCACGGATAGCATTCGAGAGGTGATGCGTGGTATCTTCTCCCGGGAGCTCATCCCCGCCATCTACGAGAGTTCGTTCAACGCATGGCGCGGGCTGCGGGTCCCGGCCCCCCAGGGCGCTTCCCCGGTGATCGTCGGCTTTCGGGAACAGGCGTCCGTCGTCGCCACCGCCGTCACGTCGCTGATCGAGCGCGCGGTGGTCGAGGGTGTGAGCATGGTTCTCGAGGGCATCCATGTCGCACCCGGGTATATCGACCCTTCCCAGTTCAAGGATGCATCGGTCGTGCAGTTGCTCATCGGGGTGGACGATGAGGAGGCGCACCGGAGCCATTTCTACATCCGCGAGGTTCAGACCGAGGGGATGCGGCCCTTCGAGCGGTACCGTGCGAACTTCGACAACATCCGCCTGCTCGGACACTACGTCGAAGACCTCGCACGCGAACACGGCGTGCCGGTGGTCCATAGCCACCAGTTGGACCGGACGGTCGCCGAGGTATTGGAGCTTGTCGTCGACGCGGTGATCCGCGAGGACGAGGAACAGATGCGGGAGCGTGGGGCTTCCGCCGGAGGAGAGGACGCACGGTAGATGAAGTTCTTCCTGGACACCGCGAACCTTGCCGAGATCGAAGAAGCGGCCTCATGGGGGCTGCTAGCGGGCGTGACCACCAACCCGACGCTCTACGCGCGTGAGGGTGGTTCGCTGGCCGACTTCCACGCACACATCCAGCGCATCTGCGCTATCTGTGACGGCCCCGTCTCGGCTGAGACCGTGAGCCTCACGCGCGACGAGATCGTCGCCGAGGGCGAGACGCTCGCCGCGCTCGCTCCCAACGTGGTCGTGAAGATCCCGGTCATGCCGGAGGGCCTCGCCGCCACCCGCTCGCTCGCCGAGAAGGGCATCGACGTCAACATGACGCTCTGCTTCACCGTGCCGCAGGCGCTCATGGCCGCCCGTGCTGGCGCGCGCTACGTGAGCCCCTTCATCGGCCGGTTCGACGACATCTCCGAAGACGGCCTCGAGCACCTCGGCAACATGGTCGTCGCTCTCAACAACTATGACTTCGGCCACGACGTCGAGGTCATCGCCGCATCCGTGCGGCACAACCAGCACGTGGTCGCCGCCGCACTCATGGGCGCCGACATCGCAACGGTGCCCTTCGGCGTGCTCCAGAAGCTCGTCAAGCACCCCCTGACCGATCGCGGCCTGGAAGCGTTCCTGGCCGACTGGGAGAAGGTGAAGAACGCGTGAGCGCACGTCCCCGCAAGAGAGGCCGCCGCGGCAGCGGTCAGCAGCAGGAGGTCGTTCAGCCCTCCATCACCCGCGAGGAGCTTGCGGCCAGGACCGTCGCCGAGCTCCGCACCATGGCGGCCGAGCTCGAACTCGACGTCAAGGCGCTCAAGAAGAAGGACGAGATCATCGCGGTCGTCTACGACGCCAAGGTCAAGTCCGAGGGTTTCGTGGAGGTCAACGGCATCCTTGATGTCCTGCCCGAGGGCTACGGCTTCATCCGCACGAGCGGGTACCTGCCGGGCGACAACGACGTGTACTGCTCGATGTCGGTCATCCGCCGCTCCGACCTGCGCCGTGGCGACATGATCACGGGCCAGGTCCGCCCGCCTAAGGAGTCCGAGAAGTACCCGGCGCTCACCAAGCTCATCGCGATCAATGGCAAGGCTCCGGAAGAGGCGCGCGGACGCAAACAGTTCCGCGACCTCGTCCCGGTCTATCCCGACGACCGCCTGCGTCTGGAGCACGGCGAGAAGGAGATCACGGCTCGCGTGATCGATCTCGTCGCCCCCATCGGCAAGGGCCAGCGCGGTCTGATCGTCTCGCCGCCCAAGGCTGGCAAGACGACCGTCCTCAAGGACATCGCGGCGTCGATCAGCGCCAACAACCCCGAGGTCTACCTCATGTGCTTGCTCGTGGACGAGCGTCCCGAAGAGGTCACCGACATGGAACGCTCGATCAAGGGCGAGGTCGTGTCCTCCACCTTCGACATGCCGAGCGAGAACCACATCGCCGTGGCCGAGCTTGTGATGGAGCGCGCGAAGCGCCTCGTCGAGGCTGGTTTCGACGTGGTCATCCTGCTCGACTCGATCACCCGTCTTGCGCGCGCGTACAACCTGGCGCAGCCCGCGTCGGGTCGCATCCTCTCCGGCGGCGTGGACTCCACGGCGCTCTACCCGCCCAAGAAGTTCTTCGGCGCGGCGCGTAACATCGAGCACGGCGGCTCGCTCACCATCCTCGCTACCGCGCTCATCGAGACCGGCTCCAAGATGGACGAGGTCATCTTCGAGGAGTTCAAGGGCACCGGTAACATGGAGCTCCGCCTCGACCGCAAGCTCGCGGACCGGAGGATCTTCCCGGCCATCGACGTCATCACGTCGGGCACGCGCAAGGAGGAACTCATCCTCACGTCGATGGAGGCGCCGTTCGTGTGGGGCCTGCGTCGTGTCCTGCACGGGGTGGACTCCACCGAGCGCGCGATGGACATGCTCATCAAGGGGCTCAAGCAGACCAAGTCCAACACCGAGTTCCTCACCAAGATGGCCAAGAGCGCGAGCGACAAGCGCCAGACCAACGGTATCGATATCTAGAGCTGCTCGAGGCCGGGAGGGTGGACCACGCTTGCTGTCCTCGGCGTGCTGCGCACGCCTGCGGAGGTTTCGACAAGACAGGCCCTTGCTCGCTGTCCTCGGTGTGCTGAGCACACCTGCGGAGGCATCGCTCGGGCCTGTCTTGTCTCCGGATCTCGGACCAGGATCGATTGCGGCTGTGTAACACGCGTGCTATGATTCGCGGGCTGTCCCC
>CAZSUO010000021.1:0-17759 GCA_964610065.1 uncultured Coriobacteriaceae bacterium | reverse complement strand
ATAAGCCCTTGCTCGCTGTCCTCGGCGCACAGACCGCGCCTGCGGAGGCGTCGCTCGGGCCTATGGTGTCGGCGCGTTTCCGCCTATTGAGTCATTGCCGCCTTGCGGGGCGCGTGCTATGATTCGCGGGCTGTCCCCGCTCCTGGTCGGAAACCAGGGGCATATCGATGGAGGTCCTACAGTGCGCACCGGTATCCACCCTGATTACGTCGAGGCCAAGGTCACCTGCTCGTGTGGCGAGACCTTCACGACCCGCTCGACCAAGCCAGAGCTCCACATCGAGCTCTGCTCCAAGTGTCACCCGTTCTACACCGGCACCCAGAAGCTCGTCGACACCGGCGGTCGCGTGCAGCGCTTCTCCGACAAGTTCGGTAACGCCGCCGCGGCTGTTGCGAAGAAGGAAGCCGAAGCCCGCGAGGCGCGCCAGAAGGCTGCCGAAGAGGCCGCGCTCGTCGCTCGCGAGGAGAAGGCCAAGAAGGACGCCACCAAGGCCGAGCGTTCCGCCAAGGTCGAGGTCGCAGCCGCCGTCGAGAGCGGCGAGGCTGTCGCCGACGTGGTGGAAGAGGCTCCCGAGGCCGAGTAAGCGCCTCGCGGGTCACGAACGCGTTATCATCCGGAAGGCGGGGCTATCCCGCCTTCCTGTGTTATCGGAGGCATCCAGTGGACGTCAGGCTGCTCAACCACACGCCCGACCCGGAGCGCGCGATCGCCGCGGCCGCGCGGCTGTGCTACGCGCCGGTCGGCGCCGCCGAGCTCACCGAGACGATGTCTGACGAGGCGGTCCGCCGTGTCCTCAAGACGATCATCACCTCGGGACACACCTCGGCGCTCGAGCATGCGAGCTACACGTTCGCGATCGACGGCGTGAGCCGCGCGCTCACGCACCAGTTGGTGCGCCACCGTCTGGCAAGCTACAACCAGCAGTCACAGCGGTACGTGACCTACGCCGAGGAGCCGTCCTTCGTCACGCCGCCCTCGGTGGCGGGGGACCCGGCCGTGGCCGAGGCGTTTGCCGCCGCGACCCGTGCGGCATTCGACGCGTACCGTGCGCTGGTCGATGCGGGAGTGCCGGCCGAGGACGCCCGCTACCTGCTGCCCAACGCCATGGAGACCAAGATCGTGGTCACCATGAACATCAGGGAGCTGTTGCACTTCTTCGAGCTCAGATGCTGCAAGCGTGCTCAGTGGGAGATCCGGGACCTTGCGCTTTCGATGTTGGCGCTCGCCGAGCCGACCGCGCCGTACATCTTCATGGACGCGGGCGCGTCGTGCCGACGCGGACCGTGCCGCGAGGGCACGATGACTTGTGGCGATCCGTACCCCAAAGCCCCGAAGCGGGAGTGAAGCATGTCAGACGAATGCACGATCCATCCCACCCACATCGGTGGTCAGGCTCTGCTCGAGGGCATCATGATGCGCGGCAAGTACAACTGGGCTGTGGCCGTGCGCGAGCCGTCGGGCGAGATCTACACCGAGGAGCACGACCTCGTCTCGGCCCGTGACAAGCACGCATGGCTGCGGTGGCCGATCATCCGCGGCGTGTGGGGCTTCTACGAGACGATGGTGCTCGCCATCAAGGCCTTCACCATCTCCGCCGAGCACTCGGGTGAGAGCGAAGAGGAGCAACTCGACAGCAAGGAAATCAGCATCGCCATGGTCGGCGGACTCGCCCTGGCGATCGGCCTGTTCATCGTGTTGCCGGCCGTGGTGACCAACCTGCTCGTGGGCAGCTCGGTCGACAACCCGCTGCTGTGGAACGCGGTCGACGGCGTCATGCGGCTCGTGGCGTTCTTCCTCTACATCTGGGCCGTGAGCAGGATGCGCGAGATCCATCGCGTGTTCTGCTACCACGGCGCTGAGCACAAGACCATCCACGCCTACGAGCGCCGGTTGCCACTCGAGATCGACGTCATCCAGAAGTACACCACCCTGCACGTGCGGTGCGGTACGTCGTTCCTTCTCATGGTGATGGTCGTCGCGATCGTGGTCTTCTCGCTCGTCCCGGGCAAGGCGATCCTCGCGTCGTGGGGCGTCAGTGGTGGCGGCTGGGTGCTGCTCTTCAACATCGGCATCCGCCTGCTGCTCCTGCCGCTCATCGCGGGGCTTGCCTACGAGATCACCGTGAAGTGGGCCGGGACTCGTCCCGACAACCCGCTCGTGAAGGTGCTGCTGTGGCCGGGCCTGCAGATGCAGCGCATGACCACCGCGGAGCCGGATGACTCGATGATCGAGGTCGCCGTGGCCGCGATGAGCCTTGTGGTCGCGCGCGAAGAGGCCGAGGCGGCCAAGCGCGGCGAGACCGTCTGCGCCCCGCTGCCGCTCCCCGAGTTCGACTGAGGTCCACCCACCGCGCCCCTGGCTATCCGCCGGGGGCGTGCTACGCTGTGAGTACCCGTATCGGAGGACACACGATAGATGCGTGAGAAGCTGCAATCCATCCTCTCGTCATTCGACGAGATCACCGCGAAGCTGTCCGATCAGGCCGTACTGAACGACCAGAAGGAGTACGCGCGCCTGGCCAAAGAGCATTCGGACATGTCGCCGGTCGCGAGCAAGATCCGGGAGTACTTCAGCGTGCTCGACGGTATCGCCGACGCCAAGGAGATGCTCCGGAACGAGACCGACGCCGAGATGAAGGACCTCGCCAAGGCCGAGCTCGATGAACTCGAAGAGCGTGTCGAGCCGCTTGAGGACGAACTCAAGGTCATGATGCTCCCGGCAGACCCCAATGACGAGAAGAACGTCATCATCGAGATCCGTGCGGGCGCGGGCGGTGATGAGGCCGGCCTGTTCGCGGGCGACCTCTACCGCATGTATACGCGCTACGCCGAGTCGCAGAAGTGGAAGGTCGAGGAGATCGACGCCGCTGAGAACGAGGTCGGCGGATACAAGGACGTCTCCTTCATGATCAAGGGCAAGGGCGTCTACTCCAAGATGAAGTTCGAGAGTGGCGTGCACCGCGTTCAGCGGGTACCGGCCACCGAGAGCCAGGGTCGCATCCACACCTCCACGGCCACCGTGGTCGTCCTTCCCGAAGCCGAGGACGTTGAGATCGAGGTCAACCAGAGCGATCTGCGTATCGATGTCTACCGCTCGAGCGGCCCCGGTGGCCAGTCGGTGAACACCACCGACTCGGCGGTGCGCATCACGCACCTGCCCACGGGGCTCGTGGTGCAGTCGCAGAACCAGAAGTCGCAGCTCCAGAACCGCGAGGCCGCGATGCGCGTGCTGCGGGCCCGCCTGTACGAGCAGGAGATGGAGCGCCGGAACGCCGAGCTTGGAGCGGCGCGCAAGAGCCAGATCGGCTCGGGCGACCGCAGCGAGAAGATACGCACGTACAACGTCCCGCAGGACCGCATCACCGACCATCGGATCGGGCTCACGGTGCACAACCTGCCCGGGGTGCTCATGGGGGACATAGACACCCTGCTCGAGGGCCTGGCCGCCGCCGATCGGGCCGAGCGTCTGGCGGCGGTGGTGTAGATGGCCGAGCGCGTCTGGACAGTGAAAGACGCGCTCGAGTGGACGTGTGAGTACCTGGGCCGCAAGGACGACGAGCATCCGCGCCGTTCCGCCGAGTGGCTGCTGTCCTCCGCCACCGGGCTGTCGCGTGTCGAGCTCTACGCCTACCACGATCGTCCACTCTCCGGCGACGAGCGCACCTGCTATCGCACGCTCGTCGCTCGTCGTGCCGAGGGGATGCCGCTCCAATACGTCACCGGTGAGATGCCGTTCAGGCATCTCGTGGTGCACGTGGAGCCCGGTGTCTTCATCCCGCGCCCCGAGACGGAGGTGCTGGTGGATGTCGTGCTGGAGCATATCGCGGACATCGCCGAGCCCCTCGTCCTCGACCTGTGTACCGGGTCGGGATGCGTTGCCGTGTCGATCGCGAGCGAACATCCCGGCGCGCGGGTGTGGGCCGTCGACCTGAGCGAGCAGGCGGTCGCCACGACACTTCGCAACGCAGGCAACGCAAACGTCGCGGAGAGGGTACAGTCACTTCATGGAGATCTCTTCGATCCACTGCCGCAAGAACTCACCGGTACGGTCGATTTCGTCGTGTCCAACCCGCCGTACATCCCGAGTGCGGATCTTCCCGACCTCCCCGCCGAGATACTCGGGTTCGAGCCTGTCCTTGCGCTCGACGGGGGCGCCGATGGGCTGGATACCTTCCGTCGCATCGCCGGTGAGGCGGGGCGGTGGTTGGCCCCGAATGGCGGTCTCGCCGTCGAGCTCGACAGCGGCTGCGTCTCCGACGCGGCAGGGGAGTTGCAGGGCGACTATGAGGGTGTGACGGTCCGGCGTGATCTCGCCGGCCGAGAGCGTATCGTCTATGCACGGAAAGGTAGGTCGATGCAGCGATGAACAAGGTGATTCACGTCGACCCGGAAAACCCCTCGGCGGAAGTGATCAATCTCGCCGCCACCCTGCTCAAGGATGGGGGGATCATCGTCTTCCCCACTGAGACGGTGTACGGGATAGGCGCTTCCGCGACATCATGTATCGGCTCTCAGGAGATCATCGACATCAAGATGCGGCCCAAGAACAAGCCGCTGCCCTGGCTGGTAGACGGCGAGGACGCACTGGAGACCTACGGCGTGGACGCGCCCGAGTACGCACACCGGCTTGCCCGGGCGTTCTGGCCGGGAGCGCTCACCATCGTGGTGAAGGCCGCGGACATCGTGGCCAAGGAGTTCCGCGATGATCGCGACACCGTGGCGCTCCGCTCGCCGGACCACCCGCTCGTGCGTGAGCTCATCCGCTCCAACGGCGCGGCGGTCGTCACCACTTCGGCGAACACATCCGGTGAGCCCCCGGCGACCTCTTTCGAGGAGCTCGAGGAGCGCATCATCGCCGCGGCGGACATCGTGCTCGACGGCGGCGAGACGCCGCACAAGCTCGCGTCCACAGTGGTCGACTGCACCGGCCCGGAGCCGGTGGTGACGAGGGTCGGACCGATCTCCGAAGCGGAGGTCATGGCCGCGGCGCAGGCGCAGTAGAACTGACACCTGTCTGGCGCGGTCGATACGGTACAATCTCCCGGAGGCGGCCCACGCGGGTCGCCTCCGGCGACGCAGAAGGGGAGTGTATGCGCGTCTTCCTCGGTTCCGATCATGCAGGGTTCGAGCTCAAGGAGCAGGTCGCCGACGTGCTCCGAGACCTGGGACACGATGTCGCCGACATCGGCCCGTACACCGATGATTCTGTCGACTACCCCGACTACGCTGAGCGCGTCGCACGCGCTGTGGCGTCGGGAGAAGCGCCGTTCGGCGTGCTGATCTGCGGCACCGGAATCGGCATGGCCATCGCGGCCAACAAGGTCCCCGGCATCCGCGCGGTGCAGGCGTCCGACCCGGAGATGGCACGCATGGCGCGCCTCCATAACAACGCGAACATCCTCACGCTGCCGGGACGGTACATCGACAAGGCGCGCGCCGCCGAGGTTCTCTCGGCATTCCTTTCCACGCCCTTCGAGGGCGGTCGTCATCAGCGCCGTATCGACAAGATCGGCGAGATCGAACAGTCTGCGGAGTAGGAGAGAGGATCCCCCATGACGTTGCGTCACGTGTCCGCGTCCGATCCGGAGCTCGCGGCGGCGATGGACGCCGAGCTTGCGCGACAGCGCGGCTCGATCGAGCTCATCGCGTCCGAGAACTTCGTGTCGATGGCCGTGCTCGAAGCCGCGGGAAGCGTGCTCACCAACAAGTACGCCGAGGGTCTTCCGGGCAAGCGGTACTACGGTGGATGCGAGAAGGTCGACGTGGTGGAGGATCTCGCGCGCGAGCGCGCCAAGCAGCTCTTCGGCGCTGATCACGCCAACGTGCAGCCGCATGCCGGGGCCCCGGCCAACCTGGCCGTGTACTACGCGTTCCTCGAACCCGGCGACACCTATCTCGGCATGAACCTGGCGATGGGCGGCCACCTCACACACGGCTCGCCGGTCAACTTCTCGGGCAAGTGGTTCAACGTGGTGCCCTACGGTCTCGGCGATGACGAGCGCATCGACTACGCCGAGGTGGAGCGCCTGGCCAAGGAACACCGGCCGAAGATGATCATCGCTGGCGCCTCGGCGTATCCGCGCATCATCGACTTCGAGCGGTTCGCCGCTATCGCCGCCGAGGTGGGCGCGAAGCTCATGGTCGACATGGCGCACATCGCCGGTCTGGTGGCCACCGGCGCGCATCCGTCGCCGGTCCCGTACGCCGACGTGGTGACCTCCACCACGCACAAGACGCTCCGTGGCCCACGCAGCGGCCTGATCCTGTGCAAGGCCGAGCATCAGACCGCGATCGACAAGGCGGTGTTCCCCGGACTCCAGGGGGGCCCGCTCGAGCACATCATCGCGGCTAAGGCCGTGGCGTTCCGCGAGGCGATGCAGCCGGAGTTCAAGGCGTACATCGACCAGGTCGTCGTCAACGCGCGCGTGATGGGGGAGGCGATGGTCGAGGGCGGACTGCGTCTCGTCTCGGGCGGTACCGACAACCACCTGCTGCTCGTGGACCTGCGTCCGGCCGGCGTCACCGGCAAGGACGCCGAGAAGGTCCTCGAGCACGTGGGCATGACCGTGAACAAGAACGCCATCCCCAACGACCCGGAGAGCCCGTTCGTGACGAGCGGCATCCGCGTCGGTTCGGCCGCCATGACCACACGCGGCTTCAGCGAGGAAGAGGCACACGCGGTGGGCAGGCTCATCGCGGAGACGATCTTCCACCGCAACGACGCCACGCGCGTCGAATCCATCAAAGCGCAGGTCGCCTCCATGCTCGAGGCGCACCCGCTGTATCCCGAGCTGTAGACAAGGAGGCCGCGTGATGGCGAAGGACCCGCGCTGGGACAACGTGGTCGTGATCGACCACCCGCTCGTGCAGCACAAGCTGTCGATCCTCCGCGACATCGGCACGGGGGCGAAGGAGTTCCGCGAGCTCGTCAAGGAGCTCGCCATGCTCGAGGCCTACGAGGCCACGAGGAGCTTCCAGCTGCACGAGACCGTGGTCCAGACGCCCATCATCCAGACGACCACCCACGTGCTTGCGGGCAAGAAGGTGGCGGTCATCCCGATCCTCCGCGCGGGCCTCGGCATGGTCGAGGGCATACTCGAGCTCATCCCTGCGGCCAAGGTCGGGCACGTGGGCCTGTACCGCGACCCCGAGACGCTGCAGCCGGTCGAGTACTACTGCAAGCTGCCCGAGGACATCGGCGAGCGCGACGTGCTCATCGTGGACCCCATGCTCGCAACCGGTGGGTCGGCCGCGGCCGCGGTGCAGTTCCTTCGCGACCGCGGGGCGCACGAGATCAACCTGCTCGTGCTCCTGGCCGCGCCGGAGGGCATTGAGGAGATCAACCGCACCTGCAAGGACGTCACCATCTACACGTGCGCGATCGACAGCCATCTGAACGACCATGGGTACATCGTGCCGGGCCTCGGCGATGCCGGTGACCGGTTGTTCGGCACCAAGTAGCCAGCGGAGGCACGTATGCCCAGACCATCGTGGGACGAGTACTTCATGGCGATCACCGATCAGGTCGGGCAGCGCTCCACCTGCACGCGGCGTCACATCGGCGCGGTGCTGGTCAAGGACAAGCGCATCCTCGCCACCGGCTACAACGGTGTGCCGTCAGGGCTCAGGCACTGCAGTGAGGCCGGGTGTCTGCGCGAGCAGCGGGGGATACCCTCAGGTACGCAGCATGAGCTATGTCGTGGTATCCACGCCGAGCAGAACGCGGTGATCCAGGCAGCCAAGCACGGCATCGCGATCGATGGTGCGACGGTCTACTGTACCCATCAGCCGTGCGTGCTCTGCGCCAAGATCCTGATCAACTCCGGCATTCGGGAGATCATCTACCGTGAGCCGTACCCGGATGATCTTGCCACGGAGATGCTGGCCGAGGCGGGCGTCGTCGCGACTCGATTCGCCGGTGGTGCGGACGCGTGAGCTGGGTCGAGCACGCGATCGTGCTTGCCGTCGCTGCCGGGGTCACGCTTGCGATGACGCCGGTCGCCCGTCTCGTAGGGCTGCGTTGGGGCATCGTCTCGCATGCCGGCGGCCGCCACGTCCACCAGGGCTCCATACCGCGGATCGGCGGCGTCGGCATGTTCGCCGGCCTGATGGCCGCGGTTGCGGTGCGGCTGGCCGGGGAGTTGGTGTGGGGCTGGCAGCCCGCTCTCACGCAGAAGGGGAGTCCGGCGCTCGCCGTACTCGCGGGCACGGTCGTGATGTTCGCGGTCGGCCTTCTTGACGACGTCATCGACCTGTCGGCGGGCAAGAAGTTCCTCGGGCAGCTCGTGGCGGCCGCGATCACCGTTGCGGGTGGTGTCCGGATCGACTTCTTCAGCGACCCGTTCAGTGGAGGCATCGTGCTGCTCGGCGTGCTCGCCGTGCCCATCACGCTGCTCTGGATGGTGAGCTTCGCCAACATCGTCAACCTGATCGATGGTCTGGACGGTCTCGCAGCGGGTGTCGCCGCCATCGCGGCGATCAGTCTGTTCGCTCTCGCTGCCGAGTCGAACCAGCCCATCGCGGCGTTCATGGCGGTCGTGATCGTCGGTGTGTGCGTCGGGTTCCTGCGCTACAACTTCCATCCCGCGTCGATATTCATGGGCGACTCCGGTTCACTGTTGCTCGGATTCGCCCTCGCTTGCATCGCACTCACTGGCGTCATGAAGTCCGTCGCGGCCATCGCCCTGGTGGTCCCGATCCTGATAGTGGGCGTGCCCGTCTTCGATACCCTCTCGGCGATCATCCGGCGCAAGCGGCACGGACGCCCCATCGGAGAGGCCGACAAGGGTCACATCCATCACCGGTTGCTCGCGCGAGGATTCAGCCAGCGGCAGACGGTCATCATCATCTACGTGTGGTCCGCGGCACTGGCCATCGGCGGCTACGCGATGCGGTGGGTGCCGGTCCTCTACAAGTTCGTCACCTTTGTGGTGCTGGCCCTGCTTTCCGGGCTGATGGCGTACTGGCTCGGGCTGTTCGAGGCGGCCCATCACGAGGAGTAGGTCCAACCCGTGGGCACCCGCCGAGGCGTCGCGGGAAACGCACGCAGGTTCTCCATTCTTGTGTTGTTGCGCCCCATCCGTTGTTGTATAGTGAGCACGCTTTCGAGGCCACCCCCGGGGCCCGGATCCCGATGCCAGCCGCATGTGCCCGTGCGCCGTGCATCCCATCCCGCTGCCGGTCGAGTGACCTCGCATGCTATGAGGGTATCGTGCGAAGGGACAGCAAGATTTCCGGCGTATCTTCCCTGCTCGGCCACCCGGTGGTCGCCATGGCGCTTGGAGCGCTGCTTGGCGCGGCTCTGACACTCGTGTCGGAGCGAGCCGCCTCCTTCGTCACCCCTCAAGACCCCTTTCGCGGATTCGCCATCGTCGCTGTCATGACCGGAGCTCGCCTGCTGGCGGCTCTGATCGCGCTGGGCGCGTACTCTCTCCTCGCGCGTGAAGGCCTCGCGCCGTTCGGCTTCGCGCTCGGGATCTCGTTCATTGCCGGCCTCGCTCTCGAGGCCGTGAAAGTGTCACGCCATAACGCAACGCACACGTCCGCCTAAGGAGGAAGGCTCGAAGCATGGAGGAAATGCCAAACAAGATAGAGCATCTACTGCACGAGCTGCAGGTGTTGTCGCTGGCCGGAGGTCACGGCGGAGAAGCCGCGGGGTTCAGCCTCACCAACTACACGTTCTGGCTGATCATCGCGGTCGTGCTGCTGCTGGCCTTCTTCGTGGTCGCATCGCGTAAGGTCAAGCTGGTGCCGAGCGGGATCAGCAACCTCGCCGAGGCGGGCGTCGACTTCGTTCGTAACGGCGTCTGCGTCGATGTCATGGGACCCGAGGGGAAGAAGTACTTCCCGTTCCTCGGTACCATCTTCTTCTTCGTGCTGTTCAACAACTTGCTCGGCAACATCCCGCCGGCGCTGCCGGGCACGGGTACCGTTGGCACCACGTTCACGTGGGCGATCATCGTGTTCCTCGTGTACAACGGGATCGGCATCAAGAAGATCGGCTTCTTCAAGTACATCAAGAGCCTGATCCCCTCGGGTACGCCGTGGTGGCTGTCGTGGCTCATCTTCCTGATCGAGCTTATCTCGCACTTCCTGCGGCCGTTCACGCTCGGCATTCGTCTGTTCGCCAACATGTACGCCGGCCACATCATGCTCGGTGTGTTCACCATCTTTGGCGCTATCTTCATCGAGCAGCTCTCGCCGCTGAGCATCGCAGTGGTGCCGCTGTCGTTCATCATGCAGGTGCTCCTGCGTGTGTTCGAGTTGATGGTCGCGGTCCTGCAGGCGTACATCTTCACCATCCTCACGGCCGTGTACATCGACGGCGCACTGCACGCGGGTGAGCACTAAGCGCTGGTCGCCACCACGGCGAGCGCATCCGGTTTCAACCGTCGCCAGACAGGCGGCGTGAGAAGTAGACGTAGGATCAAGCGCCATCCGGAAGAACCGGGTGGTGGGAACAACAAGGAGGAAGCAATGGAGAACCTGGGTAACGCGCTGGCGTTCGGTCTCGGCGCAATCGGTCCGGCCTTCGGACTCGCCATCGTCGGCAGCAAGACCATCGAGTCGATGGCCCGCCAGCCCGAGATGGCCGGCCGCCTGCAGACCACGATGTTCATCGCACTCGGTATGATCGAGGCTATCGCACTGCTGGGCTTCGTTCTCGCCTTCGTCCTTTAAGCACACCTGACGAGCGGGAGGAGCCGACAGCGTGGAAATCATCATCCCGAATACCACAGAAATGTGGGTGAACATCGCTGCGTTCGCGGTCCTCTTCATCGTGCTGTGGAAGTTCGCCTTCCCGCCGATCACGAAGATGCTCGATGAGCGTGCGAACAAGATCCGGGAGTCGCTCGAGAGGGCAGAAGACACCCGTGTCGAGGCCGAGCGTCTCCTGGAGGACTACAAGGTCCAGATGGCCGAGGCGCGCGCTGAGGCGGCGCAGGTCATCGAGCAGGGCCGCAAGGTCGCCGAGTCGATGAAGGCCGAGATCCTCACCAAGGCGCGCGAGGAGGCCGAGGCCGAGAAGAGCAAGGCGGTCGCCGCGATCAAGGCCGAGAAGGAGTCCGCAATGGCCGAGCTGAAGGGTGAGGTCGCCGACCTCTCCGTCGCGGTCGCGGGCAAGATCCTCGGCTCGAGCATCACGAAGGCCGATCACGAGGCGCTCATCGACAAGTACCTCGCGGAAGTGGGGAGCTTGAATGAGAACTAGCGAGACGATCGAGACCCTCGCCCGGGTCCTCTTCGAGCTCGCCACGGCAAGTGACGTCGTGGACGCTGTCGACGCCGATCTCGCATCGGTGGTCAAGGCGGTCCGCGGTCACGTCGACCTGCACCAGGCGCTCACGGACACGAGCCTGACCGCCGAGAAGAAGCGCGACATCATGCGCGACATCTTCGGCGAGTCGGCCGCACCCGAGACCCTGGCTATCGTGACACTGATGGTCGAGCGCGGTATGACCGACCAGCTCGGCGAGCTCGCCCGGCGCTTCAGCGAGGTCGCTGAAGCCGAGCGCGGCGTCGTCGTCGCTGAGGTCACCACGGCCATCGAGCTCGACGACGCCCTGCGGGCGAAGCTCGTCAAGCAGATTGCAGCAGCCGTTGGTCGTCCGGTCACCCTGCGCGAGCGGGTGGACGGGACGATCCTCGGTGGTATCCGCATCAACGTCGCCGGCCGCGTACTCGACGGGACCGTTTCGTCCCAGCTCGATGGCGTGCGCCAGGCGCTCACGACCGCACGTCAGGGAGGTGAGGCGTAAGTGGCAGAGATCACCGCAAGCAAGATCGGCGACGTGCTGCGAGCGCAGCTCGAGTCGTACAAGGCCTCCGTTGACGTACGCGAGGTCGGCACTGTCATCCAGCTCGGCGACGGTATCGCACGCGTCGAGGGTCTGAAGGGCGCCATGGCCGGCGAGCTCCTCGAGTTCGTCGCGGGCGATGGCGAGATCGTGTACGGCATGGCTCTGAACCTCGATGAGAACGAGATCGGCGCCGTGCTCCTGGGCGAGACCTCGCTTATCAAGGAGAACGACTCGGTCCGCACGTCGGGCCGCGTGGTCGAGGTTCCTTCCGGTCCGGGCATGCTCGGGCGCGTCGTGAATCCGCTCGGCCAGCCGATCGACGGGAAGGGTCCGATCACGGCCGAGGGCTATCGCCCGGTCGAGTTCAGGGCTCCCGGTGTCATCGAGCGCAAGGGCGTGCACGAGCCGGTGCAGACCGGTATCACCGCCATCGACGCGATGATCCCGATCGGCCGTGGTCAGCGCGAGCTGATCATCGGCGACCGCCAGACGGGCAAGACCGCCGTGGCGATCGACGCGATCATCAACCAGAAGGGCAAGGACGTCATCTGCGTGTACGTGGCGATCGGCCAGAAGGCCTCCACGGTTGCAGGCGTGGTCGAGACCCTCGAGCAGTACGGCGCCATGGACTACACGATCGTGGTGTCCGCCGCCGCGTCGGAGCCGGCTCCGCTGCAGTACCTTGCTCCTATGGCCGGGTGCGCGATGGGTGAGTACTTCATGTACACCGGCACCGACGGGAAGCCGGCGTCCGCCGACAACCCCGGTCGCCACGTGCTGTGCATCTACGACGACCTCTCAAAGCAGGCTGTGGCGTACCGCCAGATGTCCCTCACGCTGCGCCGCCCGCCGGGCCGCGAGGCGTATCCCGGTGACGTCTTCTACCTGCACAGCCGCCTGCTCGAGCGCGCGGTCAAGCTGTCCGACGCCAACGGCGCGGGTTCGCTCACCGCACTTCCGGTCATCGAGACCCAGGCCGGTGACGTGTCGGCGTACATCCCGACCAACGTCATCTCCATCACCGACGGCCAGATCTTCCTCCAGACGGACCTCTTCTTCCAGGGCGTCCGCCCGGCCATCAACGTCGGCATCTCTGTGTCACGAGTCGGTGGCAACGCGCAGATCAAGGCGATGAAGCAGGTCGCGGGTTCGATGCGTCTGGACCTCGCCCGGTACCGCGAGCTGGCTGCCTTCTCGCAGTTCGGCTCCGACCTGGATAAGGCGACCCAGGCAACGCTGAACCGTGGCGCTCGCCTCGTCGAGATCACCAAGCAGGGTCGCTTCATGCCATACCCGGTCGAGCAGCAGGTCATGGCGATCTTCGCCGGCACCAAGGGCTACGCTGACGACCTGCCGGTCGAAGACGTGCAGCGTTTCCGTGACGGACTTCTCGAGTTCCTCGAGAACGCCCACCCGGAGATCGGCCGCACGATCGTGTCCGAGCAGAAGCTCTCCGACGAGACCGCAGACGCGCTTGCGAAGGCGATCGAGGAGTTCAAGGCGGGCTTCGAGACGGAGGGCCAGGCCTAGTATGGCGAACCTTCGCGACATCAAGCAGCGGATCGTGAGCGTGCAGAGCACGTCTCAGATCACGCGTACCATGGAGATGGTCGCGACCGCGAAGATCAAGAAGGCGCAGGAGAAGATCGAGTCCGCGCGCCCGTACTCCTTCGCGATGATGGAAGTGCTCGGTAACGTCGCCCGGTATGTGCAGGGCGCTTCGCACCCGCTGCTCGAGGAGCACGAGGAGCGCAAGCGCGTCATGGTCGTGACGATCACGTCCGACCGCGGCCTGTGTGGCGCGTTCAACAGCAACATCCTGCGCATCACGGAGGACTTGATCCGTTCCGAGAGGGACGCCGGAGTCGAGACGGACGTCATCGCCGTCGGCAAGAAGGCGATCGGATACCTGCGCTACCGGAGCATCGAGCCGGTCGTGTCGTATCGCGACATCTCCGACAAGCCGACGTTCGCCGAGGCACGTGCCATCGCGGCGCATATCATCCCGCGCTATGAGGCTGGCGAGCTCGACGCCGCCTACATCGTGTTCAACCGCTTCAAGAACGTGGCCGAGCAGAAGCCCGAGACCTATCAGCTGCTCCCGATCGAGCAGCGCGTGATGGAGGCCGAGGAGGAGAAAGGCGGCATGCACGCCGAGTACCTCTTCGAGCCCACCGCTGCCGAGGTCCTCGAGCGCCTGCTCCCCACGTACGTCGAGACGCTCGTATACCGCGCGCTCATGGAGTCGGCCGCCGCCGAGCAGGGCGCGCGCCGCACGGCCATGAAGTCCGCGACCGACAACGCGAGTGAGATGATCACCACGCTGACACGCAGCTACAACCGTGCCCGCCAGGCAGCCATCACGACCGAGATCGCAGAGATCGTCGGTGGCGCCGCGGCACTCGAGGAGGCGTAGCGGCATGGCAGAGAACAAGGAGAAGTCGCCCATGAACGTCGGACGTATCGTTCGCGTCGTCGGCCCGGTCATCGACGTGGAGTTCGCGCCCGACGCGATCCCCGCGATCCACACCGCGCTTGTCGTCGACGGCGAGACCGCGATCGGTGAAGTGCACCTGGTCGCCGAGATCCAGCAGCACCTGCCCGGCAATCTGGTGCGCGCCGTGGCCATGTCCTCCACCGACGGCATCACCCGCGGTATGGACGCGGTCGACACAGGCGCTCCGATCCAGATGCCCGTGGGCCCTTCCACGCTCGGTCGTATCTGGAACGTTGTCGGCCAGCCGGTCGATGGCAAGCCGATGCCCGAGGTCGAGGCGTTCTACCCGATCCACCGCGGGGCCCCCGACTACGAGGACCTCGAGCCCACCACCGAGATCTTCGAGACCGGCATCAAGGTCGTCGACCTGCTCGAGCCCTACATCAAGGGCGGTAAGACGGGTCTGTTCGGCGGCGCCGGTGTGGGCAAGACCGTCATCATCATGGAGCTCATCAACAACCTCGCCATGCAGCACGGTGGTACCTCCGTGTTCACCGGCGTGGGCGAGCGCACCCGTGAGGGCACCGACCTCTACAACGAGATGTCCGAGTCGGGCGTCATCGAGAAGACGGCGCTCATCTACGGACAGATGAACGAGCCTCCGGGAGCCCGCCTTCGCGTGGGTCTCGCCGGTCTGACCTCGGCCGAGTACTTCCGCGACCAGGGCCAGGACGTGCTGCTGTTCATCGACAACATCTTCCGCTTCACCCAGGCGGGCTCGGAAGTGTCCGCACTCCTCGGCCGTATGCCGTCCGCCGTTGGTTACCAGCCCACGCTGGCCACTGAGATGGGCGAGCTGCAGGAGCGCATCACCTCCACCAAGAACGGGTCGATCACGTCGGTCCAGGCGATCTACGTGCCTGCCGACGACCTTACCGACCCGGCGCCGGCCACCGCGTTCACGCACCTCGACGCCACCACCGTTCTCTCGCGTTCGATCGCTGAGCTCGGCATCTACCCGGCCGTCGACCCGCTCGCGTCCACTTCGCGCGCGCTCGACCCGGCTGTGGTCGGCGAGGAGCACTACCGCGTGGCGCGTGGCGTCCAGCAGGTACTCCAGAGCTACAAGGACCTCCAGGACATCATCGCCATCCTCGGTATGGACGAACTGACCGAGGAGCAGAAGCTCGTGGTGTCCCGTGCCCGCAAGATCCAGCAGTTCCTGTCGCAGCCGTTCTTCGTGGCCGAGCAGTTCACGGGTATGGCCGGCAAGTACGTGAAGCTCGAGGACACGATCCGCGGCTTCGCTGAGATCATCGAGGGCAAGCACGACGACGTCCCCGAAGGCGCGTTCCGCTACGTGGGAACCATCGAGGAGGCCCTTGAGGCCGCCGAGAAGATGAAGGCGACGGCATAGCTATGGCCCGTACCCTCCTGTGCGAGATCGTCACGCCGGAGAAGATCGTCTACACCAACGAGGTGGAGATGGTCATCGCCCCGACCCTCGATGGCGAGGTCGGCATCCTGCCGCTCCACGCCCCGCTGGTCACGGTGTTGCGGCCCGGTGAGCTCCGTGTCCGCTACAACGATGGCAAGGACGTCGAGTGGTTCGCGGTCGCCGGCGGGTACCTCCAGGTCCACCAGGACAAGGTCATCGTGCTGGCCGACGCCGCCGAGCACGCTTCGCGGGTCGATGTCGAGCGCGCGCGGCAGGCCAAGGAGCTTGCCGAGCAGCGCATGGCTGAGATGAAGCAGAAGCCGCTCATGGAGCGTGAGGACATGACCGAGTGCGAAGAGGACCTCAAGTGGTGCGATATCCAGCTGCAGGTTGCTGAGAAGCGCTCGTAGTCTGGATCCCACACCGCACGTGAGTCGAGTGGTGGCCCCGGATGGGGCCACCACTGCGTTCTGGTGCACGCCGGGTCGCGCCGTGTACCCTGAAGTCCGCGAGTATCTTCCTGCGTCGAAGGCTGTGCATGAAGCATCAGATGGGCATGGAGACAGGCGCTCGGTCGAGGGTAGCCGGCTACGACCTGGTGCGCGTGATGGCTGCCGCCCTGGTGGTGCTCATCCACGTGATGGCGCCCTATGCCGGGTCGGCTGGAGGCCGGCCAGGCGACGCCGCTTTCGCCAGTGCGATCTCCGAGGCATTGCGATTCGCCGTGCCGACGTTCGTTCTGCTCACGGGCGCGTTGGTGTGGACGCGTGATCCGCACGGTACGGGCTGGCGTTCCTTCTACATACGCCGAGTGCGTACTCTGGTCGTGCCCTACATCGCGTGGTCAGCGATCTTCCTCGCACTGCGCCTCAGTACGCTTCCGGCGACGTCGGACCCACCGGGGGAGGTTCTTCGGGGTCTCGTGCTTGGTGCTCACTGGTACCACCTCTACTTCATCCCGGCGATTCTCGGCGTGTATGCGGTTGCACCGGTCGCCTCGGCGATTCTCAAGACCCGTCCGCACCTGCTGCTGGCGGGAGCGTGCGTCGTCGGTATCGTGGTTCCGATCGCGGTTTCCCGCGAGGGCTTGGAAGGGGTCGTAGGATTCGCCTTGCTCTCACTCGTGTGCCGGTTCCTGCCCTATGCCGCGGTGGGCGCCTGGTATGCGTCAGTCCGTGCGTCAGCCGAGACCCGCGCGTTCGAGCGCAGATACTGGATCGTGGCACTGACGCTCGGCATCGCGATGCGGTGGGTCCAGCCCGAGGGGGACCCCCTCTGGACCCGGTACGTGATCGCGGCGATCTACCTTGTAGGCAACTCATGCGCCGCGCTGGGCTTGCTCTGGCTTGCCCGGCTGGTGGTCGACTGGGATACCCGCGTTGCCACGTGGTCGCACCGTTTGGCCGCTGCGACACTCGGCGTGTACCTCGGGCACCCACTCCTCTTGCACGTCCTTGAGCCGCTGCTCACGCGGGGTCTGGGAGGTGTCCCTCCGCTGTGGATCCAGGTGGTCATGGTGTGGCCGGCCGTGACAGCGCTCTCCTTCGCCCTGGTCGGAGCGGCGGTGCGGTCCGGCCGGCTACGCTGGATGCATGGCACGTCATCGGCGGTGCCTGAACGGGCAGGGGCGCCGGTGGGCTGACCGCGACCGGGTCACTCCGGGAGCGCGGTCCGGTTCCCACTTTGTGACTCGCGCTCCACATCCCGTGTCGGGTCGGCAACAGCGCTACGCGTGCGTTGGCGCCCCCGCACCGTGTCCGTTACTCTGCTATGCATGGCCGCTCAGACACATCCCTCACCCATGCCGTCGATCACCGTCACCGGTGGTCGGCCGCTCAGCGGCACCGTCCGCGTGGGGGGCGCCAAGAACTCCGCGCTCAAGCTGATGGCGGCCGCGCTGCTCGCACCGGGCGAATCGGTCATCCACAACGTTCCCGAGATCAGCGACGTCGACCTCATGGCGCGTGTGCTCGAGGGCCTTGGCGCGCGCATCGCCCGCGACGGCCACACGGTCCGCATCGACGCATCTGACATCACCTCGGTCGAGACCCCGTACGAGCTCGTTGCGCAGATGCGTGCATCGA
>CAZSUO010000020.1:18398-21984 GCA_964610065.1 uncultured Coriobacteriaceae bacterium | reverse complement strand
GGTCGCCCAGTGTGGTGTGTAGGTGTCGAGCACGTGGGCCAGGCCGGTGCGGGCCCCGAGTATCACGCGCTTCTGAGGCTCCGCGTCGAGCGGCATGGCCCGCCCCGCGGGCGTCTCCGCCCAGAGGATCGCGGCGCCGCAGCTCGAGCAGGTGCCGGGGCGGGGGTCGCTCATGGGGTGGCCCCCTGGCGCCGCTCCCGGAGCGGCGTGGTAGCGAGCACGCGGATGCGCCCGGGCAGGAGCCTGGGGCTCCGATACCAGACCATCCACGCGTACTCGGTCATGTCCGACCCGCCGCCGGTGAAGCTCGGCCGGTCGGGGAGCACGTAGACGTCGGGCATGTCGCGGGCGAGCAGGGCCTGCCGCTCGCGGCTCGCCAGCCAGTTGAGACGGAGGAGCATCGCGACCGCCGACCGAGCCCGGCGCCTGGCCTCGACGACGAACTCGAGCGCCTGCTGATATGGGGGGTTGGTGACCACGACGTCCCAGCCGCCCGGGGGCATGATGCGGTCGACGCCGCCGGCGTAGAGTGGCGCCACGAAGTCGCCGACCAGGTCGGGCTCGACCTCGGGCCGCACGTCGATCGTCGTCCACGACACGTCGTCCCGGAGCTCCCCCACGGCGCGGACGATGGCCCCGTCGCCGACCGCGGGCTCGAGCCACAGCCCGCCCGGGAGCTCGACAGCCTCGAGCAGCCGCCGCACGC
Organism: uncultured Coriobacteriaceae bacterium; assembly: GCA_964610065.1. Lineage (GTDB taxonomy): Bacteria > Actinomycetota > Coriobacteriia > Anaerosomatales > Anaerosomataceae > Anaerosoma. The sequence continues at coordinate 21,278 of CAZSUO010000020.1, read as the reverse complement.
ACCAGGCCGGTGTGGGGTAGTAGTCGAACACCGCGCGGGTCATCGCCACACCCACTCGCTGATCGCGATCAGCACCCGGCAGGCGCCGATCGCCAGGAGCACGGCGAAGCCCCGGATGGCCACCTGGATCGCGAGCCAGAGATAGTCAGGGTCGCGCCTCATTGGGCCACCTCGACGATCCGCCGCACGTGGCCTGGCGACAGCGGCGTCGCCTGGGCGACGAGCCGGCCGGCCGCCAGCCCCTCGACCGCATCCATGGTCCCGTCGAGCCGCCGAAACGCGTAGCCGCTCTTCGAGACCAGGCAGAGGCCTGGGTCGGCCGGGTCGACGACGTACCAGGGCCAGATCGCCGTCGGGTGCCCGCAGTGCACCACCAGGTGGCCACCCGAGTGCCTCCAGCGCTGGCTGCACTTCGAGGCCTTCGGATCGCTCAGCCGCGTCCATCCGGAGCGCTTCATGCCTCCACCTCCTCCGTCGCAGTCGTCCACCAGGTCAGCGCCGCGACCCACTCGTCCTCGGGCGACCGCTCCTCGGCCTCGAGCCGGCGCCAGGCCTCGCGGGCCGCCTCGGCGAGCTCGCGCACGCCCACCGCAGGGGGAGCCCCTGCGCCCGGGCACGCGGTGCCCCTCGTCGGCGCAGTCGAGCCCCGAGCAGCGCCACACCCGCCCCTGCCCAGGCCCGAGGTCGACGCCGCAGGAGTCGCAGGTCGCCGGGGCGTCGTTCGTCAGGCGCCGGCCGTAGTCCCTCGTCTCGACCCAGCGAGCCATCAGGCGTCCTCCTCCCCGAGCAGCTCACCGATCTCCGCGCTGGCCTCCTTGGCCGTGAGGGTCTCATCGCCGGGCCGCGACCCGCGCAGGCGTCGCAGGAACGCGAGCTGCCTCGGTGTCACGGGCCCGGGCGGGCGCCGCTCGCGCGGGCTCGCGCGGAGCTCCTCGTCGCCGCAGACGACGACGACGAGGTCGGCGCCGGCGCCGAGGCGATCGTCGAGGGCCTTGCGGATCGCCTTGGCGAGATCGAGGTCCTCCACCGCGAGACGGGCGCTTCGGCGCTCCCAGGCGGCGTCGATGGCGGCGGCGAAGTTGGCGACCATCACCATCGGTCGTCCTCCAGCGCCGCTCGCTCGGCGGACTCGTAACCGTCCTCGTCGTCGTCGTCGCGCCACCCCTCGGAGGCGAGCTCCTGCTGACCGTCTGCAGGATGTGCAGGATGTGCAGGATGTTCTTCAGCCGACCCTACGCGGGTGCGGGCCTGAAGACGTCTATAAGCAATGCGCGCGCGTCCCGCGCGCAGGGGACGGCGGTCCAGCACATCCTGCACATCCTGCACATCCTGCACATCCTGCGCGGTCCTCTGTCGGAGCGCGTAGGTGCCGACCCCTCGTCCGCCGTTGGGGTCGTACTCGACCCTGACGTCGCGGCAGGTCTCGCCGACGGTGGCCGAGAACCACTGCCCTCGGAGCTTGGTCAGTGCCCGCCCCATCCTGATCTGCTGCGAGCGTTCGCCCTTGTCGCCCAACACGGCGGCGAGCAAATCCTTGGCGATCGCGAGCTGCCTTAGTTCGTCGGTTGTCCGCTCCTCGTCGCGCCACCGATCCCACCACGCGTTGACGAAGGCCTGCCACGCGTTGCCATCCTGGTCGGCGGTCTTGTAGAGCTCGTCGAGGTCCGCGAGGAACCCGCCGACGCCTGCGACGCCGAGGATGCCGCCCACGGTCTCGGCCCAGCGCTCGAAGCTCCCGAGCGTGGTCGAGCCCTTCGGCTGCCCGTCGGCGACCCACGCCTGCGCGAGCGTCAACGCGGCCCACACGAGCCGCGGGCGGTTCTCGGTGGCCCATCCCTCGAGGTCGGGGTATCGGAACCCCGTGCGACGCCAGGGTTGCTCCCGGTCCGACTCGATGCGGATGCGGACGCAGCGACGGGCGAGCTCGAGCGTCATGGTCACGTTGTTCGCGGTCCCGAGCCAGAGCGCCCGGTTCGGGAGGTCCACGAGCCGCGTCGCGCCGAGCACGCGATCGGACCATGGGTCGGCGGTGATGGCGGCCGCGAGGTCCGCGGACTTGAGCCGGCCGGCCAGGTTGTCGAGGAGGATGATCTGCTGCCCGCGGTCGAGCGCGGCCGTGATCCGCTTCCTGACCTCGTTCGTGTCGTCACTGATCGTGAGCGGCGCCGGCGGGTGGCCCGACGCGACCATGCCGATCACCCGGGCGAGCTTGCCCTTGCCAGTGCCAGCTTGTGGCGCCTCGATCATATGGACCGGGGTGCAGCCGTTGATCATCCGGCGGACGAAGGGGAGAAGGATTGCTGCGATCGCGTGGGCGCGGTCCGACGGGCGGGCGAAGAGGAAGTCTCCGAAAAGCTCCTGCTCGAACATGGCGAGAGCCTCGGCTCGCTCCGCGGCGCTCGGGCAGGTCGGCACGGGTGGGACATCGAGACCGCCGAGGTTGAGCCAGAGCCGCGCGGCGCGGTGGTAGCCCTCGCGCACAATCAGGTTGCCCTCGACATCGAAGAGCGGCGCGCCGGCGATTGACTCGAGCGGAGGGAGGTCCGGGTCGGGGTTCGTGACCATGTCGACTGACACGTCTTTCGGTGGACGCGCGTCCGACTCGATGGCATTGCCCTCTCGATCCTTCGTGATCTTCCGCCAGTCGGCGACGCGGACCAGAACCCCGAACGCCGCGTCCCTACCGACGGACTCGAGGCTCAGGCCTGACTCGTCGTGATGGATGCGGGCGAGCGCGCCACCTCTACGAAACAGGGCCGGAGGATCGTTCTGCGCGTGCACCGCAGCCCACGCGTCGACAATGACGTCGCGGAGCTGGCGGCCGGTGATCACGATCCCGGGGAGCTCGGCCGCCTTCACCGGATCGTCGCAGGGATCGGA
>CAZSUO010000020.1:0-18388 GCA_964610065.1 uncultured Coriobacteriaceae bacterium | reverse complement strand
AGCTCGACCTGGTCGTCACAGTCGCTGTCCGTCTTCGGCACGTCGCAGTCCTCGTCGGTAGGGGGCGGGGGATCCCTGCGCGTCGGGGCCCGTCGCTCTGGCCGCGGCGGCGCCACCTCGGGCCGAGCCTTGCGCCCAGCGCTCGCCATGATGCGCCGCAGGCCTCGCTCGCCCCGGTCGGGCCTGGGGTCGTCCATGTAACCGCAGGCCTCGAGCGCGCGCCGTAGCCCCTGCTCCGCGACGCCGTTCACGAGCTCGCCGCCGAGCTCGAGCCCGAGGAGCCGTACGGCCACGCGATAGGCGAGCTGGTCTCGCCCGCCGCGGCCGCGCAGACCCGCGAGCTCGTCACAGGCCCGCTCGAGCACGGCGAGCCCGTAGGCCGTCCCGTCGGCCCCGGGCTCGAGCCGAGGGGCCGGGCCCGTGGGGCGAGGCCTCGGCGGCGGGGCCGCCGCGGGCTCGAGCAGGGTGCGCCAGCCCTCGGGCAGCTCGGCCGGGTCGAGCTCGCCGGGGGCGTGCCCCGCCTTCCAGGCGTAGACGCCCGGCCCGCGCTTTGTCGGCGCGACCAGGGCCTGCCCGCCGTCGCCGCGCACGTCGAGGCCGGTCCGCTCCTTCGGGACCTGCCCGCCGATGCCGGCCCGGCTCACGACCCCACGCCAGGCTCCGGGGTAGCGGAAGAGGAGCTGTCGCCCACCGCGCGGCGTGGTCTGCTCGACCGTCGCGGGCAGGGCCCCGCGCTCGAGCTCGAGGCGCGCGAGCGTCGCCTCGCCGTCGACGCCCTCGTCGCGGTCGACGTCGATGATGACCAGGTCGGAGCCGCGGCCGGTCTGGACGCCGACCCCTGAGTCTGGACGGCCCGACCACCACGCGCGGATAACGGCGGGGTCGGAGCTCGACAGCAGGTCGCCCCACGTGCGCCACCACTCGTCCTCGGACATGCCCCGGTGCGGCGCCGGGAGCTTCGTCGGGTCGGCCTCCCCGAGGCGCCAGCGCGTCCGGACGGCCTTTTTGCCGGGGACGGTAGGGTGGACCAGCCAGCCCCGCGCCGCGTAGTCGAGGGCCGCGGTGAGCACGGGGGCGTGCGAGACCTTTGTCATCGGCTCCGCCTCCGCTCTGGCGGCTGCCGTCCGGTGCACTCGACGTAGGCCCGCCTCGAGAGCTCGTCGGCGCGCGCGTTGCGCTCTCGCGGCACCCACTCCGCTCGCCAGACCATGAGCCCGAGCTGGTCGATGATCTCCCAGCAGCGAGCTCGGAGCCTGCGCAGATGCTCCTTGTTGCAGCCCCACGCGCTGGTGAGCTGGCAGCAGACGAGCTGTGAGTCGCCGTGGATCAGCAGCGCCTTGCCGCGGCACTCGGCCGCGCGATGGTCGAGTAGCCAGCGGAGCGCGAAGCCCAGGGCCGACCACTCGGCGACGTTGTTGGTGGCGCCGGCGCCGCGTGCGACGACGCGGTACCCCTCGGCGACGTCGCCCCCGTCGCGGTCGAGGATGTACCAGCCCGCGGTCGCGACGCCGCCCGGGTTCCTCGGTTCGCAGGCCCCGTCGAAGTAGATCGTGAGGTCGGGCTTGTCCATCACGCCCCACACCTCCGGCCCGCGGCGATGAGGTTCGCGCGGCGGCTGAGGAGGAGCAGACGCTGCTCCTCGTGGCTCCACGGCCTGACGCGCTCGAGCCGGAGCTGGACGACGCGCAGCACGCGCCGGAGCGACGCGTCGTCCATCGCGGCGAGGTCGTCGTCGGCGAGTTGCTCGATCTGGAGAGCGTCGTCTTGCCTCACCATCCGAGCACCTCGACCAGGGCGATCACCAGCCGGCAGACGCCGACGGCGATGGCCGCGCCCGCGAGCGTCGCGAACACCTCGAGCGGACTCCGCAGGTAGTCAGAATCGCGTCTCATCCCCGCCTCCTCTCCCACTGCATCGCCTCGAGCCCTGCTCGGACGTGATCGGCGATCGCGGCCCGCCGCTCGTCGTCAGCCAGGGCCGCGGCCTCGCGGATCGCCTCGGCGCGGAGCCGGGCGACCTCGCGGTCATAGAGCCACTCGACCACCTCGTCGGTGATACGGAGCCCGCTCCGCGTGCGCGGCCCGTGATCGGGGTCCTTCTCGCCGGCGCGCATCCTGGCGATCTCGGCCTCGACGTCCTCGACTTGGTCCCATGCGCTCGCGTTATCGGCGTGCCAGGCCTCGAGCCTCTCAAACAGCCCCCCCGGAGCCTCCGCCCACCCGCGGAGCACCTCGATCAGCTCCTCGATCGAGCCGCAGAGCCGCTCGGCCATTAGGCTCATGAGCTCGGCCTCGGAGCCCGCGTCGAGCAGGATGGCCGTCCGCTTCCCGGCGCCGGCGGCCCAGCCCATCTCGAGATGAGCGGAGCGACCCGAGGGGAGCACGAGCACGCAGGCGTCGCACGAGCGGAGCGCGGCCATGTCGACCTCGAAGGCTCCGCGGGCTACGGGGTGGCCGAGGAGCTGGCGGAGCTCCTCTGGCGAGAGCCCGGCCCACCAGGGCGTGATGTCGGTCCAGGTGAGCGCGGAGCTCACCGGCGGGTTGCGGAAATCGTAGACCGTGTACCCCGCCTCGCGGAGCTGTCGGACCACCTCGGGTTGCCGCTCGGTGCGCCAGCTCGCGGCCACGTAGATGCTCAGTCCGGACATACAATCACCCCTGCGCGGGTCACCCCCGGGTCACCCCGGGAGTCGCCCGCCTGAGTCGCCGTAGGTTTCTCTGGGTCGAGAAAACCCGGCGAAATCTCACGAATCAGGTGTGATTACGAAGGTATCTTTCAGCTTCCCAAGCTGAAAGTCGCGGGTTCGAATCCCGTATCCCGCTCCATCGTAACCACGCTCAATCTAACGGCTCTTGGGGCTGCCACCCCGGGAGCCGCTCCTGCCATTTCCGGCCCGGGTCACCCCGGGGTCACCCCGTCGGCTCTTGCCTGTCACCAAGCGAACCACCGACGCCACGGCCTTCGAGGCCTCGTCATCCCGCACCGTGGAGTAGTGCCCGCGCATCTCCTCCGAGGCGTGGCCGACCAGGGCATGCTCAACGACGGCGTCGGCCCCGGCCTCGCGGAGTAGATCGACGAACGTGCGCCGGAGGTCGTGCGGGCTGACGACGCGCGTGATCTTCGCCACCTCGCACCAGCGCCGGATCGCCTTGGCCATGCTCGTCGTGTACCGGAGCGCGGCCACCGGACGCCCCTCGTCGTCCCGCTCGCGGGCCGCCGTGGCGAAACACCAGCCCTGCTCGTAGCCAGCGCGCTCACGCTTCCCGGGCTTCAGCGCCATGAGGCGCCGCCGATGGGCCCGGAGCGCGAGCGCGAGCTGGCGGGGGAGTGGCACCCACCGCTCCTTCCCCGTCTTCGTCCCGGTCAACACCCCGTGGCGCTGGCTCCGACGTATCCAGATGCGCCCGGCTTTCTCGTCGACGTCCGACCACTGGAGCGCCGTCGCCTCACCCCACCTCGCCCCGGTGACGGCGAGGGTCAGGACCAGCGGCCACCACTCGACGTCGGCCCTGGCCGCCTCGAGGAGCGCGCGGGCCTGATCCTTCGTGAGCCCGTCCCGCCGCCGCCTGTCAGGCTTCGCCGCCGGGAGCGGAGCCACACGCCGCGCGGGGTCCGGGATGCCGTAGTCCTCGGACGCCCGAGCGCAGACCGCCTTGATCACGCGGAGGCGGCTGTTGACCGACTCCGGCGACACCTTGGCCCGCCGCCCCTCTGCGTCGACGACGCGCCCTGCCCCGCGAGCCTGTTCGGCCACCCACTCCTCGACGTCGGAGCGCCGGAGCGAGCGCACCGGCAAATCTCCGAGCGCGCCCAGATGGAGGTCGAGGACGGTGGCATAGTGGTCCACGGTGCTACTCCTCACCCGCGGCTTGATCGACACCAGCCACCGCTCGGCGAAATCGGCGACCGTCTCGTCCAGTCGCCCCCGCTCGTCCCGCCCCTCGAGCTCGACCCGCAGCGCCTCGACGCGGGCGCGGGCGTCCTCGAGCTTGCCCTTGACCTGTTCCTCCGCCGACACCCGCCGCCCCGTCCGATCCCGCGCTCGCACCCGCACCCGGTACAGGCCCTTCGAGACCCAGTAGATCCCCGGCGCCACTCTCTTCCCGATGGTTCGCGGCATGGTCACCCCTCGCTCGCCGGGCGCAGTCCTCGGCCCAGCGATCGAGATCACTCTGGAGCCAGAGCGGGTCACCCCGCAAGCCCCGGCGCCCACGGGGTGAAGGGGCCGCGCGGGCGAAGCCCTCGACGCTCTCGTAGCCGAGATGGGCGGCGGCCTGCGAGCGCGTGAGCCAGCGATCGGTCACGGCGTCGCGCCCTCTCCGTCACCGTCGAGCTCGACGAGCTCGGCGTCGGCGTCGAGCTCGGCTTCGTTGAGCTCGGTTTCGTAGACCCAGACCAGGTTCTCGAGCTCGGTGTTGCGCGCCCGGAGCTCGGCGACCTCAACGGCCATGCGCGCCGCGGCGTGTTCGGCGTCGCGGCGCCTGTCGGCCTCGGCGTCCCACCCGTGCGCCAGCGCGGCGAGCGCCTCGCCCGGCGTCATCCTCTCATGCACCACGGCAGCCATGATCTCCGCGGCTCTCATGGGTCTCACCTCCTTCCCCTATCGATCTGCTGTCGGTGCTCGGTGAGCCAGTACTCGCCGAGCTGTATCGCCGCCCACTCGTCGGCAGTGGGCTCCCGCTCCTGGTCGCCGACCCGGAGGCCGGGCCACGCCACCCGGCCGCGCGCGATGAGGCGCCGCTCTGACGGCCGGCGGCCGCCGTGGTCGCTGCAGGCCGGCCCGCCCTTCGTCATGCGCCCCACCCACCGAGCCGGCACCACCTCGTGCGCGAGACCGATGAGCTCGGCGCAGACCTCCCAGGTCCGCCGCTGGCGCGTGAGCGCGAGCACGTCGGCGTGGGGAGAGGCGCCGTCGGCGCGACGGCCGAGCCACTGGTCCTCGACCAGCACGAGACACGTGACGCGAACGTGCGGCGCGAGGTCCTCGAAGACGTCGCGGACGCGCAGGGCGACGATGCCGCCCCGCTCCGGCCGGGCCAGATGGCCGACCGTGCTGAGCCGCCACATGACCTCCGCGCGCCGCCAGAGCGCCCACGCGGTCGCGCCGCAGCCCGGGTCGACGCTGATCAGCGTGGCGAGAGTGTGCGGGTCGATCATGGCCTACGCCTCCCCCGCCGCAAGCGCCTCGCGCGCCCGGGCCAGCAGCCATCTGGCGCCATCCCCGGGCTCGGTCGGCGCCGGGCTCTCGATCTCGGCCGCGGCGCAGACGATCGCGAGCCAGGCCGGGTCCTCGGCCGCGGCCAGGACGACCTCGCGGCCGCCGTCGTCGAGCTCCTCGAGCATCGCCAGCAGGTCCATGATCAGTCCCCCGTGCGGCTCGCGTCGTCGTAGTAGGTGGGGGGGCCGCTGAGCTCGACCCGTTCCGGCGCCGCCGGCTCCCCGGACCCGAACTCGATGAGCCTGCGCCCCGCGGCGTCGATGTCCGCGGCGAGCTGCAGCGCCTCCCCGTGGAGCTCGCTCCAGTCCGCCTCAAGCGGATCAACGACTGGGCGGCGGAGCCCGTCCCGCATGAGCTCGCGGGCGGCCTCGACGCCGCCATGCCAGCGCGCGATCAGGATTTCACGCCTCGTCCGATGCTGTCCCATTCTGCCCTTTTCCTCTCTCGACCAGGCCCGCGAGCTCCTCGACTGACCCGGCGGCCGAGTCGATCGCGTGCTCTACGGCCTCGCGCCGCCCGCGCCGGAGCTGCCTCCGTGCAGTGCTGAGCGCGCGTCGAAGCCCGTCGAGCGCGCGGCCCGTGGCGCTCTCGTGCTTCCGGATAGTGATGTGGAGCCTCCCGTTCGCCACCGCCCAGCGCAGTATCGCCTCGCGCTCGGGCCGGCAGTCGTCGCAGTCCGCGTCGTGGGTCGCGGGGCCCCCGGGCACCTGGTTGCCGCATGCCTGCACGAACTCCTCGAGCACGGTCGCCATCTCGCGGCCGGCGTAGAGGACCTCGGTCAGCTCGTCGCCACCCATCACGCGCCCTTCTTCCCGTCGGCCTTCTTCGCCATCGCAGCGATGAGCTCGTCGGCCTGTACCCTGGTGAGCTGGTGCACCTGCGCCTTGAACTTCTTCGCCACCTGGGCCGCGAGCCGCTCGTCGTCGAGCCCGAGTGCCCGCGCGAGGGTCGCCACGCGCGCAGACTGCCCGGCGGTGATGCTATGGACGGGATCGGCCTTCTGCTGGCCCTGGGGCTTCGTCTCCGGGGGCTTCTGCTGGCCCTGGGGCTTCTGCTGGCCCTGGCTCTTCGAGGTCGAGGCCGGCGCGGGATCAGCCCCGGCCCCCACCTCGTCGGAGTACAAGTGCAAGGCCACACCGAGGAGGCTCGCCGCCTTCTTCAGCGCGTCGGTGGCCGCGGCCTTCAGCATATCGGCCTCGCAGTCCATCGAGTTGGGCCGCACGTTCACGCCGCCCCAGGCGTCCTTCGTGACCAGCGTCTCGCCGTCCTTGGCAGTGAGCCGACCTTGCACCTTGACGTCGTGTCCGCCGGTGCCCAGCTCCTTGATCTCGCACTCGAGGATCGCCCAGCTCCACGCGTGCCCGAAGGCGGCGTTGAGCCGCTCGACGACGAGCGCGCCGTCGACGTACGTGAAGGTCATGCTCGACTTCCCCTTCCGGGTACTGAGCTGCGAGCCCTCAAACGGCTTCGTCAGGGCCGCGATGGTCTTCTCGTCCATGTCTCCTCCCTACTCTTCTCTCGACTCGTCAGCGCGCTGCTCTGCGCTCTTCGAGCGAGCGCGCACCCACGCCCATAGGTCCTCGTCCAGCACTAGCCGCCCCTTCGTGATCCCGTCCACGTACGGCAGGCGGTGCTTGCTCATCAGCTCGTACACCTTGTCAGTCGAATCGAGCCTGAGCGCCTTGGCGACCTCGTCGATTTTGAGCAGCTCAGGCATGACGCGAGGCCTCCGCAGAGCACGACTCGGGCCAGCGTATGGGTGCGGATTTACTGCCGCCCAAAGTGCATCTCGTGCGATGAGCCGGGGCTCCTGACGGGGTCGTCTCCGACGCCCAGCGGTTGTGGACGGATGCACGGCGGTTGTGGACGGATGCACGGCGGTAGAGGCTCAGATCGGCACAGGTACGCAGGGTTTTCGGTGCGCCGCTTCCCATGCCATCACTGTACGGATGCTCCGTACCAGAAGTGGGCAGGCACTGGAGATCGGGCACGCGGCGATAGGATACGCTGCGTGCTCGCACCGACGAGCGCGCAGCGGAGAACGCGTACACGGCGTTCGCCTCCTGCTCGGGCCGAGACGAGACGAGTCGCGTGCTCAAGTCGTGCGAAGAGCAGACGACGAGCGCAGCGACGTCAGCGTCGCGAGTCCGAGCTATGTTGGAGGCTGAGCGGTCTCAGTCTCCTAGGGTGACAGTCGGAGACTACCAGAATTTTTCGGGAGTCAACAGGAATTTTTCGGGGCCAGAAAAGGAGCGGCCCGCCACCCCTGGTCACCCTAGGAGACTGCCCGGAGGCAGGTCCTCGGCAGGAATGGCGGGCCTAGGTGCCCGTATACCGCCATTGCGGCGGCCTAGTCAAATCATAGCACGTCCCGCTGGCCGTCCACCACCGGCCTTGCGCGGTCGAGCTCCCCGGGCGCCTCGACGGCGGTGATCACCACCCACAGGCCCCTGGCCGTCCCGTCGCGCACGATGCGACCGAGCCGCTCGAGGCGGTACAGGTGGCCAACGATCGTGCTCGGCGCCCGTCCCAGGACGCGGGCGAGCTCGCGGACGGTCGGCGGCCTGGGGCGGGGCCCCTCGGTCGAGAGCCGGTGGATGGTATCGAGGATCGTCTGCTGCAGCGCGGTCATCTCATCGCTCCCCTACCCCCTCTCCGGACATCTGACCACGCAGGCGTGACAGGATCGGTCAGGGCCGTTAGCCTGGGAGGAGGAGGGATCGACATGGCCATCGGGACGTGCAAGACGTGCAAAGCGCAGGTGTCGACCGACGCGGCGCGCTGCCCCCACTGCGGCGAGCCGTGGCCCACGCGGACCGCGCTCACCAGGCCACTCCCGGTGACGGGGTGCCTGGTCGTCGTCCTGGTCGTCCTGGGGATACTGGTCCTGGGGCGCGTCCTGGGGGCGTGCTAGCGGTCGAGGATCTCGGCCCCGAGAAGCTCGCCGAGGGTCATGCCGAGCCCCTGGGCGAGGAGCCGCAGGGTCGAGATGGTCGGCTCGCGCCCGCGCCGACGAGCCCCCCTCCATGCCTGCATGAGATCGGCGAGCCAGCCTGGGCGCTGTCCGGCGCGGACGGAGATCTCGACCTGGTCGAGTGGGCTCGACTCGACGGCCTGGAGGAGCCGCGCGATAAGCGCGTCGATGCGCTCGAGCGCCGCGGTTTTCGCCCGGGCCGCCGCGTCGTACTCACGGGCGGCCTCGGCCGCGTCCTCGCGCCAGCCATCCGCGTCGGGCGCCATGTAGCTCCGTCCGTGCGGGCCATCCCGGCGTGCCCCTCGGCGGCTGGCGATGGTGCCGTAAAGCTCGGCGAGCTCGCCGGATAGCCGCCGCCACTCGTCCATGGTCGTCGCGGCGTCGAAGGCCGCCCGGAGCCGCCGGGCCTCTGTGGTGAGGGCGTCCATGTCACACCTCCGCGTCACAGCGGCATCCTCCACAGCTCGGGCAGCGAGCTGTCCGCATAGTCACCCCCGAGCAGCCGAGTGCCCATCACGGCGTCTGCGGCCCTTCGCACCTCCGCCGCCCACGCATCATCCCACTCGCGTTCGTCGTCGGAAAACCAGCTGCCATCCACGCAGTAGATAGCGTTCAGCGCCAGCCCCGCCGCGGCGAGCGGCCCGCGCACGCGCCAGCGAGCCGCCGACTCGGCGATTGCGGCGGCCGCGACGGACGCGGCGCGGGCGAGCGAGAGCGAGCCGCAGTCGGCTGGCTGGACCCCGTAGATTCGCGCGGCCCTGGAGATGAGGGCGGCGCGGGTGGCGAATTCGATCTCCTCGGTCATGCTCTCGTTGTTCATCTCGTCCTCCATGATCTCCTCCTCAGTCCTGCCACGTCGCGCGGATGGCCGCGACGATCTCGTCGATTTCCTCGTCGCTCTCGACCACAACACGCTCGTTGTGGTCGCAGAGATAGAGGCGACCGTCGTCGCCTCGCTCCAGGTACAGCGCCGGGGAGCCGTCGTCGTGGGCCTCGAAAATCTGATCGTCGGAGTAGGTCACGCTGTCCATCTTGTTTCTCCTCTCACTCGCCGATGTAGACGCAGCCCTCGCAGACCGCGTCGCGCATGACGATCTCGGCGATGTCCTCGCCGTAGATGGCGACGTCCCCGGCGACGAGTAGGACGTAGTCGCCGCTGTAGGCCGCGGCGAGCTGCGCCGCGTCCGGGCGGCGCGAGTCGATCGCGCACGTCCCGTCGATCTCCTCGTCGGTGCACTCGCCATCGTCCCAGCGGAGCGAGCGGGGGAGCTCGGCGCCGACGGCGACGGGCTCGCAGACGACGCGGAAGCCGTGATCTCCGTCCCGCGTCCAGCCCGCGACCGCCGCCTCGATCCGCTGTGCTCGCGTCGTCGTCATGATCTAACTATAGCGCTTGCGCTATCCTGTGTCAACAGAATAGCGCTGGGGCTATGTCGATTTTCGCGGGGGGGGCGATCTGCGGGTCGTCAGGTCGAGCGGCGAGCGGCGCGCGTTATTGCTGCGCCTCGAGCCACCGCCCGACGCGCGCGGCTATGACGTGCGGGCGGCCACGAGCCCGGTCACGTCGCCGAGACCGAGCCATCGGATCGCGCCGGCCACGATCATTGACCAGTCTTCGAACGAGCCCACGGTTGTGTTAGCGCCGCCGGGGCAGCCGGCCCGCAAGAACGCTGCGAGCACCGTCAGGGCCGCACCCAGTAGTCGCGGCCGCTCGGCGAGCACCCAGGCGGGGAGGTCGGGGTGCTTGAACTCCGACGGCGACCGCGCCTCCGGGCGCTCGAGCGGGGAGTCGAGGCAGACGAGGAGCACGCGCCGGGCGGTGTCGCCTCGGACCGAGAGGTTGTTGCCCGTGCAGAACCACACGAGCCGGTTCACCGCGGTGAAAGACCTCGACTCACCGAGCACGCGATCGCTGAGCTCCGTCGACGTCAGGGCCCGGTCAATCGATGGCCAGCCTACGCTTCCGCCGCCGGGCACGTTGTCGATCGTGATGAGCACGTCACCGGACATGAGGTGGGCGGTGATCCGCTTGCGCATCTCGTCGTCGTCGGCCACCCAGGCCGTGGTGACCATGTCGCGACCGGTGGCGATGAGCCCGATCGAGCGCGTCGCCAGCGTCTTGCCCACCCCGGGGCTGTTTGCGCTGAACGCGACGAGGGGCACGGTGGGTAGGAGCGGCCGCGCGACGGCACCGAGGAGGCCGGCGAGCCAGCCCGCGCGGTGGAGCTCGTCCACGAAGGGCATGTCGAAGATCACCTCGAGCAGGGCCCGGGCCGCATCGAGCGCGTCGTCGCGGGTCGGCCTCGCCGGGATGTGCGGCACGGCGCCCGACGGGCGGTAGATGAGGCACGAAACCTCGTCATATCCCGGACGGTCGGACACGGAGCCGTCCTCCCGGAGCACGGGCACGTCGGTCACGCCGACGAGCGGCCGCACGCCGAGCCACTCGCCGTCCGTGTGGACCGCGGCGACCACCGGGGGCGGGGGGTCGATCGGCACGCTCGCCCGAGCGCGGGCGTCATATCGGTCCCAGGCGGAGATCTCGGAGAGCACCGCCGCGAGTCGCGGCGACGAGAGCGGCACGATCACGGGCGTGCCGACGGCCCGGCGCACGCGCCGGTGCGCGGCCTCGGCCTGCTGAGCGTCCTCCTCATCCCAGGGCCTGACCGTGACCAGCGCGCCGCCGCGGACGTAGACCCGCGGGTCAGCCGCCAGGCGCTCGAGCGCGAACTTGACGGCGGGCGCCAGCTCGCCCTTCAACACCTCGAAGACGGGCCGGCGGCCGGGGCCGGCCTCGGGAGCGGCGGTCGGACGGTTTACATCGTAGACGTTGCGGTGTACACTGGTATCACCGCCTGCCTCATGCGCTCGAGCCGCTGACACGGCCGGGCGCCCGCCTGCCCTGGCGTCCATCACGCGGTCTCGATGCCACCCGACGCCATGAACCGCTTGACGGCCGCGATGCGGACACGGAGCCCGCGATCGCCGATCCGAACGACCGACCCGGGCGGGAGGCGCCGCAATATGTTGTAGGCCTGCTGCCGCGAGCACTCGAGGAGCTCGGCGAGCTTCGTCACGCTCATGCACGCCAGGTCGCCGTCGGAGCCGATGGTATCGATCGCCGCCATGGGCTGTCCTCACTTTCTGTTGACACCTTAGCACCGTCTGCGCATGATGAGAATCGCGTCTGACCATGGACAACCCCATGCACAGCAGGAGAGCACGATGGTGGAGCTGAGCCGTCAGGTAGACGCGGCGTGGTGGGCCGCGGACGAGTACGAGGTTTTCACCGGCGAGTCCGGCAGGGCGCAGTCCTCGAGCCACCGCCGGGCGTAGGCGTTTCGCAGGTGCTTCGAAGACCAGAATCGGATCTCTCTGGGCGCCTCGGCGAGCGCCGCCTGGTAGGCGAGCTCGAGCGCCTCGGCGGGGTCGTGCCCGGGCCACCGCTGCCCCCAGAGCGGGAGCCCGAGCGAGAGCCCCACGCCAGCCCCGACGCCCGGGGCGGTCCTGGCGTCGGCCGCCGCCCAGGTCTGGTGGTGCCCCGGCCCGAGGCGCCGGTCGTCCCACTCGACGATCTGCCCGCCCGGGCGCTCGCGGATCGAGTGGGCCTGGGCGACGACGCGGTCGACGTGCGGAGCGACGAGCGCGGAGGGCGACGTCTCCTGGTGGCCGCAGTGTGTGGTCAGCTCGAGCCGGAGGTCGTGGGCCCCGGCGAGCGACCGGAGACGCAGGAGGAGCAGCGCGGCCGCCTCGCCCAGGGACGCCATGGTCCCATCGAGCCGGTCCCGGCGCCACTGCCCCTCGAGGTCGACCTCGATGGCGGCGGCCCCCGAGGGCACGGCCCTCTCGAGCCACGCGGCCATGGCGTCGATGTGGCTCCGGCGGGGAGCTGGCCACGTGGTGAGCACGACCTCGAGGTCGAGGCTCCTGGCCCGCTCGCACGCCCGGGCGACCTGGTCGACGGTCCACGAGGGGTCCCAGCCCGGCGAGCTCGACTCGACCATGATGGCGACGGTGGAGATGCCGAGCCCGGGGAGCTCCTCGAGCTCGCGGATGGCCGACTCGGGGGTCGTGTCGATCCAGATGCCGAGCGGGGTCATGGCCGCCCCCTCGCCGCCGCCTGCTCGCGCCAGAGCCGGCGCTGGTCGCAGCGCTCGAGTCGCCGCCCTCCGGTGCGGTCGACGCGACGGCGAGGCGAGCCCTGGGCATGCTCCCGCTCTGGCCCCGGCGATCGATACTGCTCGACGCTGGTGGACCCCGTCGTATCGTCGGGCGTCCAGCCCATCCAGGCCGCGATCGGCACGCAGTAGTCGACCACGCCGGGATAGACGTAGAGGTATGGCCCGACTCCGTGCGTCACCATGGCGCGGTCCCCGAGGTACCTCATCACCGCAGCCCCAGCGATCGAAGCACGTCCTCGAGCGGGTCCGGTAGGTCCACCCCCGCGGCGACGAGGATCGTGAACAGCCCCCGCGCCGCGTCCATCGCCACACGGAGCCACGGCAACACAGCGCCCAGCCCAGGGCGCCCCTCGCTCGTCAGCGCCTCGCAGACGCCGACAGCGGCCCTGCCCTCGTCCACGGCCCCGCGCGCGATGGCGAGCGCCTCGGGGGCCTTCGGCGCGTCATCGGGCACCACCTCGTCCACCGCGTCGATGGCGTCGTCGAGGCCCTCGACCACCTCGCGCTCGACGGAGCAGGGGATCACGCCGTCGGTCGGGCGCTGGTCGGCGATGATGGGGGCGGAGCCGCAGCCGCACGCCACCATCGACACGAGCATGAGCGCGCCGCCGATAAGCGTGGTCCCCGTGCCGCCACCAGCGCGGGGCGCAGCAGCGAGGCCGGCGAGCGCTCCGCCTGCCGCGATCACCAGGATGATCTGCTCCACGCTCACGTCGCGCCCGCTCAGGCAGAGGAAGCCCACGACTGCGCCGGTCAGGAGCACGACGCTCCCGAGGCGGATCGCCAGGCGGATCGTCTCCTGTCGCTGGGCCTGGCCGTTGCGCGGCGTGATGCTGGGCTTCGCCCCCATGGGCAGCGGCGTCTGCGGATCTGTCGGCGTGCTGCTGGACATCGTATGTCTCCTGTCTACCGTCCGTGATCCCCGTGGTCCGGGGTCCATGAGTCATGTACGAGCGCGAGCGGCGCCGGGGTCAGCCGGGCGCGCTCGAGCCGCTGGAGGCGGTCGCCGTGGCCCTGCACCGCGTCTCGGATGAGGGCGACGTCAGCGGCGACTAGAGCCACCTGGCCACGCAGCGCTTTCAGCTCGGCGAGGATCAGGGTCGCGGTGTCGTCGGTCATTTTACGGCCCCGATGGGGTCGAGGGGCTTCTCGTCCACGGGCTTCGGCTCCTCGGCCGGGGCCTTCGCCGCCTCGCACGCCGCCGAAAGCTCGGCCTGATCGCGCACGCCGGTGGCGAGCAGGTCGGCCTTGCCGTCGAGGGTCTTGCCCACGACGTACACGGAGCCGCTCACGTCGGCCTGGTGGTACTCGGTGTAGATCTCGACAGTCGCCACGATCTCGCCCGCCGCGTCGAGCGTGCAGCGCGATACCGTGGTCGATGGGCCTCGGAGGGTGCGTCGGTCGCATGTCGTGATGGTCGCCATGTTTACGGTCCGTTCGCCTGTACGACCCAGCCGGCCGCAGTGAGAGTGGCAACAGCTGCGTTGCTTGCGGCTGAGCGGGCCGCGTTGTCGCCGTCGAGACGGAGCGGCTTCGGGGCGCCCGGGCCAGCGCCGCAGCCGTCTGCGAAGTCGATCAGGAATCCGTCTACCTCGCCGGATGACAGGCCGCAGGAGAAAAGCTGTAACGAACAGAGCGGCCACGGCGGGAGCGCGGTCGGGGTCGTGTACGTCAGCAGCGGGTCCGAGTGGAGGTAGAGGGTCACGAGCGAGGTCAGCCCGGCCAGGTCGGCCAGGTCGCCGGTCAGCAGCGGGTCCGAGGAGAGGGAGAGGTTCACGAGCGAGGTCCCGAGCCCCCGCGCGATCTGTGCGAGTGAGCCGCCGATCCACGCCTGGTTGTAGCAGCGGAAGTCCGCGATCGATTTCGTGGTGCCGACGACTTGGATCACATACCTGCCGGTCGCCGCGTAGGCGTGGACATAGGAGTTGAGCACGCCGTTGCACGCCACGGCCGACGACGTGCCGTCGCCCCAGAGGATCGTGAGCGCGCCGGTCGCCGGGCATTTGATGCTGATCGTGGTGTCGTTCAGGGCGGTCTGGTTGTTCGCGATCTGGATACCGCGAAAACCAAAGGCCCCGCCATGCGAGATCGGCCACTCGTTGGGGTAGGAGCCGGGCGGGCCGCGTCGATGCCTGGTCATGGCGCCTCCTGCCCGCACTGGCCGGGCACGCCGCGGTGGCGGACGAACTCGTCGGGGTGGGAGCCGGGAGGGCACTTTCGACGGCCTCGCATCACCCGACCTGCGTCGCCCAGAGCTGGGCGGTGACGGCGACCGCGGAGCCGCGCCGCGCGCGCACGCAGTAGGAGACCGCCTCGGGCGGCCGCTCGACGACGTAGCGCCGCGACGGCGGCGAGACAGGGAGTACTGCGCTCGCGTGCCCGTACCAGCGCGTCAAGCGCCTCGCGAGGTACTCGGCGCTGCCATCCACGGAGGAGACGATGGACTCCGAGAAATAGCCTGTGGGCGGCGCGGCGGCGAGCTGCCGAGACCAGAGCAGCTCGAGCTCGACATAGGCCGGGGTCGCGTCCGCCGTGTCGAGAATCAGCGCGACGTCGGCGCACGCCGAGTCGAGGTCGATCCACGCCGAGCTGCCAGCCGCTCCGATCGCGGCGTAGGCGTCGGCGAGCGCGACGGGGGCCCCGGCGCCGTCGTCGATGATCGAGGCCGTGGCAACGACGACGCGGCCGCGGGGCGCCACGGGGAGCGCGCCCGCCGGGGCCGCTGCGAGCGCGATGCCGGCGAGGCGGAACACGTCGGCCATGACGCGCTGATAGCCCGTGAGGTTCGCCGAGCCACGGACCGTCCGCCCCTCGGCCACGGCGACAGGGTCGGCGGCCGTGGCGACGAAGCCCTCGATCACCGGCCCGCCGACAGGCGCCGAGCCGTGGGCCGCCGGGCCGCCCACGGCCTGCACGCCTGGCGCACTCGTCGCGACGTCCACGCCGTCAATCTGGTCGAGGGTCACGCTGGGAACGTGCCCGTCGGCCATGCGCACGGGAAGCGCGCCGTCGTCGATGTTGACGGCGCCGACCTGGCTGATATTTACTCGGGGATGTGCTGCCTCGGTCATCGTCGTCTCCTAGTCATCAGCTCGGAGTGTGAAAAACGTGACGACGTCGCCGGAGCCGTCGTCGAGAAGCATGTTGAAGCGCCCCTGCCCGTACCAGAGTGCGACGTGGTCATGCGGCGGCGCGTAGTACGGGAGCCACGCCTCGGTCCAGGTGACGCCGTTGTCGGCGCTGACCCAGATCTCGAGGCCGCCAGCATTCGCCAGCACGATGACCCAGTCGCCGAGGCCGCCGGTCGCGATGTGGGCGTTCAGTGCCCCGGCGAGGCCCGTGATGAACGGCGTGGACTTTGTCCAGGTGACGCCGTCGGTCGACGTGGCGATCGACCCGTCCTTGAGCGCCGCGATCCACGTCGCGCCGAATTGAGAATACGCGAGCGAAAGCGGAGCTTTCGAAAGGCCATGGGCCGCCGCCTCTTTCCACGTGTTACCGTCCACGCTCGTACTGCACTGATTTCCGGTGAGGGCCACCCAGAGCGGGTTTCCCGCGTCGTGCGAGTGCTCGAGGCAGTAGAGCGTGCCGCCGCCGATGAACCCGGGGGGCGTGGCAGGAGCGGCGAACGCCACGAGCGGGCCGGTCGAGCGCAGGATCTCCACTAGGTTGCTCGTCGTGATGTTTTTCCCAACGAGCCAGAGCCCGGCGCGATCGTGCCGAATAATGCCATGCTGACCGGCAGCGATCCACGCCACGGGGACAAGCCACCCACCGCCCGCCACGTCACAGTAGGCCGGTCCGCCGGCGGCCCCGTCGGCGGCCATGCTCCCGGCGCCGTCGTGGTCAATGGTGTACCTCCTACCAGTCGGAGGAGCACCGCTGAGCGTCCAGTGCCACCCTCCCACGTCCGCGATCGGCTGCTCGGTGTTCGCGCCGTCGTCGTGGATCGTGGTGTGGTGCCCGCTCACCGGATCATAGAGGCCCTCACCAGGGCCGCCGTCCATGGCCGCAAGCCCCGCTGAGTCCGTCTCGGTCCAGTTGACCAGCCGCAGGCGTAGCGCGTAGTCGAGGAGATACCTCGACCGATCGGTCAGGAGCTGGCACGGCGTTTCGACGCTCGCCGCCGTGGCCGGGTCCGTCCCCACCGGGACAGCCACCGTCTCCCACTGGCTCACGTCTACCAGGTCCTTCGGCATGTCATACCTCCACCGTCGTCGGTCCGTCGGACCAGTCCCACCCGTCGTCCCAGTCGGGGGCGGGCTGTGGATAGTCCCAAAGCCTTGTGCCGGGGTGCAGCACCACGAGCGTCCCGATCACGTGAGCCGGCAGCCAGTCGCGCACGATCGCCGCGTACGACTCGAGCGTCTCCGCGTCCACCGACGCCGCCGCCGTGCGCACGAAAACCCATGCCCG
The DNA here is from genome assembly GCA_964610065.1 of uncultured Coriobacteriaceae bacterium. Lineage (GTDB taxonomy): Bacteria > Actinomycetota > Coriobacteriia > Anaerosomatales > Anaerosomataceae > Anaerosoma. Next base: position 1,599 of record CAZSUO010000020.1, on the reverse strand, counting down.
CGCCCAAAGCCCCGTCTCGTCGGTGCCCCACGTGATCGCGTCCCGGGCGATGTCGCCCCCGACGGCCATCACATGCCGCACGCCGAGGTAGGACACCACGTCGAAGGGCGGGTCGAGCGTGCCCACGAGGTAGGCGCCCATCTGCTCGAGGAGCGCGTAGGCGCCGCCGCGGGTCCGGTGATCCTCCCACCAGCGGGGGAGGCGCCCGGCGAACACTTCGGCGTCCTCGTTGGGTCCGCGCCGGAGCCTCCGCTCGCGCCCGATCCGGTCGACGCCCTCGAGGGTGTAGAGCCCGGGGATGCGGAGCTTCACACCGGCGACGAGCCGGTCGCGATGGTCGTCGATGACGTCGGCGAGGCCGCCGATGAGCCGCAAGCCCTCGGTGCGGAGCAGCCACGGCGGGAGCACCGTCTCGAACATCTTGAGGTAGCTCGGCAGCGTCATAGGTCACCACCGGCCACCAGGGTGATCGACCCGTGGACGCTACCCAGGACCAGGACCTCGTCGACTGCGACGATCACGTTCGCGCCGGGCACGGAAACCGAAATGTTGAAAATCTCGGGCCGCACCGAGCCAATGCAGGCAGCGAGGTCGGACACGTACAGCCTGCGATCGCCGGACACCACGTGGCCGCCGATTGGCGTAGCAGCGAACAGGTCCTCGAGCGCCTCTTCGACCAGGTCCTCCACCTCGAGCGCCGTCAACCCTGCGCTCGTGTAGATCCACAGTGCGTACGTGACATCGATCTCACGCTCCGTCGCACTCGCCACCACGGCCTCGACCGACAGCGGCTCAGCCTGCTCATAGATCGCCGCCGCGATGGCCCCCAGGTCGGTGGTCGGATCGCCGACGTCGCCAGTCACGGCCCCCGAGTCCGTGGCCACCCACACGCTCACCGTGCCATCCCCCGCCGCCTCGGTCGCGACCCGGGTCACGCCGATGGCCTCGCCCTCCGAGGTCACCGCGTTCCGCGCCGCGTAGCCGTAGGCATCGCGGGGGCCGTTGGGTGAGAGCGCGCCAGTCCGCTCGAGGCACCGGGTCCGGAGCGCGGGGTCGGACTCCTCGTCCGTCCCGACCAGCGCCGCGGCGTTCGCCACGGTCACGCCGGAGAGCGTGGTCACGAGCTCGTCGATGTCGCCTGCCGGTGATGTGCTGTCCGCGCCAGCCTCGACAGCGCGCACCTCGACGTCGGCCGTCGAGCCCGCCGCGACGGCCCACGCAGAGGTCGAGCGGTAGACCGCGTCCGTCGTCGAGTTTCGGACGATCAGGTCGTCGGCCCCGCCGGAGTACGGCGTCCCGCTCGCATTGGTGAGCGTGACGGTGCCCGTCGCGAAGGTCCCGTCGAGCCGCTCCACGCCGAAGACGTGCCGAGCGAGGAGCGTCAGCCAGTCGCCAGTAGCGAGCTCGAGGAATCCGCCCGCGGAGACCATCGCCGCGAGCGAGGAGAACGCGGCGAGCACGATGGCCACCCCGGCAATGATGGTCCGCACCACCGCGCCGGGTTTCCACGCCGAGGTCTTCGCCCCGCGGGCCTCGACTGCGGCGTAGATCGCGGCCTCGACCTCGTCGGCCGTCAGCGGGTTGGTGAGCTCCGCGAGG
>CAZSUO010000019.1:0-22448 GCA_964610065.1 uncultured Coriobacteriaceae bacterium | reverse complement strand
CATCGCGTCGATGTCCGCGTCGGAGTGTGCGAGACCGACGAACGTGGCCTCGAACTGGCTCGGCGCGAGCACGATGCCGCGATCGAGCATGCCGCGGAAGTAGCGCGCGTACAGCTCGGTGTCGCTCGTGGAGGCCGATGGCCAGTCGCGGACTTCCTCGGCGGTGAAGAACATGGTCGCCATCGCTCCCACTCGTGTGAGGAACGCGTCGACCCCTGCGGTGTCGACCGCGGCACGCAGCGCGGCTTCGAGGCGCTTGCCCTTGCGCTCAAGCTCATCGTAGACGCCCGGCCTGGCGAGCTCGGCCATGAGCGCGAGACCGGCCACCATCGCGATCGGATTGCCCGAGAGCGTGCCGGCCTGGTAGACCGGGCCCACCGGCGCCAGATGTTCCATGATCTCGCGGCGTCCGCCGAACGCGCCCACCGGGAAACCGCCGCCGATGATCTTGCCGAGCGTGGTGAGGTCGGGCATCACGCCGAAGCGCTCCTGCGCGCCGCCGCGGGCCACACGGAAGCCGGTGATGACTTCGTCGAAGATGAGCACGGTGCCGTGCGCGGTGCAGAGCTCACGCAGCCCCTCGAGGAACCCTTCGGCAGGTGGGACCACGCCCATGTTCCCGGCGACCGGCTCCACGATGATCGCGGCGATCTGCTCCGGGTACGCCTCGAGCGCCTCACGCACCGCGTCGATGTCGTTGTACGGGAGCACTATGGTGTCGGCCACCGCGCCCTGGGTGACACCTGGCGTGCCGGGGATGTTGAGCGTGAGCAGTCCGCTGCCGGCCGCCACGAGCAGCGAGTCCGAGTGACCGTGGTAGTTGCCATCGAACTTGATGAACTTCTCGCGACCGGTGTAGCCGCGGGCGAGCCGGATCGCGCTCATCGTGGCCTCGGTGCCGGAGGAGACCATGCGCACCATCTCGATCGACGGCACGGCCTCGATGACCGCCTCGGCGGCGCGGACCTCGATCTCGGTGGGCGCGCCGTAGCTGGTGCCGTTGCCCAGCTGCTCGCGCACCGCGTCGAGTACGACATCAGGCGCATGGCCGAGGATCATCGGGCCCCACGAGGCCACGAAGTCGATGTACTCGTTGCCGTCGGCGTCCCACACGCGCGAGCCCTTGGCGCGATCGTAGAACAGCGGATCGATGCCGACGCTCTTGAACGCGCGGACCGGCGAGTTCACGCCGCCGGGGATGATGCGCTGCGCGCGTGCGAACAGGTCCGAAGAGTGTGCGTGCTGCATGGAGTGGAGCCTCCTAGTGGGTCGACGTCAGCCGAATCGAGAGTATATCAGCCCACGAAGCGAACCGATGCGAAGTCTCGAGCGGAGCCTCCGCAGGCGCGGTCTGCGCGCCGAGGACAGCGAGCGAGGGGTCTTCGAATCGGCTCTGCGAGTCAGTCCCCTTCGGAGAAGTACCGCATCGGCGCACGCTTGAGTTCGCGCAGCGGATACGCGATGCGGGGCGCATCGAGGTCGGCGCCGCTTCGGATGCGTTCGATGGTGCGGTCGAGCGACGCACGGTCGGGGGTCTCCACCACCGCCATGATCGCCCTGCCGCCGCCCGGGACACGCCGGTCGAAGCAGTGCACGACCTCCGGGAACGCCGCTATGAGCGAACCCGCTTCCGCCGCGTGCCGGGGACTCACCCAGGTCGCCAGCGCCAGGCGCCACGACTCCGCGCGCTCCCGCACGGTGAGCCCGAGCCGCAGGATCACGCCGCCGGCGACCAGGGCGTGCACCTGCTCGAGCACCTGGTGCTCGTCGGCGTCGTATCCGCACTCGGCAAGGGTCTGCGCAAGCGCCGAGAACGGACGCTCCTCCAGCGGCAGGTCGCCCTGGAGCAGCCTCACCAGCGCGCGGGCGTCGTGATCCAGCTGCACGGCGGCCGCTGCGTGCACGGGAGGCTCCGGCGCGCCGTCGGCGTCGAAACCGTGCGTCACGCGGTACTCCTCGGCAGGCAGCACCCGGAAGCGGTCGGCCACGCCGAGCCGGCCGGCGATCTCGCTCTCGGCGATCTCGAGGCGCGCCGTCGAGGGCGCCGCCAGCGCGAACCACAGGCGATAGCGGTCATCCATCTCGAAGGCATGCGTGACGTTCGGCACCCCCGCGAGCACGGACGCCGCATCGTCGAGCGCGTCCTCGGAGACCGCCAGCGCGCCGAGCGCGGTGTGGTAGCCGAGGGCCGAGGGCGACAGCACCGCGCCGACACGCCGGAGCACGCGCGCATCGCGCAGCACGCGCAGGGTCGCCACGACCTCAGCGCCGCTCAGCCCCATGCGGGCGCCGAGGTCGGCGTACGGCCGCACCGACACAGGTAGGCCGTCGCTGGAGGCCGCGAGGAGCTGCTTGGCCCGATCGTCGATCTCGTGCATCTATCGGTCCTCCAGGGCCGGAGACCGGCCCCTGGTCCTAGTCGGTCGCTTCAGCCGCCTCGTCGCACTCGCCGGTCCAGCCGGGAGGCTCATAGATGCAGTACGGTTCCGAGGCGAGGTAATCACCCGTGACCTCAAGTGCGCGCGCACGGCACCCGCCGCACACGGCCTTGTACTCGCACGCGCCGCATTTGCCCTTGAGCAGCGAGTAGTCGCGGAGCTCGTTGAAGACCTTCGAATCGGTCCAGATCTGCGAGAACGGACGGTCCTTCACGTTGCCGAGTTGCATGTCGAAGTACCCGCACGGCTGCAGGTCGCCCACGTGCGAGATGAAGCAGAACGTGATGCCGCCGAGGCACCCGCGCGTCATCGCGTCCAGGCCGTACTCCTCGCGCGTGACCTTCTTGCCCTCGGCCTTGGCGAGCTGCCGGATGATCCGGTAGTAGTGCGGCGAGTCGGTGGGCTTGAAGTGCAGCGGGCTCGTCTTCTGGCGGTGGTACGCCCACGTGAGCACGCGCTCGTACTCCTCCGGCGGCAGCTCCTTGTCGAGCAGATCGCTCCCGCGGCCCGTGGGAACCAGCATGAAGATGTGGAACGCGTCGATACCGAGCTCCTCGGCGAGGTCATGCACTGCCTCCACCTTGGTGTGGTTGAGCGTGGTGACCGTCATGTTGATCTGCACGCCCACGCCGTGGGCCTTGGCCATCTTGATGCCGGCGATCGAGGCGTCGAAGGCGCCGGGCTCGCCGCGGAACGCGTCGTGCTCCTCGGCCGTGGGGAAGTCGATCGAGACCGAGATGCGCGGGATCTTGTGCTCGGCCATCTTGGCCGCGATCTCCTCGGTGATGAGCGTTGCGTTGGTGCCGATGACCGGCATCGCGCCCTTCTCGTGTGCGTAGTCCACGATCTCCCAGATGTCGGGGCGCATGAGCGGCTCGCCGCCGGTGAGGATGATGATCGGATTGGAGATCGTGACGATGTCGTCGATGACCTCCTTGATCTTGTCGAGCGAGAGTTCACCGGGGTAGTGGCCGAACTCGGCAGCGGCGCGACAGTGCGCGCAGCTCAGGTTGCAGCTGCGGGTGATCTCCCACGCGATGATGCGCGGCGGCTTGATGCCGGTGCGCTTCAGGTACGCTTCGGCCGCCTCGCCGCCGCCGGGCCGGAAGCCCGTGGAGCGCGCGCCGCCGTGCCGCTGACGATCCATCGGCACGCCCGCGGGATGTCCACCGGGATGCCCCGCCGGCATCTCCGCGCCCGCCGGGATCTGCGGGTGACCGGCCGGCATGCCGGGGTGACCGCCGGGATGACCGGCCGACGCCGCCGGGAAGTCCGACGAAGCCTCTGCAGCCGCCGAAGGCGGCGAAGCCAGCGAGGAGGGCTTTCCGGCGGCGGCGTCCTGCGAGACGGCCTCCCCGATCGGCATGCCGACGGCGGTCTGTCCGCAGCCGGCCATGGCCTCGGCCATCTCCTGCTCGTCGATCGTGGGAGCGGTCTCGCCGAACTCGGCCTCAAGGTCGAGGTCGGGCCGCGCGTCGGCGTTGCCTACGTTGTCAGCCATGGTTCGCTTCCTCGCTATCTGTTCACTCGGATACCGGCACGACGACGACCGCCGTTCCGTACGCGATGATCTCGTTGGTGGACTGCATGATCTCGGTGGAGTCGAAGCGCATACCGATGATGCAGTTGCCGCCCATCTGCTGGGCGTTGGCCTCCAGGCGCTCGAGAGCCTGCTCTCGCGCGTGCTCGGCCAGCTCGGAGAGCTCGTTGATCTCGCCGCCCACGATGGTTCTCAGACCGGCCACCGTGGTGGCGATCATGTCGCGGCTGCGCACCGTGATGCCCCAGCAGAGGCCGAGCGTGCGCTCGACCCGGTACCCCGCGGGGGCCTCGTTGATGGTGTAGATGGGGAGCCTTCGCTTCGGCGTCACACTCATCAGATCGCTAGCCTCTCTTGAGCCACTTCGCCGCATCCTTGGCGTGGTACGTGATGATCATGTCGGCGCCGGCGCGCTTCATCGAGAGCAGCGTCTCAAGCACCACGCGCTCCTCATCGATCCAGCCGTTGCGCGCGGCCGCCTTGACCATGGCGTACTCGCCGCTCACGTTGTAGGCGCACGTGGGATAACCGAACTCGTCTTTGATGCGACGCAGGATGTCGAGGTATGCGAGCGCTGGCTTCACCATCACGATATCGGCACCCTCTGACACGTCGAGCGCGGTCTCACGGATCGCCTCGTCGCTATTGGCGGGGTCCATCTGGTACGCACGGCGATCGCCGAACGAAGGCGTGCTGTCGGCGGCGTCACGGAACGGCCCGTAGTAGCCGCTCGAGTACTTGGCCGAGTACGCCATGATCGGCACGTTGCTGTAGCCCTCGGCGTCAAGAGCCGAGCGGATCGCGCCGATGCGGCCGTCCATCATGTCGGACGGGGCGACCATGTCGGCGCCCGCCTCGGCATGGCTGACGGCGGCCTGGGCGAGCATCTCGAGCGTGACGTCGTTCATCACGTAGCCATCGTCGTCGAGGATGCCGCAGTGGCCGTGGCTCGTGTACTCGCACATGCACACGTCGGTGATCACCGTGAACTCGGGATCGTGGGCCTTGATGACCCGGATCGCCTGCTGCACGATGCCTTCTTCGGCGTACGCGCCACAGCCAGCCTCGTCCTTGACGGACGGGATGCCGAAGAGGATGACCGCGGGCACGCCGAGCGCCTTGAGCTCATCGATCTCGGCGGGCAGCTGGTCGAGCGAGATGTTGAACACACCCGGCATCGAAGGGACCTCGCGGCGAACCCCCGTGCCGAACTCAACGAACAGCGGATAGATGAGATCGCTCGTCTGGAGCGATGTCTCACGCATGAACGCGCGCAGCGTTTCGGTGCGACGCATGCGGCGCGGGCGGTACACGGGGAACTCCACAGTGGCCTCCTTACGCGGACGGCGGAGCGGGCAGAAGCCCGCCCCGGGTCCAGACGATCGAACTGCGCGTGACCCGGCGGACGAAGGCGCCCGCGGGAGTCGGGTGCTACTCGCCGAACGCCGAGTCGGCTTCGATCACGACGTCTGCGGCACTCTCGATCTTCTTCTCCGCCTTGGGCGCAGCCTTCTTACCGGTGGTGAAGTCGACATACTGCGCGTACTTGACCGCCGCGAAAATGCCGGCGACGCCGAGAGCGATCCAGAACGCCATCTGGGTGAAGATGTAGATGACCTGACCGTACTGGCTGAACCACGCCATGAAGCCTGTCTGGGTTGCGACCGCCATGTCCATTGCTGTCCTTCCGTCGTGACCGATGTGTGCCGATAAACAGTCGGGGCGACCCGCATGCGCGTGGCCGCCCCGGCAGAGTATCACTGGTGGAGATGAGCGGGCTCGAACCGCCGACCTCTGCGTTGCGAACGCAGCGCTCTCCCAGCTGAGCTACATCCCCATCAACTGCGACCGGACCTGGAAGGGGCCGGGCGCAGATGTATACAATGCCGAGCCATTCTCGCTTTGTCAATCTCAAAACCGGCCCGAACCAGGCCGGAGAGTCCCTTACGCGTAGTACGCTTCCAGCGCGGCCACGAGCGCAGGCGCCGTGTAGTCGACCGGCTCCACCGCAACGGCGAAGCCCGCCTCACGCGCGGCCTTCGCCGCGATGGGGCCGATCGCGGCCACCACGAGACCGCTCGTGTCCACGCCCCGCGCAAGACGCACGAATCCGCGCACCGTCGACGGCGACGTGAACGTCACCGCGTCGGCCTCACCTGCCGCGAGTCGCGCGAGCACCGCGTCGTCTCCCGGTCCCGTGACCGTCTGATACGCGGGTACCACATCGACCCGCGCTCCGCGCTCCCGAAGACCCTCGGGAAGCACCTCGCGCGCCTCGAGCGCCCGGGGCAGCAGAACACGTGTGCCTTCGCCCACCCCACGGGCGCACAGGCCCTCCAGCACACCTTCGCCCACATGCTCCCCGGGCACGAAGTCAGGTGTGATCCCGTGCACACCGAGCGCCGCGGCCGTAGCGGGACCGACGGCGACCACCCGTAGGCCATGAAGAGCGCGAGCGTCCTTGTCGGCAGCTGACAGATGTGCGAAGAACCGCTCGACCGCGTTTGCCGAGGTGAACACCACCCACGCGTACACATCGAGATCGCGGATCGCCGCATCGAGCGGCGCCGGGTCGGGCGGATCGACGATCTCGATCGTCGGGAAGACGAGTGCCTCGGCACCCGCGGCCTCGAGCAGCTCGACGAGCGCATCCGCCTGCGCGCGCGACCGCGTCACCACCACCCGCTTGCCCGAGAGTCCGCCCATCGTCGGCTCCGTCGCCTCTCAGCTGCCGAGCAGGGTGTCGACCGAGCCGTCCGGCGCGGCCTCTCGGATCTCGGCAAGGATCTCGGCCGCTCCCAGCGAGCGGAGGACCTCGACCATCGCCTCGCCGAGCGCCTCGGGCTCGCCGGCGTCACCGCACATCTGGTGCCGGATGATGCGCTCGCCGTCCACCGAGCCCACCATAGCATCCATCGTCAGCGTGCCCTCCTCGTAGCGAGCGTACGCGCCGATCGGCACCTGACAGCCGCCTTCAAGCCTGCGCATGACCACGCGCTCGGCGGTCACGCACTCCATCGTCTCCGGGTGGCCGATCCGCTCCATCGCATGCAGCATATACTCGTCGTCCTCGCGGATCTCGATACCGATCGCGCCCTGGCCCACGGCTGGCACCATCTGCGTCACCGGCACGTAGCTCGTGATCCGCTCGGCCCAGCCCATGCGCGTGATGCCCGCCGACGCGAGGATCACCGCATCGAGCTCGCCGTCCTCGGCCTTGCGCATGCGCGTGTCGAGGTTGCCGCGCACGTCCACGATCTCCAGATCGGGGCGCAGGTGCACCACCTGTGAGCGGCGCCTGAGGCTCGAGGTGCCGAGCTTGGCGCCCTGCGGGAGCGTGTCGAGATCGTAGCCCGCACCCGACACGAGCACGTCTCGCGGGTCGACGCGCTCGGGCATGGCCGCGATGATGCACCCGTCGGGAAGCTCGGTCGGGACGTCCTTCATCGAGTGCACGCACAGGTCGACCGTGCCTGCCAGGAGCTCGACCTCGAGCTCCTTGGTGAACAGGCCCTTGCCGCCGACCTTCGCGAGCGGCACGTCGAGGATCTTGTCGCCGGTGGTCTTGATGATCTTGAGGCTCACCGGCAGGCCGGTGACCTCCTCGAGCTTCGCCTTGATGTACTCCGACTGCCACAACGCGAGCTTGCTGCCCCGCGTGCCGATGACCAGTTGTTTACGCTCCACAGTCGCCGATGCCCTCCCCTGTCTCTGTATGTCTGTCCACGATCTCGCGCGCACGCAGGTTCAGCAGGTTGCGGAATGCGCCGGGACCTTGCTTGTCTTCCGAGTCATCCAGCCCGTAGAGCACACGGGCGGTGTCCACGTACATGTAGCCGTCCTTGCCCGATGACAACTTCTTCAGGCGCGCCGTGGGGCCATGCAGCATCTTGTTCACGATCGCGCACGTGAGCGCCTCAACGGTCTTACGCTCCTTATCGGAGAGGTCGAGCCGCTTGAGCGCCTTCTCGAGCTCCATCTGGCGGATGACCTCGGCCTTCGCCCGGATCGCGGTCACGGTGGGGACGACCTCCATCGACTCCACCCAGCCGTAGAACGCCGCGATCTCCTCGTCGATGATGGTCTCGGCCCGACGCGCCTCCGTCATCCGCTCTTCGAGGTTCGCCTCCACCACGCCGTTGAGATCGTCGATGTCGTAGAGGAAGACATCGGCCAGCTCGTGGGTCTTGGGGGCGATGTCGCGCGGCACAGCGATGTCGATCAGGAACAGCGGTCGCGAGCGGTGCTTGGCCGCGGGCGCCAGCTCTGTCTTGGTGATGACGTACTCGGTGGCCGCGGTCGACGAGATCACGATGTCGGCATCGTGGATCCGGTCATAGAAGCTCTCGTACGGCACCGCGGTGCCGTTGAAGCGCGCGGCGATCTCCTCGGCGCGCTCGAAGGTGCGGTTCGCGACCAGCACACCCGATACACCGTTGGCCACGAGGTGCTTGAGCGTGAGCTCGCTCATCTCGCCGGCGCCGAGCACGAGCACGGTCCGGCCGTCGAGCGTGTCGAACACCTTCTTGGCGAGCTCGACCGCCGCGTAGCTGATCGAGACCGCGGACTCGCCGATGGCGGTCTCCGTGCGCACACGCTTGCCCACCTCGAAGCTCTGACGGAACAGCTTGTTGAACGCCTTGCCCGTGGTGGCGGCGTTCTGCGCGTGGTCGTAGGCGGTCTTCGTCTGACCGAGGATCTGCGCTTCGCCAACGACCATCGAGTCGAGCGACGCAACGACCCGGAACAGGTGCCGGACGACGGCCTCGCCGGTGACGATGTACAGGTACCGGACGAGCTCGTGCAAGTCGAGATCGTGGAAGCTGGCGAGGAAGTCGATGACGGCGTCCACGCCGCCCTCACTGTCTGACGCCACCGCGTACACCTCGGTGCGGTTGCACGTGGAGAGGATGACCGCCTCCGATACGAGGTGGTTGCACGTGAGCGCGGCGAGCGCACGCGGCTGCACGTCGGCAGGGAACGTGAGCTTCTCCCGGATCGCGACGGGCGCCGTCTTATGGCTGAGACCGATCAGTACAAGGTGCATTACGAGCGGATCGCCTCCGGTGAGAGGTCGTAGGCGGACAGTGACACGCGCAGATGGCGCGCGAAGGGGCTGGGACGCCCCCGCCGGAACGGTGCGTTGTTGTTCAGGCAAGCAGGCCCGGCGGGGGCGATGTGGCAGTGCGGGAGCACCGTCTGCGCGCGCCTGAACGTCGTCATGTATGTGTATGCCCGCACGGGGGCGCACATTTCGCTGGTGCATGCGGGTCGAGGCGTCATGCCGGCCCTACGAAGCGACATCCGCACGCACCTCCCCGAAACGGGCGCCGGCGACCTTGCCGTCGAAGACCCGGTGGAACAGCTCGGGCCACAGTCCCTCGATCCGGTAGAGGATCCGGTTGGACACGCCGTGCACCACGAGGAACCTGTTGCGTTCGATCGCGCGCACGAACCCGGCCGCCGCGACCGAGGGCGGTATGGTGCGCGCCATACCGTTGATGGCGGCGGTCTCCTTCGGCTGGGTGGCGATCTCCCGCGCGTACCCGGGTGTGTCCATGTTCGGGGGGCACGCGAGTGTCACGCCCACGCCGTGCGGCCGGAGTTCGCTGCGGAGCACCTCGGCGAATCCCGTCACGCCGAACTTCGCGGCGCTATAGGCCGAGTAGCCATACACGCCCACGAGTCCGCCCATCGAGGAGACCAGACCGATGTGTCCCGAGCCGCGCTCGACCATCGATGGCGCTACGGCGCGGGCCGCATAGACCGTACCGAGGAGGTTCACGTCGATGTGCCGGACGAGGTCCTCGACCTCGGTCTCAACGAACCGCTGCGGCTCACAGAATCCGGCGCACGTGAGGAGGACGTCAACGGGTCCGGAGACCGCCTCGGCCCGGGCTATCGCAGCCTCGACCTGAGCGCGGTCGGCCACGTCGCACGGATGCACGGTCACGCGCTGGTCCATTTGCGCGCGCCGGGCGCTCACAGCCTCCGCGGCGGCCTCGAGACGGCCGGCATCCCGGGCAAGCAGCGACACGTGCGCGCCACCGGCGGCCACGAGCTCGGCGGACGCCAAACCCATGCCGCTCGAGGCGCCGGTGATCACCACATGTTTGTCAGTCCAGAACGACACGCGACTCCTCTTACAGTCCGAACACGTGGAAGCCGGCAGGCACCGTGCGGGCGACCACCGCGAGCGCCACCACCATCACGAACCCGATGAGCAGCAGGTACGCGCCACGGCGGCCCTGCCAGCCGTGACGCCAGCGCAGCACGAGATACGAAGCGAACACGAGCCACACGAGACCCGCCAGCACGACGCGCGCGTCGGCCCACCATAGGCTCACATCGGTCTCGATCGCCCTGAGCACACCGAGCAGGAGTCCGGCGGAGTACGCCGGGAACGCCCATAGTGCAGAACGACCCGCGACCTTGTCAGCCTGCGAGAGCGACGGCAGGCGGCTGAAGAGCTTGGTGGTCTTGCGAGCCTTCAGCTGACGCTCGAGCACCACGTACAGCAACGACGCGGCCGCTCCGATCGCATACCCGGCGTTGGCGAACGCGATCAGCGCCACGTGGATCCCCACTCGCCAGCTATCCAGGAGTGCAGCCTGCTCGGCGGACACGTCGGCAAGCACGCTGCGGCTCACTCCGAGCACCTGCGCGATGAGCATCACGATGAGTGCCGCCGGCACCAGCAGGGCGCCATAGGTCTTCACCTTGAGCATGTGCTCGAGCAGGAAGTACACGAGCACGAGCGCCCACGCCATGAGCACGAGCACGTTCGCACCCGTGAGCTGAGTGCCATCCGTGGCCGACGAGCGAAGCCCGATCGATGCCGTGTGCAGCAGAAAGCCTGCCCCGGTCGCGAACGTGGCGTACCACGTGAGCGCCTGACGCTTGGTCGCGACCTGATAGCCATAGAGCACCGTCGCAGCCGCGTAAAGCGCCATTGCGAGCCAGAACGCGACGAACGCTACCTGCAGCACCGTGCCTCCTCAGTCGGTCGGTATCGTGCTACTCGGCGCCCTGGCGGCGAGCCACGGCAGCCTCGAGGACCTCAAGCTGCTTGCCAAGGCCGCCCAGACGCTTGAGTGCCATACCCACGTAGATCACCATGCCCGCCCAGAGGAGCGCGTACGCGCCAGCCACGAGCGGCCACTGTGTCAGTACGAGCGAGTAGACCTCTTTGAGCGTGGGGTTCATATCCACCGGGATCACCTCTCCAGAAGGGTCTTGGCCTGTTCGATGCGTTCCTGCAGCTGCACTTCACCCATGCGCAGCTGATAGATGGCGTAGCCGAGCGCGATCATCCCGATCTGTCCCACGATGAACGACACGAGCATCGGCCCCTCTAGACCGCCGCTCTCGATGACCGGATGGTTCGACGGGATCAGCCGCGTGATGAAGAACGAGATCGGTACGTCGATGAACGCCAGGATGGAGAAGACCGCGGCGTACACGGCACGGCGCTCTTCGTCCTCGACCGAGTTGCGCAACACGAAGTACGCGATCACGAGCAGTGTGAGGATGAAGTACGTGGTGAGCCGTGGCTCCCAGTCCCACCACACGCCCCATGCCGCCTTGGTCCACAAGATACCGGTAGCCATGGTGAGGCCCACGAAGACGAGCGTGACCTCCATGGAGACACGCTGCTTGGTGTCGAACTCGCGATTCCGCGTCATCAGGAAGCGGACGGCGTAAAAGGCCGCGAAGGCGAACACCACGAACGAGATCTCAGCGACCGGCACATGGAAGTAGAAGATCTTCTGTCCCCAGTCGGGACGTCCGTACTCCGAGCCGAACACGGTGGCCGCCTCAAAGTCCGCGGCATCGATCGTGACAGCGCCGGAGTCGGTGGCAACCTCGACCGAATCCTCGTCAGCCGACACGAGCTCGCCCCTCACGGACTCGCCGCCGGTCTCGACCTCAACCGTGTATCCCGCATAGTTGGCAAGATAGCGCGCCTCGTCTATCGGCTGCTCGAACGGCCCCTTGTAGCGCACCGAGTCGACCTGCTCCGCGGTGCGCACGAACCCGAAGTCGGGCACACCCGCCCAGAAGAACGCTCCGAAGAACGCGCCGAGGGTGAGCACGCCGCCGAGCACAAGCGCGATCATCGCCCTGGTCGTTATCGATCTCACGTGGCCGTCAGCCTCCTATCACGGATAGCGGCGCTACGCGCCGACGATGAACTCGTAAAGCCCGTACGAAGCGAGCAGCATGATCACGTCGTATCCCAGCACCCATGCCATTCCGGTCCAGAACACCGATACGCCCTGGGCACCGCCCACGATGGCGCCGCCGGTGGCGGTGACGGCGCCGAGGAGCAGCGGGTACATCAGCGGGATGAAGAGCATCGCAAGCACGAAGTCCTTGCCCGAGGTGTTCACCGACATCGTGGCGAGCAACGTACCCACACCGGCGATTCCCACGGAGCCCGCTATGAGCGCAAGCGGGATCAGCGCGAGCGAGCTCCAGTCGAGCTCCGTCCCCTGCAGGAACAGGAATCCGAACACCGGCAGTGTGAGCGCCTCCACGGCAAGCAGGAAGATCAGGTTGCCGCCCGCCTTGGCAAAGAAGATGACCGGCCGGTCGACCGGGGAGAGGAGCAATGCCTCAAGGCAGCCCTGGTCCTTCTCGTGGACGAGCGAGCGGTTCAGGCCCAGCATCGACGTGAAGATGAACGCGAGCCACAGCAGGCCGGCCGCGATGTCGCGGGGATCGAAGCTCGAGCCCGCCTGCGAGAGGGCCACGAAGTACACGACCATCGTGAGCAGCGAGTACAGGCCCATCGACATGATCATCTCTTTGGTGCGCAACTCCATCACGATGTCCTTGCGGAGCATCGCGCGCAGCTGGCGTCCGGACGCTCCGGCCACCTACGACACCCCCATTCCCACGGTCGAGCGATAGGTCTGACGGAACGACGCATCGTCGATCGCCTCGCGGGGCTCGTACAGCACGACCCTGCCCTTGGCGAGGATGAGTGCATGGCTGCACAGCTCGAGACCCTTGTCGAGGTCGTGGCTGATCATCACGAACGTATGGGCGTCGCGGATCTGCGCGAGGAGCCCGTCGAGGATGTCCATGGCGTGCGGGTCGAGTCCGGAGTACGGCTCGTCGAGGAAGATCACCTCGGGCCGGTGCAGCAACGCCCGGGCGATCGAAAGACGCTGCAACATGCCACGCGAGAACGTCCGGGTGAGGTCGAGCTTGCGGTGGTCGAGTTCGACCGCCTCCAGCAGCTCAGACACGCGGACGTGCGGCTTCTCAACGCCGTACATATCCGCGAAGAACAACAGGTTCTCCTCGGCGGTGAGGTCAGGATAGAGCAGCGGGTTGTGACTGATGAGCCCGATGTGCGTACGGAGCTCCACCGCGTCGGCGACGACGTCGTAGCCGAGCACACGCGCCGCACCACTGGTGGGGTTCAGGAGTGTGGTGAGCACCTTCACGAGCGTTGTCTTCCCGGCGCCATTGGGGCCGAAGATCGAGAGGAAGGCCCCCACGGGCAACTCGAGATCCACACCGTCGAGCGCCTTACGCACGCCAAAGGCCCGGGTGAGATCCCGGACCTCGAGCGCAAGCGCCTGACGCTGCTCCTCAGTCACTGTCACGTTCCTAGGCCGCAAGCTGCTTCTTCGGCCACGACGCAAGGCCGCTACCGATGATGAGAACGATAAAGCCGGCCCACACCCACCACTGGAGCGGGAAGAACTTGATCGTCATCACGGCGGTGTTGCCCTCGCCGGTACCCGAGAACGAGATGAACACGTCTTTCAGGAACTCGCTGCGCAGCGCCACGTGCTGGTTGCTCTGACGACTCTGGGCGAGCTGCTGCGGGAAGCGCATCTGCGGGTCAAGCTCGCCGATCTTCTTGCCGTCGCGCAGCACGTCGAGATTGAGTGTGTACACGGTGTCGCCCTGGGTCGAACCGGGGCGGACGTTCTCCATCGTCTGATCGAGCGAAACGTAGGAGAACGTATAGCCCTCGGCCTCATACGTAGCGCCCGGCTCCTGCGGGATCTGCGCGTTGTAGGTGCGCACAAACATCGTGGAGCCCACGAGGCCGATGAGGATGATGCCCATCCCCAGGTGGGTGAGGTACCCGCCCGACTGGGTGCGGGCGCGGGTGATGATCCACAGGAGAGCTTGGCCGAACGACTCGCCGCGGGCGGCCGCACGCTTGCGGGCCCCATCGAAGAACAGCCACAGCGGCAGTCCGATCGCGGCCGCGGCCACGAGGACGCCGGAGAGCGCCAGGAAGTGGTGCCACCACTCGGCCGTGGTGCCGTTGGGCGAGTAGAACGGCAGCATGGCGAAGATGTAGATGGCGATGAAGGCCGCGGCGATGGGTGCGCTCACCAGGAGCGGGCCCCTGGCCTTCTCCCACAGCTTCTTCCAGTCGCCGCCACCCCATGCGAGGATCGGGCAGGCCGTCATGATCAGGATGTAGAAGATGCCCAGCGGCCGCGCGAGAGCGTCATACGACGGGGGCTTGATCGACTGACCGCCCAGCGGCATCCACTGCGGGAACGCCGAGGACATCGTCATATACGCCACCAGAACCGCGGAGATGAGCATCAGCACGTTGTTGAAGTAGTAGGAACCCTCTTTGGACACGATCTTCTCGAAGCCATCGGCCTCGCTCGAGAGCTTGTCGCGGCGCATGATCACGCCGGCGCCCATGACCGCGAGCGAGCCGACCATCATTATCAGGAACAGCCAGAACGACAGCGGATCCTCCTGGAACGCGTGCACCGACTGCACGATACCGGAGCGCGTGATGAACGTGCCGAGCAAGACGAACACGAACGTGAAGGCCGCCATCATGAAGGTCCACATGCGGAAGCCCTCGCGACGCCGGTAGACCGTCATCGAGTGGACGAGGCCGACGCCGGTCAGCCAGGGCAGGAGCGAGGCGTTCTCGACCGGGTCCCACGCCCAGTAACCGCCGAACGCCAGCTCGTAGTACGCCCACACCGAGCCGAGTCCGATGCCGATACCGAGCAAGAGCCAGGAGAAGACGGTGATGCGGTCGGTAAGAACGACCCACTTCTTGGAGACATCGCCCGTGAAGAGCGCTGCCAGGCCGAACGCGAACGGCACCGCGAGACCCGCGTACCCGACGAAGAGCGTCGGCGGGTGGAGGACCATTGCCCAGGTCTGCAGCAGCGGGTTCATGGCCGCGCTGGTGAGCAGTGCGCCCGTGGCGGGGTCGACCATGCCGGCGGGTGTGGCCTGGAAGGGGTTGTTGGTGTCGATGAACAGCGCCGCGAGGAAGAACAGCTGCACGAAGTTGAGCACCGCGAGACCGGCCGCCCCGAGCGTGCTGTCCTCCTTCATGAACTTCCGTGCGATGAACGCCGCGTAGATAGCGAGGATCCACTCCCAGAACAACAGCGAACCCTCGCGTCCCGCCCACACGCCGGAGAGGCGATAGACCCAGGCCCAGGGCCCGACGGTGGTCGGGTGGTTCATGACGACGTACTGCAGCGCCCAGTTCTCCGTAAGGAACGAGACCGCGAGCAGCACGATCGAAAGCGTGATGAAGCCGAACACACCGTAGGTCAGCAGGTGACCGAGCTTCCGCGTGTCAGAGCTTCCCTGGCGACCGAACGCATACGCCCCGATCGATGCTATCGCCGAGAGACTGGCGAGGCCGAGCAGGAGGTTACCGATGGTTCCGATATGCATGCAGGGACTCCGTTCAAGAGTGACAACGGTGTGAGGACTACTTGGCCGCCTGATCGAGCGCGACCTCGGTGCACTGGAACACGTCATCCGCCTCGATGGAGCCGGTGATGACCACCTTGGCCCCGTCCACGAACTCATCAGAGAGCCCGCCACCCCACGCCACGTCGAGCGCATTGGTGCCAGCGGCATCGTCGGCGATCCGGAAGCGCGGCGTCGTGCCCGCCCCCGCGATCGAGCCGTCGACCACGAAGCCGGTCACCTTCACCGTGACACCGGCAAGTTCGCCCTTGCGCGAGAGCGTGTCGTTGACGGTGAGAGCGCCGGTGGCGGACTCGTACTTGGACGGGCACTGGGTGACCAGGTACTTCGCCTGGATGGTGCCGTCTTCCTCCAGCACCCCGGTGACGGTAGCGTTCACGCCATCGCCGAACGAACCCGGAACCACGTTGTCCCATACCACGCGCAGACGACCTGCGCCGGGATCATCCTTGTCCTCGATCTCGAAGACGAACGGGCTGCTGCCCGACGCCCAGGAACCGGCCACCACCGGCCCGGTGACCTCCACCTGGGTACCGACGAGATCGGTCTGAGTGAGAGCCTGGGCCACAGACGTCTTGGTCGCGGTGCCGCCACTGAAATCGGAGAACAGGATGAGGGCTCCAACGGCAACGAAGATGAGGATGGTGACACCGATAAGGCGTTGCTTCGCGCGCTTGTTCACTACAGCGATCACTCCCTACCCGTCGCACGGCGTGCGGCGACCCGGATGAAGCGGAGCGCGAGAATGACCCGGGCGGGCCATGCGGCGCACCGTGACTGCCATTGCTTGCCTGAACCCGTGCATCGTACCACACCACATCCGTGAAATACGCGCGATTCAGGTATCTTCATGGACCTGTTCCGGATGGGAGCAAGCGGCGTGCCGCACGTCCCGACGGGGCCTGCCGCGTATGCCGGAACGGAGCACCTGCGTCTGATCAGGTATTGCGTCTCCATATGAGCGCGAGACCCGTGAGCGTGAGATCGTCATCCACGGCATCGATCGTTGCGCATAGCGGTGCGATGCGCTCCGCGAGTCCGCCGGTGGCGACAACCGTGCACGGACCGCCCAGCTCGTCCCAGGAACGGCGCACCAACCCGTCGATAAGCGCGGCGTGCCCCATCAGCAGCCCGGCCTGCACCGACTCCCGCGTGTTCCGGCCGATGGCGCGCGCGGGGGGCTCGAGGTCGACCGCCGAGAGCCTGGCAGCGCGACTGAACAGCGCGCCAGCACTCGTCTCCAGGCCTGGCGCGATCGATCCGCCGAGGTACGCGCCCGAACTGTCGACCACATCGAGCGTGGTGGCTGTCCCGAGGTCGACGACGATCACCGGAGACCCGAACCGCTCCACGGCCGCGACCGCATTCACGATCCGGTCGGCCCCGATCTCGTGGGGATTCTCGTATGCGATCGGCAGGCCGGTCTTGATGCCCGGCCCCACCACAAGAGGCTCGACACCGGTGGCGCGGCGCGCCAGGTCCTCGTACGCGGCGGTGAGCGCCGGGACCACGGAGGAGATGACCACACGCTCCACATCCCCCCAGCTGAGCTCATCGAGCATGAACAACCCGCCGATACGGACCCGGATCTCGTCCGTGGTAAGCGTGGGCTCCGTCGAGATGCGCCAGTGTGCGCCGGCCCCCTCTTCGCCGATGAGGCCGAGCACGGTCTGGGTGTTGCCGATATCCACTGCGAGGATCATGACCCTTCCCTTCCTCCGGCCGCGGAGCGACCGTGACGAGCCGGCAACAGCATCGGCGTGACCGATGCGCCCCGGTGGTATCATCGCGTATGACCTCGACTCCTGGAGGACGCCCGTGACGACCACGCCCGCCCGGATCCTCGTCGTTGATGACGAAGAGTCGATCCTTCAGTTCGTATCGTACAACCTCCGCAAGGAGGGGTACGAGGTGACCGTGGCTCCCGATGGCGATACCGCGCTCGCGCTCGTCGCCGACAGCCCGTTCGACCTCATCGTGCTCGACATCATGCTGCCCGGCACCGACGGCTACGAAGTATGCCGCCGACTGCGCACCACCAGCGATACCCCCGTGCTGTTCCTGTCGGCCCGAGACACGGAGCTGGACAAGGTCGTCGGCCTCGAGCTCGGTGGCGACGACTACCTCGCGAAGCCGTTCGGCGTACGCGAGCTCGTGGCACGTGTGAAGGCCCTGCTACGGCGCACCGGAGGCCGTTCCGCCGAGGGCGCCGAGGACACCGGGCCCCTTGAGGTCGTCGGCATCTCACTCGATGAGAGCGCTCACCTGGCCTTCCATGGAGAGACGCAGATCGACCTCACTCCCCGTGAGTTCGAGCTTCTCGCCTGCTTGATGCGCCACGCCGGTCGCGTACTCTCTCGCGAGCAGTTGCTGAAAGAAGCGTGGGAGTGGCAGTACGTGGTGGAGACCAAGACCGTGGACACGCACATCAAGCGACTGCGCGACAAGCTCGCCGCCGCTGGCGTGGACCCGGCCGTCGTTGAGACGGTGCGTGGCTACGGATACCGGCTGGCGACGTAGCCCGCGATGCGCTCATCGATCCGGCGTCGGCTGCTCCTCGCGTTCCTGATCGTCGCAGTGGCGGTTGCGACCGCCATGTCTGCGTATTTCCTCACCGAGCTCGAGGACTACGGCCTCAGTAAGATCGAGGAGCGATTGGAGAGCGAGCAGACCATCCTCGCGGCCGCGCTCTCGGCGCAGATCACAGCCTCGGGCGGCCGGGGACTCACCGACACGCAGGCCGGGATCCTGGCGACTGAACTCGCGCTCACCGGACACGGCTCTGCCTCGCATATCCGGGTTCTCGATCGCGCCGGAGTCTCGATCGCCGACTCCACCGGCGCCGACATCGGCATCGGGTACGCGGAGACCCCGGAGGTGGCGCGCGCCCTGGCCGGTGAGACGGCATACGCGCAGCGTGTGCTGCCCGACGGCCGGATCGGCATCTCGATCGCCGGACCGGTCACCGTGGATGGACGGGTCGTCGGCGTGGTCCACAACTCGGCGGCCACGTTCTCCGTGACCACACTCGTCCGCGACTATCGTGTGCAGCTCGCCGTGGCCGTTGCCGTGTTCGTGCTGACGACGTTCATACTCACCGAACTCCTGGCCCGCTGGCTGTCCGCGCCCCTGCGCTCGCTCGCACAAGGCGCGGTCGCGTTCGCGCAGGGCGATCACTCCGTGCGAGTGCGCCCCTTCGGCTCGACGGAGACGCGAGCGGTGGCCGAGGCGTTCAACGCGATGGCCGACGAGGTCCAGGACGCCCTGATGGAGTTGCACGAGGAGGAGCGGCGCAAGTCGCGCTTCGTCTCCGATGTGAGCCACGAGCTGCGCACCCCGCTGACGGCGATCCGTGGCGCCGCCGAGACCCTTCTTGACGGGGATGTGCCGGAGGAGGACGCGAGGCAGTTCCTCTCGACGATCGCCCGTGAGTCGGAGCGCCTGACCCGTCTGGCGAACGACCTCATCACACTGCAGCGCATCGAGGGCGCCACCGGCGAGCTCCCGCTGTCGCAGGTGGACCTGACCAGCATCGCCGAGCAGGCGGTCGCGGCGCTCGCCCCGCTCGTCGAAGCACGGGGCGTGAACGTCGTGATCACCGGCAAGGCGGCGCCGGTGCTCGGGGATCGCGACCGGCTGCAGCAGGTGTTCAGCAATCTGATCGACAACGCGTCGCGCGTGACCCCTGAGGGCAAACAG
The DNA here is from genome assembly GCA_964610065.1 of uncultured Coriobacteriaceae bacterium. GTDB lineage: Bacteria > Actinomycetota > Coriobacteriia > Anaerosomatales > Anaerosomataceae > Anaerosoma. The sequence continues at coordinate 3,032 of CAZSUO010000019.1, read as the reverse complement.
CTCACTATCGAGATCGCCAACGACGAAGACCAGGTCGTCGCTCGCATCCTGGACGAAGGGCCTGGCATCGGTGAGAAAGACGCCGCACGGATCTTCGACCGCTTCTACCGCGCGCAGTCGAGCCGGGATCGCGGCTCGGGAGGCGCCGGGCTCGGCCTGGCGATCGTCGCAGCCATCGTGTCCGCACACGGAGGCGCCATCACCGCCGCGCCGCGCCCCGAGGGCGGCACGGTCTTCACGCTGCGCTTCCCCGCGGTCAGGCAGGAGTAGCCGCCCCACGAACAGCTGACGGCTCTACGCGTCGATGCGCCCGATCTCGAGCACCGTGAGGTCGTCGGCAGCGTCCGCGAACACCCCCGCCGTCTCCGGGTGGCAGGTGAAGAAGACGATCTGCCGCTCCTTCGAAAGGTGAGCGATGGCTTCCGCGGCTCCGCGACGCCGCTCGGGATCGAAGTTCACGAGCACATCGTCCATCAGTATCGGTAGCGCACTCCCGACCGAGCCCGACCGGGCGATGAGCCCGAGCCGAATCGCCAGATAGAGCTGCTCGGCGGTACCGCGAGAGAGCAGGTCGGAGGTACGGGCGGCCGCCTGACAGTCGAACGCCTCGATCCTGCCCTCATCCAGCGGGACGGTGAGGCTGCGGTAACGACCGGCCGTCATCGTGGAGAAGATGCGCCCCGCCTCACGGACCACCTCCGGCTGTCGCTCACGCTCATAGCGCTGCTGGGCATCCGCCAGCAGGCGTGCGGCACACGCCGACACGAGATGACGGTCCACCGCATCGGTCACGCGCTCGACCAGTCCGGCCTCGGCAAGCGACAGCTCCACGCCGCGCTGCTCGCGAGCGCCGTGCTCGAGTCTCGCCTCAAGCGCGCTGATCTCCGCTACGACCGCCTCGAAGGCGCTCGCCGATTCGGCCTCCTGGCGCTCCGCGGCATGACGGCGGATACGCAGGTCTTCCAGGGTGCCGCCCTCGAACAGGTCGAAACGCTCGAGGATCTCACGAATGTCGGTGTGAGCCTTGACGAGCCGCTCCTCCTCCGCAGAGATGCGTGCGTCGGCCGGGCGAAGCTCGCGACGGATCTCCTCCGCGCGCGCAGCCAGCGCGCGGGCTGTGCTGAGCCGCTCGCGAAGGCGATTGACCACGGCCGGGAGATCGTCACTCCCGAGCGGCGAGGGCACCTCGACGAACGGGATGGCCGCTGCTTCGAGGCGCCCGAGGTACTCGTCGAGTGCGGCGACGCGACGATCCAGGTCCTCGCGGAGCTCGGCCTCGGCCTCGCGCGCCGTGCGCGCCTCGCGGGCCGAGACGAGAGCGGTGGCCGCGCCGGCGGGCGACAACTGAGGAGAAAGCCCGCGCTCTTCGAGCCAGGAGCCCCACAGCGCACGTCTCGTATCGAGGGCGCCCCGGGCGAGGGCCGCGTCTTGCTCCGCCTCGACCAACGCCGATGTGGCCTCACCGAGCGCCATGACCGCCATACGCGCCTGCTCGAGCGAGCGGCGCATGCGCGACAGGTCGAGCGTGCCCGCGTCAGGCTGGAGGCCGAGCACACGCAGAGCGGCGCGGGCGTCATCGTCAAGCGATGCGGGAACGCCGGCCCGCGCCCGGAGCAGGAACCACAGTCCCGCCACCACGAGCACAGCCCCGATGCCCGCGGTCGTCCACTCACGAACGTACAGGCCGGTCGCGACCGCGGCCACACCGGAGACCAGCATGATGATGGGCGGGATGTCGAGCGGGCGAGCCGCACGACCTCCGGCGTCGATGCGGGACGCCTCGAGGGCCTCCAGCGCGGCCATCCGCTCGGCAACGGCGTCACCGGGATCGTCGGCGACGATCCCCAGGGGCACCAGGATGCGATCGGCCGCGCTCTGCGCCTGCTGCGCAGCGGCGGCAGCACGAGCGGCTGCCTCGGCCCGATTGTCTGCCTGCAACTGCAGTCGCTGCAGCGCCTCACGCGTCTCTTCCACCGTCGAGGCGTCGTCGTGACGATCGCCGAACATGGACAACGCGGCGGCGTCGAGCCCGCTGCGCCCGGCGGCCTCCCCCGCTCGCCCCGCGGCGCGCGCAAGCGACGCCTGAGTAGCGACGATCTCCCGTGCCTGCTCGACGTACAGCGGCGCCTCATCGAGCATCGCGTCGAGATCTGGCGCCCTTTCGAGAAGCGCGGTATCGAGCACGATGCCGTCGAGCTCATCGGCGAGCCTCCGCCGCTCCTGCCTCAGGACGATCAGCGACTCCTCCTGGGCATCGATCGCGGCGAGCCGTTCATCTCCGCGGTCGACGGCCACGGCGAGGCCGGTGAGCTCGGCGCGTGAGTTCTCCAGGGCGTCGCGAAGAGACGGCAGATCACGGCGGAGAATCGCGAGCCGTTCGCGGTCTGTCGCGTAGGCGTCCGCCTGTGCCTTGAGCGCGCGCTCCTCGGTGCGAGTGGCCCGCAGATCGGCGAGGAGTGTGTTGAGCTCTCGCTTCCGGCCACCCGGGGTGTACACCTCCCCGGCCTCCTTCTCCAGCTGCGCACGCACCTCCTGGGGGCTGACACGCAGCCCGGCGCTTGCCGCGTACAGCCGCGAGAGCACGTCATCGCCGGTTGCACGCTGCTCCTCTATGGCCGCCATCTCATCGAGGCCGAAGCCGAAGACGATCCGGTACGCCAGCGCACTGACGCCCTGTGTGAGCTCTTCCGCCAGGTCCGGCCGCTCCTCGCCCACCAGCGCGCGAGTGCGCACGACGCCACCATGCGGCCCCTCGGAGCGCTCGACGACCCAGGAACCGTCGCCGTCGTCGAAGACGAGCCGCGCGAGCCTGCCGTCACCGCCCACGAAGTAACCGGTCTCCTTGCGCGCCGCGGTGGGATACCCGAACAGGACATGCCGGACGAGCGAGGTGTACGTGGACTTACCGGCCTCGTTCGGGCCCAACACGACCGTGAGCGTGTCGCCGAGGTCACCAAGCGTCGCGCCCGCCAGCCTGCCGTACCGGACGGCCTCGATACGTCGGAGTCTCATCGCCGCTCCTCCGCCATCAG
>CAZSUO010000018.1:8484-23106 GCA_964610065.1 uncultured Coriobacteriaceae bacterium | reverse complement strand
ACACCTACGGCGGCCGGGGCTACGACCCCGAGGGCGTCCTCGGCACGCTGAGCTCGGGCGCACAGGCGCTCCTCGGCCTGTTCGTGGGTCAGTGGCTGGTGGCGTTCCCGAAGGACAAGAAGCGGTTGCTGCAGCTGCTCGGGATCGGCGTGCTGTGGACGGTGCTCGGCGCGGCCCTTGGCGGCGTCATCCCCGTGAACAAGCAGCTGTGGACGCCCACGTTCGTGCTCGTCTCCTCCGGCGTGGCCACCATGAGCCTCGTCACGCTTTACTGGATAGCCGACTATCTGGGCCAGAAGCGCTGGTTCGAGTGGCTGGTGCCCCTCGGCCGTAACGCGCTGCTGATCTACATCCTCTCCAACGTGCTGCTCGTGGCCATGCGGGTGACCGGCGTGTTCCCCGGCGCCGCCGAGGCGCTGTCGGGATCCATCCCCCCGGTGCTCGCGACACTCACGTTCCAGGTGGCCGAGGTGGCGATGTGGTTCGTGGTGGCCTCGTGGCTCCACAGGCGGAAAATCTACTTCAAGATCTGATGCGAGTATCATGCCGCGAACGACTCGAATGCCCGATGGTCGAGAACCGCCAGGGGAACAGCCCGCATACGGTACAATCCGTTGCGCGGTGCCCCTGCAAACGCTGGTGGCCTCCAGACATGACACGTGCTGCGCTGAACGTGCCCCTGTGAAGTCCTAGGATGTCATGCGGGCACTCGAGAGGAACACCGATGACACTGGATCCAGCGGGCCAGATGCAGGCACGATTCGCGGTGGCTGCTGATGCGGTAGCGTGCAACGAGTTGTACAACCGGCTGCATGGCACCGACCGCACACAGGCGCAATGGGAGTGGGAGTTCGCCCCTGATGGCCAGGACCCGTTCGCCTACGTGGTCCTCGAGAATGACGGCGCCATCGCGGGGCTGCAGGCACTGCTCCCTATTCGGCTGATCAGCGCTGACGGAATCTACAGGACCGCAAAATCCGAGGACACCCTCCTCGATCCCATCGCGCGGGGAACCGGGGCACTCGCCTCCATGTACGAGCTGCTCTTCGAGCGCGCGCGCAGTGAGGAAGTCGCCGCGATCTGGGGCTTCACTGAGGCTACCAGGGCATTCACCAGACTGGGATTCGCTGTTCCGGGAGTGACACGCAGACACGTGCTCCCGCTCAGCGGCGGTGCAGCATCGCTGGCGACGGCGCGCCTGAGCGGAACACGAGCCACTGCCCTGCTCCCCCTATTGCGGATGCTGATGGGCATCCTGGCCCTCTCCGGAACAACGCTTCGCCGCACAGCGCGGCTGCGGCAGGGGGATGCCGCAGTTGGACTGCGCATCACGACGGCCGTGTCGCCGCCATCAGAGTGCTCCTCACTGATGCACGCATTCGTGAGGCTATGGGGCGGCGTGACGATCCTGCGTGACGCCGAGTACCTGCAGTGGCGGGTGTTCTCGAATCCGTGGGTACGACCGGTCATGCGCTGCGCGTACAGAGGCGACACGCTGCTCGGATGGGCGATCCACGTCGTTGACAGGGATCATGTCGGCTACCTGGTTGACATCGTGGTGGCGGACACCGAGCAGCCTTCCCGTACGAAGGAGATCACCCGTCTGCTGCTGGCAGACGCCGTCGACGGGCTCGCCGCACAGGGAGCAGTGGCGGTTGTCATGATGACGGCCAACGACCATCCCTTCGACGGCATCGTGAGAAGCGCGTGCCGACGGCTGGGGTTCCTGAAGGCAGGAAACGGTAATCCGTTCGTGCTCTGGACAGCGCAACACGACTCGGGCCTTTCCCGCTTCGACGACTGGTACATCACACGGATCTTCACGGAGGGCGTGAATGGCTGACCACTCTGAACTGCGCCGCGTGATGCGGCTGCAGGACCTCCTCATCGACCACGTCGGCCGCTTCTTCAGCAACGCGGCCGTGGAGGCGCTCGTCTCCACGGAGATTCGCTTCATTCCGTACCAGGAAGCATCGTCGGCACGCGGTCACTCGATCGTCATCCCCACGGATGGCCAGGCGCACGTGGTGGATCAGACACCGTGGCGCGTGGGCTTCAATGGAACCACGCTGACTCTCTGGAATCGTCTCCGGGCACCACAAGGTGATGATTGGACCGCGGTGCCGTCTCCCGCAACGCCGTTGTGGTACGTCCACTCGTCTGGATCGGTCATGCCCGCGTGGGATGTATTCGGCACACTCTCTGGGCTGCTTGAGCTTGAAGAGGAGACCGGCACAGCGCGCGACAAGCACGGTCGCGCACTGGCGGCCGACAGCCCGCGCCGTGCAGCGGGACTGCTCGAGGTTCCCGCAGTCAACGAGGCGGCCGCGGCAATGGTGGCTCTGGCGATGGCGGACACGCCTGACGCCTGTCTGTGGCTATCGGAGGGTGCGCTGCGGTCTCCGCTCCTCGTGCTCTCACACGACGTGGACGTACTGATGGGAAACGACCCCTGGGGTCAGTTCATGCGCCTCGGCGGGGCGATTGCACCGCTCGCGCGGCTCCGCCCACCCCGGTGGGACTACGTGCGCTTGATCGCTGAGAACTGGCGCAACCCCAAGCGGTACTACATGGACGACATCGCTCGCATGATCGATGCCGAGAGTGCGCACGGGTATCGCTCCGCGTTCTACTTCCTCATGGGCCGGCGAGGCCTGTATGGTCCGCGGTACGGGCTGCACGCCATTCGCGAGGCCTTGAGCGTCATCCCCGCCGGATGGGTTGCGGGCATCCACTACAGCTACTACTCGTATCTGCGCGATGATGCGTTCGGTGGTGACGTCTCGAGCCTCACGCAGGTCTCCGGACAGGCCCCGCTGAGCGGACGAGCGCACTACTTGCGCCACGATCCTGCCCGGTCGCCCGCCTTCCTCGCACGGTTCGGCATCATCGTGGATGAGAGCATCGGGTATCCGGACGCGGTGGGCTACCGTGCAGGCATCGCAGGCCCCTACCGGATACCGGACGTGACCACGCCTGACGGTCGCCCGATGACCGAGATGCCGCTCGTGGTGATGGATGGTCCCCTGCTGGAGTACGACGACCCCGCCGCCACGTTCGAACGGCTACTGCGCCACCTGAGCCGCATCGGCGGTGCACTCTCCCTGCTGACGCACCCGGGTACGATGGACAACCCGCAGCGCCCAAAGGCCCGTGGTCTCTATCGGGACATGCTGGCGACCGCTTCGGACCTTGGCTTCGTGGGCGTGCCGGCCGAGAGCCTCATCGGAGAGATGGGGGACGCCCGATGACCGGGACCCGAGGCGTGGACACTCCGCTCGACGTGCTGTTCATCAGCAACATGTATCCGAGCGAAGCGGACCCAGCGGTCGGGATCTTCGTGCGCCGGCAAGCTGAGGCCCTGTCCAGGACCGGCGCCATCGTCAGACGCGTTGTGAATCGCGACCAACGCAAGGGCATCGTGTTCGCACTCGGGAAGTACCCGGTGCTGTTGGTCAAAGCCGCTGTCGCGGGGTTGCGCGGCGCCGATGTCGTTGTCGCCCACTATCTCTATCCCACGGCGATCATCGCACGCATCACGGCAGCCATCGCACGATGCCCGTACGTCCTGGTGGCGCATGGCACTGATGTTGGCTCGGTGGCTCGAGGAGGGGCGGTGGCGCGCTCGGCGCGCTCGGCCGTCACGCGCGCGGCTCTCGTCGTCTGCGTGTCCAACGCACTGGAGTCACGGCTTGTGAACGAGCTGGAACTGCCGCCTGGCGTGCAGACCGCCGTGGTGCATATGGGCGTCGACCTTGCGGTGTTCAAGCCGAACAACGCGGCGCGTGCACAGCTCGGTTGGAGCACCGATGAGCGCATCGTGTTGTTCGTCGGCAACCCCATCGAAGCAAAGGGGATCGATGTGCTACTCGAAGCCACGGCAAGCCTGTTGCGCTCCGGCGCGATTGACCGGCTCGACATCGTGGGACACCATCCGCTGAACTCTGGTCCGATGGCGCTCGCATCTGAACTTGGAGTGGCCGACAGGGTGGCGTTCTCTGGCCGAGGGCCTGCCGAAGACATCGCCCTACGCATGAGCGCCGCGGATGTGTTCGTTCTCCCAAGCCGCGTCGAGGGACTTGGAATGGTCCTCCTTGAGGCGATGGCATGCGGAACACCGTGCGTCGGTTCGAGGGTGGGGGGCATCCCCGAGGCGCTTCCCGCTCCCCGATGTGGCAGGCTCGTCGAACCCGACGACCCCGGCGCACTCGCGGCAGCCATCTCGGAGGTGCTGGACATCGGCAAGCCGTCGTTCAGCAACGCCTGCATCGAGGCAGCCAGCGCTCAGGGGACCGACGCGCAGGCTGCGCGGTTCCTTGAGCATGTCCGGCGGGCGATCAGCGATCCCCCGCCGGAGGGCTGACTGCTCCTCAGCGCGCGCTCACCCGCGACTCAGGGGTTGGGCGGCGGTGTGTACTCGAAGAACCCTGCGCCTGTCTTCCGGCCGAGCTTGCCCTGCGCCACCAGCTCGCGCAGCAGTGGACGCGGCGCGTACGCCTCGTCCTGCAGCCGCGCATGCATGTCATCCATGATGCTCACGACCACGTCAAGGCCGATGAGATCGGCGAGCGCGAGCGGACCCATCGGGTGGTTCAAGCCGAGCCTGATCGCCTCGTCGATGTCCGCGGCCGGCGCGGCCTTGTCCTCAAGCTCACGGACCGCCTCGTTCAGCAGCGGCATGAGCACACGGTTGACCACGAATCCCGGACCGTTGGCCACCCGGATGGGGGTCTTGCCAAGCGCGAGCGACAGGTCGAACAGAAACGCGTCGGTCTCATCGGTGGTCTCGGGGGCCCGGATGATCTCGACGAGCTTCATGCGCGTGGGCGGATTGAAGAAATGCATCCCGCCGAAGCGGCCCGGCTTCTCGAGCACCGCCGAAAGCACATCGAGCGGCAACGACGACGTGTTGCTCGCGATCACGCATGTGTCCGAGACGATCGGTTCGATGGCCTTGAGCTCGGCGATCTTGGCGTCGGTGTCCTCCACGATCGCCTCGAGCACCAGATCGCACTCGGCAAGCGCATTCTGGTCGTCGGCGATGGTGAGGCGCGCAGTCGCGCGGGCGAGCTGGTCCTCATCCATCACACGTCCCAGGCGGCCGATGACCTTCTCGCGCGCAACGCCGAGGCGTTCGAGCGAGCGCCCGACCCACACCACGCGCTGTCCGCGCGAAAGGAAGAGCTCGACAAGGCCGCGCGCCATCACGCCCGAGCCGAGCACGCCGATCGTATAGCAGACACCCTCCTCGGCGGACGAGAACGACAGCGTGTCGCCCACCGTGGTGGGCAGGTCGCGCTTCACGACCGCGAAACCGCCCTGGGGGCGTGCAACAAGCGCGCACCAGTACGGCACGTCCTCGTGACCGAGCGACGGCACGGTAACCTCGGTGACCGCGACGACCTCCCCCGATTCGGTGGGCTGCTCGACCAGGGTGACCCGGCAGAACGTACACTCATCGATGGGGTATGAGTAGCGGGCGCCGCATGACGGGCATGAACGTGTGATCATCACGGCCTCCCCAGGACCTGGACGGCACAGGTGCCGCCCACGCCTCCGACGTTGTGCGTCACAGCGACACCGGCGCCGGCGACCTGCCGGTCGCCTGCCTCGCCGCGCAGTTGGCGGACGGCCTCGTAGACCTGGCCCACACCGGTGGCGCCGATGGCGTGACCTCCGGCCTTGAGACCACCGCTCACATTCACCGGCATCGACCCGCCGAGCGCGGTCTGGCCGTTGCGGATGAGATCGACCGCCTCGCCCGGCGCGGCGAGCCCGAGGTCTTCCATGGCGACGATCTCGGCGATCGTGAAGCAGTCGTGCACCTCGGCGAGATCGACATCGGCCGCTGTGATCTCCGCCTGCCGGTACGCCTCCTCCGCCGCCACGCGCGCGGCGATGAAGCTCGTGTGATCGTCGCGCTGGGCGAGCGAGATCACGTCGGTCCCCACAGCCGAGCCGAGGATCGGCACGCCGCGGCCACCGCGCGGGTCACGTGAGATGATCGCGGCGGCAGCACCATCGGACACCGGGCAGCAGTCGAACAGCCGCAGCGGTGCGGCCACGGTGGCCCCGGCATCGATATCCGCCTGGGTCACGACCTTGTGATGGAAGTGCGCGAGCGGGTTGCGCCGCGCGTTCTCGTGGTTCTTGAGGCTGATGAGCTCGAAGTCGCGCGTGCGCGTGCCGTAGCGTTGCATGTGACGCTGCGCCACGAGCGCATAGGTCGCGGGGAAGTTGAGTCCCTGCGACTGGTCGAGGAGCACGTCGCCCGCCATACCGATGTTGCGGGTCTGCTCGGCACCCGGCCGGCCGGACAGCCGCTCCACGCCCACCACGAGGATGGGGTCATACGCTCCGAGCATCGTGACCGCCTGGTGTATGGCAACGCCGCCTGAGGCACACGCGGCCTCCACGCGCCACGACGGTATGTGCAGCCCCGGGAAGAGCCCCATGACCACCGAGCCGAGATGCAGCTGCGACTCGTTCGGCCCACCGAGGAAGTTGGCCACGATGACCGCACCGATGTCATTGATGCTCATGTCAGCATCAGTGAGCGCGCCGAGGATGGCCTCATGCGCGAGACGCGGCATCGGGTGGCTCGAGGGGCCGAAGCGGGTCTTCCCCACTCCAATGACGTATGCACTCACGGTGTGTGCTCCCTACCTGGACAGTGATTCCATGACCGAGCTTACAGCGCGTCAGAGGCGCGCGAGTATACCACTCACCAACGATGCGAGCCGTGGCGCCGCGGCGGCGGACGCTGCCAACACTTCCTCATGACCGTGACCGCTGCCAGCGGCAACGTTGGTCACGAGCGACAGACCGAGCACCCGCACCCCCGCGTGCACGGCTGCGACTACTTCGGGCACGGTGGACATGCCGACAACGTCGGCCCCGAGGGTCCGCAGCATGCGTACCTCGGCGGGCGTCTCGAACGTGGGGCCGCTGAGGGCCGCGTAGACTCCCTCGGCGAGCTCGATGCCTTCGGCCCGTGCGACCTCGTGGGCGAGTTCGCGCAGTGCAGGGGTGTACGCTCCGACCATTGAAGGGAAGCGCGGTCCGAGGGCGTCCACGTTTGGGCCGATGAGCGGATTGGTGAACATCATGTTGAGATGGTCTGTCATGAGCATGATCGTGCCTGGCTTCAGGTCGGGCGATACGGCTCCGGCAGCGTTGGTGACGACGAGCTTGGTCGCGCCGAGCAACTGTGCTGCGCGCACATAGCTCGCAAGCATCGCCATGGGGTGTCCCTCGTAGTAATGGATCCGCCCCTGCATCATCAGCACGGGAACATCCTTCACGCTGCCGAAGACGAAGCGGCCTGCGTGTCCGGCCACCGTCGGTGGCGGGAAACCGGGGACTTCGGTGAACGGGATCGTGCTCGCGACCTGCACGCGTTCCACGACGTCTTGGAGGCCGCTACCGAGTATAACGAGCGCGCGCGGCGTGATGCCAGCCGCGTGAGGCAGGAGCGTTGCCGCTATGTCCTCCGCGCACAGCATCTTCCGCTCTGCGGCATCCGTACACATCGTGCAACCTCCTCATCTGCCGTCGCATCGACCATCCCACGGACCACCCTGACAAGTGCGGCCGGCTCACGCACCTTCGGAGCCGGTCACACCGCTATCTACTCCACGTCCGATTATGACCCCCGCAGTGCGACTCGAAGCAAGCAACGCTCCTGCTCCCGGCGGCGGCCCGGTGAGGATGCGCCGGGTGGCGCTCGCGCCCCACGCAGCGGCCATCGCACGTTCGAACCATGCGTACGCTCGGCCTGGGACACTGAGCGCCCACACGCCGGGCGCGCGCTCGTGCCGGACGCGCTCGGACACCGCGCGCTCCCAGTACTGTGCACCAAGCCCGGCCTGGATGCCCGCCAACACGAAGAAGAACACGGCGCCGCGAGGATGCTGGAACGCGTTGCTGGTGAGTGCGTTCAGCGCAAACGCGATCAGCCCCGCCGTCAGGGCTGCGTTCACGAGGCGGGCTCGGAGATCGTTACCCATCCTCGGACCATAGAACGCACCCATCCGGCACGCCATGAACACCATCACCACAAAGGCGATGCCGCCGATCACCCCTACCTCGGCGGCCACCTGGAAGTACGACTGATGCGCACCGTAGTACACGACGCCGATGCCCAGTTCCGGATGCCTGAGCGCGGTCGTCGCGAACACGTCGTACCACCTACCGAGCCCATAGCCCACGATCGGGCTGTCCTTGAGAGCCGCACCCGCCACGCGCCACAGCGTCATGCGGTAGCTCGCGGTGCCCTCGAGCGAGAAGATCGACAACACGCGCGCAAGCGCTCCCGGCACGATCGGTATCAGCGCGGCTCCGCCCGCCAGGAACGGGAGGAGCAGCTTCGTGTCGATCATCAACACGGCGACCAGCAGGCCCACCGCGAGCGCAAGCCAGCTGCCGCGGGTGTAGGTGAGCAGCAGCGCCATGGCCTGCACCACGAGCAAACCTGCGGCCACGTAGCGGAAGAACCTGCGCTCGACGAACACCAACGCGAGCGTGGCGGCGAACAGCAGCACGAGGAACTCGGCGTAGAAGTTGGGGTTGTCGAATGTGGAGAAGACCCGTGTGGCCACCGTGGGCTCGAGGCCCTGGATGCCGATCTGCGCGGTAGGCCGCACGTACTGCACCAGTCCCTGGGCGACGGTGACCGACCCAGACAGCGTGAAGACCCATAGGAGCAATCGCCGCCCGATCGGACGGGTCGTGACCGTGGCAACGACGTAGACCAGGAGCACGTATGCCGCATAACGAATCCACGTGGCGAACACCGCCGTCTCGGCACCCGTGAACACCATGCTTACCAGAGACCACCCGAGGAACACCAGTGCAGGAACCTCGAAGCCCACCCTCGGCAGGCCACCGGTACCGCGACGCACTGCGTGCGGAAGCCAGAGAGCGAGTGCGACGACGATGGTCACGATGACCGCATCGAGACCGATGCCGCCCACAGTCACCGTGCCCGGAACGACCGGTACGATTGCGGCGAGCAGCAGCACTCCGAGCAGAGCCAGCAGCTCGACAGGACGTATGCGGGGTTCAGGGTGGGTCACTCGTCAACCTTCGTTATCGACACTACGCGGACCATCGATTGGAACTGCGGGAGCTGCATCTCGAAGGTCATGTTCTGACGGATCTTCTCGGTGCCCATGGTCACGCCGTTCTCGGTGAAGTGCCCGGTGCCGCGAATCACGACCGTGATGCGTTGCGACGTCGGGCTGACCACGATCACCGGCTGACCTTCGGCGTCGTACACTTCACGCTCGAAGGTGCCGAGCTCGAGGGATTCGAGCGTGCCGATCACACCGAGGCCGCCCACACGGGTGACCTGCTGGCCGAGCTCGTACTGGATCCCGCTGATCTCGCTCACGACACCCGTTGCCACGATCTCGATGGTGTCCTCACCTCCGGCCGGGGCGATGCTCGATCCTACCGACGAGCCGAACAGCACGTTCGCGAGGGCTGCGACGAGCGCGACCACGACCAGCACGGCGACAAGGTCGACCGGATTGACCAGACCGAAGAGCCGCTTCTTCTCATCGAGAAGCTTCACGTTTCCTCCTAGCAGACAGGTAACGACCGGCGCGGACGAGCGCCAGACGCGTGTTCACATGATCGTCCAAGTATAGCCGTAGGCTCCGGACACACGAACCCATCCGTTTCCGTCACGGCAAGAGCTGCGTGACACGCGCGCTGACCTCGTGGCGCACCACTCCCGAGCCTCCGCCCACCACGACGGTGCCGATGGCGGCGCCCTTCGACTTGATAAGCGACTCGGTCGAGGGGCCGAGCACCGCACCGTTGGTGAGGAGCATGACGCCGTCAGCCTGCGAGAGGTACGAGCCGAGACACAGGGCATCGGCGATCGATACCCCTGATGCCATCCCCATGCGGCTCCACGATGCCCCATCGCCCGCCGCGAGCTGCGCAAGCGCTACCGCGGTGTCGTAGCGATCGGCACCGGCCGCGCGCTCGACCGTGCGGCCGGTGGCCGCGAGATCCCGCTCCACGTCAGCCGAGACCACTCCCGTACCGCCCGCGATCCACGCCGGTGCTCCGGCAGGGCCACCGGCCTCTGCGATCGCCGCTGTGATGGTGGCGGGCACACTCTCCCGCTCAACATACGCGATGGGCCACCGGCGACCGGCCGCCACCGCCGAACCCGCGGCGGCGTCCACGAGCGCGTACCCGTTGGCGACCACGAGACCACCGTCGTACGAATCGCCGAGGCGCCCGGCCACGGCGCGGATCACGGCTGCCGAGGTCTCATACCGATCGGCGCCCGAGTAGCGCGTGACCCCGTCGCTGCCGAACATGGTGCGCAGACGCTCTTCGACCGCCTCGCTCACCACACCCGTACCCCCCACGATGATCACGTGCCTGAAGCCGCGCGAGGCGTTGCGGAGCCACTCGTCTGTCTGAACCGGGAGTGCGTCGCGCCGGGTGAGCACAAGCGGGGCGTCATAGGCGCCACAGAGCGACGACGCGAGGAGCGCGTCGGCGCCCTCGCCTCCCGCCACGACCACGTAGCCGCCCGGCCGCGGATAGCCACCGGCCGCATCCGCGATCGCAAGCGCCGTGGCGTAGCGGTCGGCCCCCGCGAGTCGCACCACGCGCGGGTCGTAGACCACCTGCCCCGACGTGCGGACAGGGTCCATGGCCGTCGGGATGCCGACTCCCTGCCCGCGCACCACGTTCACCGACTCGACCCATCTACGCTCGTACGCCGGGTAGGTGGTGTGGTACTCGGTCTCGACGCGATACGTACCCGCGGCAAGCGTACCCGGCACGTACTGCTCCGAGTACCGGTACGACTGACCGGGCTCGGTGGCGATCTTGTAGCGCACCGACTCCTTCACGAGCGCGCCGGATGGCGCGTAGACGCGGAAGCGCAGTGTACCCGTGACCTGCACGTTGCCGGCGTTGCTCACGTACACCGAGGCGTACATACCGTCGCGGTAGACGTTCACCGTGGCATTCGTTCGCCCGTCGCGAACGAGCACGCCGGGCCTTCCGCCCTCGCCCGCAGCCCACTCGATCGCCGACTCGATGTATGCCCCGGCGATGTCCAGCTGACGGACCCCATCGGAGTTCGTCTTCACTCCGATGCCATCCTGGTTCCAGACGAAGTCGACCGGCGAGAAGTAGAAGTGCACAGCGCGACCGCTCAGGTAGGTCGCCCGCACCGCGCCCGGCGCACCGGAGAGGTTGTAGTTGGCCGAGCCGGTCGGCGCCGACGTCTGCGTGAGACCCAGGAACTGCACCGTATTGGTGTTGCCCTTGAGAAGTCGCACGTACTCGATCCAGGCGCCGCGATTCCGGTCGTCATCGCGCCGCAACCGCAGATCGTCGGTGTCCAGTCCGCGACCCGCGAGAATCGCCCGCGCCCCGGTCACGATTGGGTCGGTCGGGGCCGGGTCGAGCGAGAATTCGAAGGCGCCGACATCATCGATGAAGCGCGCCTGATGGACCTCGGAGAGTGGGCCCCACTCCCAGAGCTCGCTGTTCATGAGCTTCACGTAGTGGTCGGCCACCTCGCCGCCGCCCTCACCGGGCGCGACACGGGACGAGGCGTACGGGACCACGAGGCCCCCGCCCTCGGCGACGTACCGTGTCAGGGTGCGTGACGCCGTGGTGGACATGCCGAACACCCACATGCAGACGACCACATCGTACTGACGCAGCACATCGATCCGCTCGAGATCGGCATCGGAGATGAACGCGACGTTCCAGCCCTTGCCGTCGAGGTAGTCGTACAGGACGTCCTGCTTCTCGAGGATGGCGTACCCGCGGCCGTACGTGTCGCACCACGCGTCCGACGCCGTGGAGTACACGATCGCGACGTCGAGGGCGGGGGCGGCATACGCGCGATCGGGAACGCTGTCCGGTATCCCCGCGATCAGCACCGATGCCATCACCAGTGTCGCGCACACGCGCCGGAGTCCGGGTGTCACCCGCATGCGGGTCTCCTCTCGCGAGCCATGTGTGCCCCGGGTACGCCGGGCACACCCACACCGCATCCGCTACTCGCAGGCCTCGTTCATCTTGCCCTCGACCCATCCCGAGAGGACGCCCTCTCCTCCGGCGATGACGATGCGTGACGTAGCCTGCCCCACCACGCCTACCGAGCAGTCGGGTAGCGCGTAGTTGCGGGCGAACACGATCGGATTCTTGTTGTAGCCGGCCACAGGGCCGAGCGCCAGCGCGTCGATGAGCGACTCACCTGAAGCGACACACACGCTCCCGGCGTTGAAGCCCTCCTTCGAGAGCAGGTACGCGCTCAGCAGTTGCGCCGACTCATACCGGTCGGCGCCCGCTCCGATGCGCGTCCCGCCGGGCAGGCTGGCGAGCACGGCATCGCTCACTGCACCGGTGCCGCCGACCACGAGTGTGGAAACCGGCTTGATGGCCGAAAGGGCGGCCGCCGACTCGGGTGGCACGGAGCCCGGCCGCACCGGGATGATCGGAAGGCTGTGCTGGTACGCGAAGGCCGAGGCGGCGACGGCGTCGGCGAGCTCGATGCCGCTCACGACGATCGCACGGTTCGTGGACGGCTTGAGCCGCTTGACCTCAAGGGCCACCTTCTGCGCGGTGCCGTAGCGATCCGCTCCGGCCAGACGCACCACGCTCGTGACCGACGAGATCGCGTCAAGCTCGCTCGCAACAGTGGCCGACACCACACCGGTGCCTCCCACGATGTACACCCTGGAGACGCCCGCGTTCCTGATCCAGTCGGCGACGCGGGTGTCGAGCGCGTTACCCGGGGTGAGCAGAACGGGGACCGAGCGCACCTCTCCGGTCGCACTGCCTACCGCACCTGCAAGCGATGAGGCCGCAAGCGCGTCGGCCGGCGCGGTACCTGAAGCGATGATGACGGTACCCGAGCTGGCGCCGATGCGCTGCGCGGCCTTGATCGCCGTCTCGTACCGGTCGACGCCGGCTACACGCACCGTCTTCGGGTTCACGTAGATCCAGCGGTCCTGGTACGTGAAGCCCACGGCACGCTTGAACCGGTCCATGTTCGTGCTGCCCTCGATGTACGTGACGTAGCCAGTAGGGCTCGTGAACGCGACCTTCATGATGCGCCCGGACACCCCGCGCTCGACCACCCGGACGTTCGCGATGGGGTCGGGCACCGAGGCGGCGGGGACTCCCTGGGCGAGCAGCCGCGTGCGAAGATCGCTCGCCGTCAGCTGCTTGGATTGCCATGTGTGGGCGCTCGATCCCGCAAGGAGCTCGTAGGGATCCGGCACGCCGCGCAGATGCGGCTCCTCAGCGGTCCACACGTTCTCGCTGTTCTCGGTATGCCCTCCGGAGGTGGACATGAAGTACGTGCGGACCATAGCACCATCGTAGGTGACGACCCTGCCCTGCGTGGCGTCGACCGCGTCGTTGGTGCGTTGCGTCTCGTGCGCGGTGGTGCTCGCCCGGTCCTCACCGCGGGAATGGCCGCCGTAGACCTGGTCGGCGGTCGTGGTGAAGAGTTCGGTCTTGGGGGTGGTCCACGAGTACGCGCGTGCCGCCACTGCCTGCGCCTTGAGCGCCTCCATGTGGAAGAACGACGGGGACTCCCTCGGCACGACGCCGTACAGGTAATCACGCATGCTCACGCGGTTGATGAGCTTTATCGCGCCACCGCTGGCGGTGAGGCGGAGTTCACCACGGAAGCGCACGTAGGTGTGGCTGTACTGCCCCGTCCCCTCCTTGACCTGGGTGAGACGCGGCGAACCGCCCTCACCCCACACGGCGAAGGGCTCGGTGAACACCTGGGTCGATCCATCGGGGAGCCTCCAGGTGATGGAGCTGCCCGACGCGGTGAACGTGGACCATCCGTCCGGGGCGTAGTAGACCCTTCCCGGGGAGACGTACACCACGAGCCGTGTACCCGCGTACCCTGGCCTGACCGACCAGGTGGCTTTGGTGTACCCGGCGTTTGCGCTCGTGGCCGCGCCGTCGACGTTGACATCGCGCGACGGTTCGGCCGTGGGCCAGGTGACCACCTGCGCCTTCGGGTCACGCCCGGCGTTCCCGTAGTAGTACCGGAGGATATAGTCGTACTTGTAGCCATGCTCGGCGAAACCCTTTGCGCCGTACTGGCTCATACCGAGGCCATGGCCGTATCCACGGCTCGTGAAGCTGAACGTCGTCTCGGCGGACGCGGTCGGCGCGGCGATGAGTCCGAGCGTCGTGCTGAGGATGAGGCCGAGTGCTGCGAACAGGATCCGGCGTGTCTTCGTCTCGTGCATCACGTCCACCTTGTCTCCGGGTCCCGCCGTCATCGTCTATTGGCCGGTAGCCGCCTCCGTGGCACGCCAGTCCTTGCCGACGACCACCAGCACGTCGGTCGAGAACGAGTACATACCCCGCGACTGTACGACGCGCCCGCGATCGAGCTTGGACACCACGAGATCGGCGGCGGAGCTGTCCTCACCGCTGTACACCACGAGCGTCTCGTCGTACACGAACTGATCGGCGTTCCCGACCTCTCCCACAGCAAATCCGGAACCAGTGAGCGCCGCGGCCGCATCGCTGGCAACGCCCTCGATGCCGGCTCCGTTGCGCACGGTCACGGTCACGTCACCCGGCAGGAGCGTGGGA
>CAZSUO010000018.1:0-8384 GCA_964610065.1 uncultured Coriobacteriaceae bacterium | reverse complement strand
CTGTTCTGCGGAGGATCGATCCGCGCGATGATGAGCGTGTCCGAGCGCGACTCTTCGCCGAGCTCGCGGGCGTCGACGCCCATGATGAGCATGTAGAACGGATCATCGGCGCGCTTGGGTTCCGCGGCCTCAAGCACCTGGGTAACCTCATCGCTGATCGTGGCCGAGTCGGCCATGCGCTTGTTGAGACCGCCCACCCACACGCTGCCGTACACCACGGCGGCGACGATCCCGATGAGCACAGTGAGACCGCAGCCCATCACGACGTGCTTGCGACGGCGTGCCATACGGGCGCGCTCGAGGACGTCGCCGTGCGACTTGCGTCTCACGTGGTCGCGGCGGCTCTCGGTGGACGGCGTGACCGGCTCCACCCGCAGACCCGCGCGTGCCGGATCCCTGCGCCTTCGCGAGGAGGAGCGGACCGACGACCGCCGACCCGATGCGGAGTGCCTACCCACGGGCATCACCCGGCGTGTGCCGGCGCGCCACCGACGAGATGCGATCCACGAGGTCACCGACATCGCGACGGACACGCGCACTCGACGCGGGCTTCTTCTCGAGCACGAGGTCGTCGGCGGACACGAGCTGCCGCAGACGGCCCTCGGCCATCAGACCCTTGTCGACCGCGCCCATCACGCCCTGGAACACGGTGTACGCCGGCGTGCCGAGCGCAACAGCCTCGCGGTTGAGCGTGCCACCGCCGGAGACCACGATGTCTGCGTAGTGCACGAGGCTCTGCGCGTCCACGACCGTGTCGGGGATGATGAGGTTCTTGGCCCCGATGGCCTCCACGCCCGCGCGCTGGTCGGGGGTGCGCAGCAACACGACGGCCTGCGCGTCGTCGCGCGCGGCGATAGCGCGGAGCACGTCGTCGAAGATCGGGTTCTCCATGCGGTGGTACGCCGCCATGCTCGGCGGGGTGCGGAGCACGATGATGATGTTGCGCGGATCCAGACCAAGGCTATCGAGCACCGAGGGGTCGGGCTCGAAGTCCGCGAGGTAGTACTCCTCCTTGAGACCCGGATAGCGATCAACGTTGCGCTCGGTGCCGCCGTAGGGTGCAAGCGCGGACACCGGGATCGCGTCGGGCACGAGCGCCTTGGTGGAGAACCGCACGTTGATCGAGTGCGACAGCTTCGCAAACTCGTAGTCGAACATGGTCACGTGCGGGATACCCAGCATGCGCGCCGCCACTGGAAGGTCGTTGCTCGCATGCGAGAGCGCCAGGTCGAAGCCCTTGCCCCTGCCAAAGGAGATCATTTGGCTCGTGCGCGCGACCATGCCCCACGCCTTGGCCCACAGGTGCTTGCCGCGGTGCCTGCCGATCACCGTGTGCGGGATCGAGAAGCGTTCCAGCAGCGGAAGCGTCTGCGCGAACTCACGCGCCGTGACGGTCACGTCCCATCCTCGGCGGTGAAACTCATCGATGATGGGCCGCAGCACGAGCACGTGCGGCGAATTGGTCATATCTATCCAGACACGGCCACCTGTGGTGGTCGGTTCCGTCACCGTGTACCTCCATGGTATCGCTCGAGTACATCCACGATCGCCTCGGCGGCATGGCCGTCACCGTAGACGGCCGGCCGGGCCTCCGGCCTGGTCCGCGACGTGGCCGCTGCCAGGATCTTGTCCGCGTCGGCGCCAACGAGGGTGTTCCAGCCGAGTTCGACGGTCTCGACCCACTCGGTCTCGTCGCGCATGGTGACGCAGGGCACGCCGAAGAAGTACGCCTCCTTCTGCATGCCTCCGGAGTCGGTGAGCAAAGCGCTTGCCGAACGCAGCAGCGCAACGGTATCCATGTACGGCACCGGCTCGATCGCGATGATCGAAGGAGCCGCTTCGACGGCGGCGTCGAGGCCGAACGACGCGAGGTTCTTGCGTGTGCGGGGGTGGATCGCCCATACCACCGGGCGGTCCATTCGGGAGAACGCCGACACAATGGCGCCGAGCTTCTCGGGATCGTCGCTGTTACCCGCACGGTGGACGGTGGCGAAGTGGTAGCCGTCGGGCTCCACGCCGTAGCGCGCGAGCACCGGCTCCGCATCGACCGACTCGGCGAAGTACCGGGCGGTGTCGAGCATCACGTCGCCGACGAGGTGCACACCTTCAGTGACACCCTCGGCACGCAGGTTGTCGACCGCTGCCGTTGTGGGGCAGAGCAGCAGCGCCGAGACGTGATCGACGAGTACGCGGTTGATCTCCTCGGGCATCGTGCGATTGAACGACCGCAGCCCCGCCTCCACGTGCGCCACCGGGATGTCGAGCTTGGCCGCGGCAAGACCGGCCGCCAGCGTGGTGTTGGTGTCGCCGTACACGAGCACCATGTCCGGCTCACGCTCGAGCAGGAGCTCCTCGAGCATGCCGAGCATCTCGCCGGTCTGACGGCCGTGGCCGCCAGACCCCACGGCGAGGTTGTAGTCGGGTGCGGGGATGCCGAGCTGCTCGAAGAACACGTCGGACATCCCGTAGTCGTAGTGCTGACCCGAGTGGACGAGGATCTCATCGTGACGCTCGCGCAGCGCGCGGCAGACCGATGCGGCCTTGATGAACTGGGGCCTGGCCCCTACGACAGAGACGACACGCATGCTTAGGCGAGAGCCCCCTTGACGACGGCGACGACCTCTTCGATCTGCTCGCGAGTGATACCAGGGAAGCACGGGAGCGCGAAGGTGCGCGAGTCGCACGACTCGGCCACCGGGAGCGAAGGACGCACGTAGCCGTCGACGTGATCGAACGCCTCCTGCTCATGGAGCGCAAGCGGGTAGTACAGCGCAGTGCCGATTCCCGCCTCCTTGAGCGCGCCCATGACCTTGTCGGCGGCCTCGGCGGTCTCGGTCTTCACGATGTAGAGATGGTAGACGGCATCGCCGTAGTCGCGAGTGACCGGCAGTTCGAGGCCGGCGACACCGGAGAGCAGCTCGCCGTAGACGGCGGCTCCGGCCCGGCGCTCACCGTTCCAGCGATCGAGGTGCGGGAGCTTCACGAGCAGGATAGCGGCCTGCAGCGCATCCAGGCGCGAGTTAGTGCCGAAGGCGTCGTGGAAGTACTTCTTGGACGTGCCGTGGCTCGCAAGCTTGCGCGCGCGGGCGGCCAGCTCGGCGTCGTCGGTGGTGATCATGCCGCCGTCACCGGCGCAGCCGAGGTTCTTGCTCGGGAAGAACGAGAAGGCGGCGGCATGCGCGAGCGAGCCGGCGCGCTTGCCCTTGTAGGTGGCGCCGATCGCCTGGCAAGCGTCCTCGATCACGGCGAGGCCGTGGCGTTCGGCGATCTCGAGCAGCGGGTCCATGTCCACGCACTGGCCGAAGATGTGCACCGGAAGGATCGCCTTGGTGCGCTCGGTGATGGCCGCCTCGACCTGCGTGACATCCATGTTGTACGTTCCGGGCTCGATGTCCACGAACACGGGCGTGGCGCCCACATGGTGGATGCACTCGACGGTGGCCCAGAACGTGAACGGCGTGGTGATGACCTCGTCGCCACGCCCGATGCCCATGGCTGCCATGATGAGGAAGAGCGCATCGGTGCCGTTGCCACACGCCACGGCGTGCTCGGTACCGCAGTACCCGGCGATGGCCTCTTCAAGCGCCTTGACCTTCGGGCCGCCGATGAACGCCGCGTTGGCCATCACGTCGCCGATGGCGGCGTCGAGCTCGGACTGAAGCTCACGGTACTGGGCCTTGAGGTCGAGCAGAGGAACACCCATGGCGCACTCCTTCGTCGCGTGGTGCTTATCGTTGGATTCCGTCCGATTGTGACACGCATGATGGGGCCGTGCCGAAGCCGCCCCCATCCGTAACGCTTCCGTTCACTGGTTCTCCAGCAGCTCCTCAGCGGCCACATCGCGCACCTGACGAGCCGGGACGCCCATCACCACCGCATGCGGAGGCACGTTGCGGGTGACCACGGAGCCCGTGGCCACGAACCCCTCCTCGCCGATCTCGATGCCCGGCAGGATGTGCGAACCGCCGCCCACGCGAGCGCCACGGCGCACGGTGCAGCCGCGCATCTCGGCTAGGCGCTTCTCGGTGCGACCCATGTAGTTGTCGTTGGTGGTGACCACCATGGGAGCGATGAAGACGTCCTCTTCAATGGTCACATACGCGGTGATGTACGCGCCGGTCTGGATGCGCGTGCGGCTGCCGATCGTGGTGCCGTTCTCCACGGTGACGTTGCGGCCGATCACCACGCGGTCGCCGATCGTGCAGCGCTCGCGGACGCCGGCGCCGTCGGCGATCACGCAGTCGGAGCCGAAGGTGGTGCCGGCCATGAGCACCGTGTGGTTGCCCACCACGCAGTTCTCGCCGAGCACCAACCCGTCGAGCGGACCGCCCTTGGCGGTGGAGGACTTGGCGAGCTTGGGCGACTTGCCCACGACCGCGCCGTCGCCGATCGTGGTGCCGCTCCCGATGCGCGCGCCCGGGAAGATGTGGACGAACGAACCCACGGTGACGTTGTCGCCGATGACGACATCCTCATCGATGATGCAAAACGGCGACGGCGAGAAGTCCGCTCCCACCTTGACCGAGGGGTGTACGTACGCGGTCATCAGCCCTCCAGTCGTGTCTCGATCGGCGCGCCACCGGCGGCGATGGACTCGCTCACCGCCTCGAGCACACGCACGACCTCCAGGCCCTCACGTCCGCTCGAGCGCGGTCGCTCGCCGGTACGGCAGCAGTCGAGGAAGTGCTGGACCTCGAGCGAGAGCGGCTCGGCCATCTTGAGGAACGGGGCCTTGATCTCACCGAAGCGCAGCGTGAGGTCCTCGCCGAAGCTCATGGCGTCGGTCGGAGCGCCCACGCCCTTGTCGTAGATCCAGATCTTCTCGGTGGCCTCCATATCGTCGAACACGAGCATCTTCTTGGTGCCGACGATGGTGAATTTGCGGGTCTTGTGCGGGTCGAGCCAGCTCACGTGGATGTTGGCCATGCGACCCGACGCGAAGTGCAGGTTCGCGAACACGGTGTCTTCGACGCCGTTGTTGATGTAGTCGGCGCCGGTGGCCGACACGCGATCAGGCGCCTCGCCGAGCAGGTAGTTCACGATCGAGACATCGTGCGGGGCGAGCGACCAGAACGCGTTCTCCTCGGTGCGCACCTTGCCCAGGTTCAGGCGCTGCGCGTAGAGATACAGCACGTCGCCGAGCTCGCCTGAGTCGATGACCTCTTTGATGAAGTTCACGGCCGAGTGGTACACCATCAGGTGACCGACCATGAGCACCAGGTCGTTCTCGTCGGCGATCCGTACGAGATCGGACGCGTCCTCACTGGTGAGCGTGAGCGGCTTCTCCACGAAGCAGTGCTTACCAGCCTCGAGCACGGCCTTAGCCACCACATAGTGGCTCGGAGCCGAGGTCGCCACGACGACCGCGTCGAGCTCGTGCGTGGCAAGCATCGTGTCGAGGCTGTCGCACGTGGGGATCCCGGGGTACGCCGCCTGGAACTTCGCGACGTTGGCCGGAGTGGCGTCGCACACGGCCACGAGTTCGGCGTCGGCGAGCTTGTGCACGTTCCGGACGAGGTTGGGGCCCCAGTAGCCGAAGCCCACCACGCCAATGCGGACAGGGCTCAAGCCGCTCACAGGAGCACCACCTTCGGGTCGTTGACGCCGGCCATCGCGTTGCGGGTGTCGAGCACCAGCTGCGCGTTCTCGGCGACCATGGCGTAGTCGATGCCCTTGTGGGCGGTGATGACGAGCACCACGTCGGCGGCGGCCACCGTCTCAGGCGTGAGCTCGACAGCGGGGACGGCCTCACCGGAGATGACGAACGACGGCACATACGGATCGTGGTAGCTGATGTCGGCCTGCTTGTCGCACAGCAGCTCCGCGATGCGGATGGCCGGGGACTCACGCATGTCGTCGATGTCGGCCTTGTAGGCCACGCCGAGGATGAGCACCTTCGAGTCGGCGAGCGGCTTGCGCTGTTCGTTCAGGGCGTCCATCAGCCGGTCGATCACGTAGTACGGCATGTTCTCGTTGATGCGTCCCGAGAGGTCGATGAACTCCGTACGGAAGTCGAACTGCTTCGCCTTCCAGGAGAGGTAGAACGGGTCGATCGGGATGCAGTGGCCGCCCAGACCCGGACCCGGGTAGAACGGCATGTAGCCGAAAGGCTTGGTCTTGGCCGCGTCGATGACCTCCCAGAGGCTGATGTCCATGCGCTCGCACAGCATCAGGAGCTCGTTCATCAGCGCGATGTTGACGCCGCGGAACGTGTTCTCAAGCAGCTTGGTCATCTCGGCCACGCGGGTGGAGCTCACTGCGACCACAGTGTCGATGTAACGCTCGTACATCGCCACCGCGTGCTCGGTGCAGGCCGGCGTCACACCGCCCACGACCTTGGGCGTGTTCCGCGTCTGGAAGACCGGGTTGCCCGGATCCACACGCTCGGGCGAGAACGCCAGGTACAGGTCGGTGCCGACCTTGAGCCCACCGGCCTCGAGGATGGGCTGGATGACCTCTTCGGTGGTACCCGGATACGTGGTCGACTCGAGCGTGATCAGCATGTCCGCATGCAGGTACGGTGTGACGGAGCGCGCGGCCGTCTCCATGTAGGAGGTGTCCGGCTCCTTCATCTCGTCGAGCGGCGTGGGCACGCAGATCGCGATCGCGTCGGTCTCGCCGGCGCGCGAGAAGTCCGTGGTGGCCTCGATCAGTCCGGCACGGACGAGCTCCGCCAACTCCTCGGTGGGGACGTCGGGGATGTAGCTCGTCCCGGCGTTCACGAGCTCGGCCTTCTCGGCTGAGACCTCGAACCCCACCACATGATGACCAGCCTTGGCCATCTCGACCGCCAGCGGCAGGCCGACGTACCCGAGGCCGACGACACCAAGCACCGCCTCGCCGCTCTCGAACCGTTCCCTGAGTCCCATCGTTGTCCTCTCGTGTTTCATGCCCGGCGCGCTGATCGCACCCGGGCAACCGTGTCATTCTACCGCGAACATGAGCTGGCCGGCGCACGCGAGCGTGTCCCCTACCAGCGCTTTCGCGTCGCCGAATCCGATCTTCCCGCGCGAGCGCGTGATCTCCACCTGCATGGTGAGGGTGTCGCCCGGCACGACCTGGCGCTTGAAGCGCACCTGGTCGATGCCTGCGAAGAACGCGATGCGCCCGGCATTCTCAGGTTTTGAGAGCAGCGCCACCGCACCAACCTGCGCCATAGCCTCGACGATGAGCACGCCCGGCATCACCGGATGACCCGGGAAGTGGCCGGGCACCCAGAAGGCGGTCTCGACCACGTCGAGCTCGGCGACGGCACGCACACCCGGTTCGTACTCAAGCACGCGGTCGACCAACAGGAACGGGTCGCGGTGCGGAAGGATCGCCCGTATGGCCTCACGATCGAGCATCGGTGCCTCCTACTCCCCGACCAGCCGGATGTCGGCGCCGAGCGCCGCCAGCTTGCCGACGAAGTCTTCATAGCCACGCATGATGTGGTAGATGTCCGTGACAACGGTCTCGCCGTCGGCGACAAGACCTGCGAGCACGAGCGCCGCGCCGCCGCGGAGATCCGGGCATACCACCGGTGCGCCCTGGAGCGAGGTGACGCCGCGGACGAGGGCACGGTGCCCCTCGACCTCGATGTCCGCGCCCATACGCTTGATCTCGTCGGCGAACATGAAGCGGTTCTCGAACACGTTCTCGGTGATGACCGAATCCCCCTCGGCGAGAGCCATGAGTCCCATGAACTGTGCCTGCATGTCGGTGGGGAATCCGGGGTGCGGAAGCGTCGCCACGTCCACGGGACGGATGGGCCCGGATCGGGTGACGGTGACCGCGCTGTCGGCGATGTCGAGCGTGCAGCCCGCGAGCCGCATCTTCGTGATGAGCATCTCAAGGTGCGTCGGGTCGAATCCGGTCACCGTGACGGGGCCGCCGGTGAGCGCGCCGGCCACCAGGAACGTGCCGGCCTCGATGCGGTCGCCGATGGTGGTGTGCTCGGTGGGCTCGAGGCGCTCGACGCCGGTGACCTCGAGTGTGGATGACCCGCGACCGGAGATGCGGGCCCCCATCGAGACGAGCATGTCCACGAGATCGCCGATCTCGGGCTCGCGCGCCGCGTTGTCGATCACGGTGGTGCCGCTCGCGAGCACCGAGGCCATGAGAAGGTTCTCGGTGGCGCCCACGCTCGGGAAGTCGAGGATGACCTGTGAGCCGGTGAGGCCCCCGGGAGCGAGCGCGTCGATGTAGCCGTGCTCGAACGCGATCTCGGCGCCGAGGTGCTCGAGGCCGTGCAGGTGCATGTCGATCTTGCGCGACCCGATGTTGCAGCCGCCGGGCATCGCCACCCGGGCCCTGCCGAACCGCGCCACCAGCGGTCCGAGCACCACGATCGATGCACGCATCTGCGCAACGAGCTCGTACGGGGTCTCGACCGAGGTGATGTC
>CAZSUO010000017.1:2196-23112 GCA_964610065.1 uncultured Coriobacteriaceae bacterium | reverse complement strand
AACTCACGGGCATCGAGGCTCTGCCGCATATCATCAGGTCGAGCACGGCGCGAGTGATCATGCTCTCGGGAATCGATGACCCGGATACCACCTATCAGGCGCTCGACCTGGGTGCGACGGACTTCATCGTGAAGCCCGCCGAAGGATTCGCCAGCTCGATCGCGGAGCTGAGCGACATCCTGCTCAAGAAGATCAAGCTCGCATACCGGGTCCGTCCCGAATCCCGTACCGCCGTTCGTGAGGTCGCACCGGTCGTGTGCAGCGTCCAGCGTCCCGATGGCGCCGCTGCGCCGCCATCCCGGCTTGTGGCCATCGCGGCCTCCACCGGGGGTCCTCCCGCTCTGGAGACCGTGTTCTCTGGACTCGGTTCGGGTCTAGATGCCGCCTATCTGGTAGTCCAGCACCTCCCCAAGGGATTCACCAGTTCACTGGTGCGGCGGC
The DNA here is from genome assembly GCA_964610065.1 of uncultured Coriobacteriaceae bacterium. GTDB lineage: Bacteria > Actinomycetota > Coriobacteriia > Anaerosomatales > Anaerosomataceae > Anaerosoma. The sequence continues at coordinate 22,671 of CAZSUO010000017.1, read as the reverse complement.
TGGCGCGCACAAGCGACCTGGCGTTCGTGGTGGCCGAAGACGGCATGTTCGTCGAGCGGGACACGGCGTATGTCGCGCCGCACGGACTGCACATGAAGGTCACGGGAAGGCGTACCTTGCGCATCACGCTCGAGGACACCCCGAGCGTGCACGGCGTGAGGCCCGCAGCCGACCCGCTCTTCCAGAGCGTCGCCGGCGCCGCGGGTGCGCAGGGGATCGGGGTCGTGCTGACCGGCATGGGCGCCGACGGCGCGCGCGGGTCGCGAGCGATCGTCGACGCCGGCGGCATGACCATCGTGCAGGACGAGGGCAGCAGTGTCGTGTGGGGAATGCCTGGCGCCACGGTCCGGACCGGCGCCGCCTCACACGTCGCGCCGCTCGAAACCATCGCTACCGAGATCAGACGCGGCCTGCGGGGGGTGAGGGTGCATGAGTGACGATATGTCGGCATACAGGGATGTGTTCCTGAGCGAGAGCGCCGAGTACCTCCAGGCCATCAGCGACGGACTGCTCGCTCTCGAGGCGAATCCTGTCGACCTTGAGCCGGTGGAGACCGTGTTCCGCGGTGCTCACTCGCTCAAGGGCATGGCGGCGGCGATGGGTTACGTCCGCACCCAGGAGCTCACCCACAGGATGGAGTCCCTGATGGCCACGGTGCGCTCGCGGGCCCAGGTCGCCGACAACTCGCTGATCGACCTCATGCTCAAAGCGACAGACCGCGTTCGCGAGGTCATCGAGGATGAGTCGTCGGACGGCGACGCCGTGGGCGTGGACGACATGATCGCGCTGCTTCAGGAGCGGACCAGCGAGCGCCCCGACACGACAGCCGACCCCCTTCTGCCGGCATCAGTGCCGGTTCCGGTGTCGCCCGGCGCGTCTGGTGAGGGCTCCATGTATCGCGTGGTCGTCCACCTTGAAGAGGGCTGCGTGCTGAAGGGCGTGCGCGCCTACATGGTCATCAAGCGGCTCGGGCACCTTGGCGTGGTCCTTGAGACTGAGCCCGGGGCTCGTCAGATCGAGGACGAGCAGTTCGATCTCTCCTTCAGCGTGATCCTACGAACGCGGGCCACGCCCGCTGCCATGCGAGAGGCGACCCTCGGCGTCACGGAGGTCGAAGAGGTCGACGTCGAGGCGCTCGTCGAACCCGAACAGTCGCCGACGGCGGTCGCGCCGAGAGCCGGCGACGCACCGGTGACCGCCGTGAGGTCGGCGACACCCAAGCTCGCCGAAACGCAGACGGTCCGTATCTCGATCGGCCACCTCGATACCATCGTCAACCTTGTCGGCGAGCTCGTGATCGTCCGCTCACGGCTGGAGGATATCGCCGATCGCCTCGCGGACAATGATCTCGCCGAGTCGCTAGGGGTTCTGGAGCGTGTCAGCGCCGACCTTCAGCAGGAGGTCATGCAGACGCGGATGGTCCCTGTTGGCAATATCTTCAACCGCTTCCCCCGTATGGTGCGCGACCTCGCCCGCGACCTCGGCAAGGACGTCACGCTGGAGATGGAGGGGCTCGATATCGAGCTCGACAGGACGGTCCTCGATGAGATCGGCGATCCCATCGTGCACCTGCTGAGGAACGCGATCGACCATGGGATCGAGCCGTCAGACGTGCGACGCGCGGCATCCAAGCCCGAGCGTGGGACCGTACGACTGAGTGCCGAACGAGTGCGCGAGCAGGTGTTGATCTCCGTAGCCGATGATGGCCGGGGCATGGACATCGACCGCATCTGGAACAAGGCGGTCGAGCGGGGGATCGTGGATCGTGGATCCCGCGACTCCTACACCGACCAGGACGTCCTCATGTTCGTTTGCCTTCCCGCTTTCACCACGGTCGATCAGGCCACGCGGATCTCCGGGCGCGGCGTCGGCATGGACGTGGTGAAGGGCAAGATCGAGTATCTCGGTGGCAGCATCATGTTGTCGTCCACACCCGGAGAGGGCATGAAGATCTCGCTCCAGCTGCCGCTCACCCTTGCGATCATCCAGGCCCTGCTCGTGAGGAGCGGCGAGCGGGTGTATGCCCTACCACTGAGCGCGGTGGACGAGGTGCTTTCTCCCGACGAAGTGACCTTCAAGACCGTGGACGGGGCTCCGGTCGTCGCCCTGCGTGATGGTTCGGTGGTCGCACTGAGCGACCTGGATGCGCTGCAGGGTCGCGCTGCCGGAGCCTGTGGCGACCTGCACACGAAGCACCTGATCCTTGTGAGGTCTGGTCACGTCATGCACGCTCTCGCGGTTCCGGCGTTGCTCGGAAGACGCGAGGTGGTCATCAAGCCTCTGTCGCCCCTGTTCCGCGGGTTGCCCGGGCTCGGTGGGGCAACCGTTCTCGGTGATGGCCGTATCGCACTCATTCTCGATCCGCGCACGTTGTTCTCCCGGGAGGAATAGCGCCATGGATCCGCTCGCACTGAATCCGATACAACGTGACGCCATGCGGGAGGTCGGCAGCATCGGTGCGGGCCATGCCGCAACCGCTCTCTCGCAGATGCTGGGCATGCCGGTGGATATCGACGTGCCGGATCTCCAGGTGCTTTCCATTCCTGAGATTCCCACGGTACTCGGTGGCCCGGAGAACCTTGTCGGTGCCGTCTACGGCCGTCTGCTCGGCGATCTTGCTGGTGGGCTGCTGTTCGTGGTGGCCCGGGACGCGTTGCTTCAGCTCTCGGACCTCCTGCGATCCCGGGCACCGGGAACGTCGAAGTCCCTGGGGGCCGCGGAAGAGGCGACCGTCACCCACGCGGCGTCCGTGCTGATGTCCGCCTACCTGGCGGCGGTGGCGCGGCTCACCGAGCTGTCCACCTTGCCCGGCCCGCCCCAGTTCGCCTTCGACATGCTCGGCGCGATCCTCGAGGGCGTCACCACCCAGATCGGCCTCAAGGCCGAGACCGCGATCTTCGTCCTCACCCGGTTCTCGACCCCGGAGACCAGCGTGGACGCCGCACTTCTGTACCTGCCCGATCCGGACAGTCTCGACGTGATGCTGGGCCGCCTGGGGGTCCTCTAGGCGTGTCCACATCCGACGACATAGGAGGGCTGTGGGCGGCCCCCGATGACAACACCGTGCTGGTGTCGACCGGGGAGATCGCCGTTGCTGCGCATCCCCAGAGGTTGGTGACGCCCGCGTTGGGCTCGTGTATCGGTCTCACGCTCTGGGACGCCTTCACCCGTCGGGGTGGGATGGCACACATCATGCTGCCTTCGCCGTCCGAGACGCGGTTGGGTGGACTCGCGGACCGGTTCGCATCGGTGGCGGTCCCGAGGCTTGCGGACGCTGTCGCGGGCGGAGTGCCGCGCCACCGGCTCGTCGCGAAGATCGCGGGCGGGGCGACGATGTTCGGTGGAGACACGGGTATGGCGAGCATCGGCGCCCGTAACGCGGAGGCGGTGAGGCACGAGTTGAGCCTCCTGCACATTCCGCTGCCTGCCGAAGATGTTGGTGGGACGCACGCGCGCACTATGGAGCTCTATCTGGATACCGGGCTGGTCGTCGTGCGCAGCTACCGGTACGGTATCAGGGAGTTGTGATGTCGGAGGCCACGGCTGGAGCGGAAGGCGCTCGATGGAAGAGCTGACGGGAACGGCCGCGTCGCGGTCGGTCCGAGATGGACAGATCAAGATCGCGATCGCCGGTGGTGGTCTGCGCGCCACCTCGGTGCTTCGACTCCTGAACGACATCGAGAACCTCAGCGTCGCCGCCGTGTACGACCCAAGCCGGACGGCACCGGCCATGCGGCTGGCGGAGGACCTGGGTGTGTTCACCACTACGCAAGCGTCGGAGCTTGCGCAGATATACCAGCTCGATCTCATCCTCGACCTGTCGGACGACCCGCTTGTGCGCCAGTCCCTGGAGAGTGAGCGGCAGCCCGAAGTGGCGATCATCACCGGCAACGGCTCTGAGCTGGTGTGGGACCTGCTGATAGCCAAGAAGCGGAGTGAAGAGCAGGAGAAGATCTTCGTTGAGCTGCAGGTCGCATACGACAAGATCCGGAGTCACGAGCGGCGCCTGCAGTCGAGCAAGGAGGCGCTCGAGCGGGCCAATGAGGAGCTCGAGACCAGGCTGGCGGAGATCTTCTTCACACACGAGTTCTTCAAGGCGCTCACGACGTTCAGCTCTGTCGACGATGTGACCAGCCTGATCGTCGACGGGGCCAACGGCATCCTCGGCGCCGAGGTCTCCGCCGTCTACCTCTTCGAGCACCGCGACTGGACGCTCCATCTCCGTGCGAGTCAGGGTCGCCCCGAGGAGTACTTCAAACCGTGCGTGCCCGTCTCGGAGACACTGCTTGGCGTGGCGTTCCGGGAGGGGTTCGTGCAGCAGACCGATGTGGCCGAAGGCGCCGGGCTGGCCGACTGGACCGCTCATACCGAGGACGTCCGGTCACAGGCGGCCATGCCGCTGCGGTCCGGCGACAGTGTCATCGGCGTACTGCTCATCGCGTCCGCCACGTACCGGGAGCTCACGCAGGCTGAGCGGGACCGCCTTCAGGTGATCGCCAACCAGTCGTCCCTTGCCCTGCAGAACGCGCTGCTGCACGAGGAGCTCGAGAGGCTGTCGGTCACCGACCGCCTGACCGAACTCTACAACCACGGGTATCTGCATCAGCGGCTCGAGGAGGAGATCGAGCGAGCGATGCGCTTCGGTCACCGTCTGTCGGTGATCATGTTGGACATCGACGACTTCAAGCAGTTCAACGACCGCTACGGCCATCCGCGCGGAGACACCGTGCTCAAGGCGGTCAGCGCGATCATCAGGCAGAACCTGCGCGAGATCGATGTGGCCGCACGGTACGGAGGCGAGGAGTTCGTCGTCGTTCTTCCGGAGACCGACGTCGCCGGGGCGCTTGCCGTCGCGGAGCGGATCCGCTCGAGCACCGAGGCCTATCCCAACATCGCCGACGATCACGGGGAGAGGGTGGTGCAAACGGTCTCACTCGGCGTCGCCACGTACCCGCTGCACGCCGCCAATGGGGCGAGTCTCATCGAGTCAGCCGACCAAGCGATGTATCGTGCGAAGCGTACGGGTAAGAACCGGGTGGTCGTCGCAGTCTGAGCGGCGGCCCGTGGACCGGGGGACCACGGACCGGGAAGGTGGCGGGCGTGAGTCTGGATCGCGCACTCGGAAGGCTCCAGCCAGACGCATTCACCGAGCAGATCCTCCGGGATGTGCTCGTGCTGTTCGTTCGCCATCCGGGCGAGCCCCTCACCGAGCGGGATGTCGCCCGTCGCATCGGTCGAGACACCGATGAGCTGGGATTGGTCTTGCCGGTCCTGGCCTCCGGGTTCGTGTTAGACTTCGACCGCGAATCAGAGGTCTACCGGTATACAGGCGATGTCGTGCTGGGCTACGAGATCGACGCTTTCAGAAGGCGCATCGACAGTAGGCAGAGCCACATCACATCGAATGTGGCACGGTTCAGGGAGCATCACGGCCCCTGAGCCGCCGGTGCGCACACCGATCGGAGCCGAGGGTGCTTGAGCCGATAACACAAGGTGATCGAGGTCCCGCGGTCGAGGACATCCAGAAGCGCCTTTTGGCGCTCGGGTTCGACCTTGGGCCCACTGGCATAGACGGCGTGTTCCTGGGCGCGACCTTGTCTGCGGTCCGGCGCTTCCAACATGAACACGAACTGTCCGAGGATGGCATGGTCGGGGCCGACACATGGGCGGCTCTTGTGGATGCGACGTTCCGTCTGGGCGACAGACTGCTGTACCTCAAGTTCCCCTACCTGCACGGTGCGGACGTGCGCGCCCTACAAGGTGCACTGAACGTCCTGGGCTTCGCATGTGGCGCTCCCGATGGGATCTTCGGGACATTCACCGAGCGGGCTGTCGGCGAGTTCCAGTCCAACGTCGGGCTGCCTTCAGACGGCATCGCGGGCCCCGAGACCGTTCGTGCCATCGAGCGGCTCCACCACGTATGGGAAGGCAAGGACCCCTCAGCGCCCGCGAACCTTCTTGCCGCCTCGGCTCGCGCCGCCGAGGCGCTGCGCACCACCTCCTTGACCGTGGTGTACGCCGACGGTCCGGGCCAGGTCGTGGGGGAGCGTCTTGCCAACCTCGCCCTCGCCACCGAGCCGGGCGCCCGGGTGGTGCTCACAGCCGAGCCCGGCGCCGAGGAGCCCGGCATCGTCACACTCCACCTCGGCGGTACGTCCGCGCCTGAGCCGGCCGGGGGTGTTCCTGTGGTCCGGGTGCGCGAGACCGGGGGTGTGGAAGGTCGATTCGTAGCGGCCTTCGCGGCTGCCGGCGGGTCCGGAGTCGTGGCGGTCGTTGTCCCCGACGAGGTCGAGATCGACGAACGCGAGGCGCAATCGACGGCGGTGCACGTGCTTGACGGCGTGTGCGCGGCCCTGTCGGGCGGCGTCGTGCCTGTGGTACTATAACGCGGTCAATCGGCCATCCCTGGCACATCGAGGAGGCTGGACATCCTGAGTCAGACGTTCCAGCGGGCCACTGGCCTGCTCATCACTATCACCGTCGCCCTGGTCACCATCGTGCCTACGGCTCTCGCAACGCCGCTTGAAGACAAGCGAGCGGAAGCCGCGCGTATCCAGGAGCAGGTCGAGAAGCTCGACACGGACCTCGAAGTGGCCGCCGAGGCGTACAACGAGGCGAAGGGCGCGTACGACACCATCACCGCCGCGGTCGAGGAGAACGAGGCCCGGGCCGCGGCGCTCGCTGCGCAGCAGCGGACACTCCAGTCCAACCTGGCGATCCGCGTGGCCAGCATGTACCGCCAGGGGCCGCTCGCTCAGCTGGAGGTCCTGCTGACGGCCACGTCGTTCGAGGAGTTCGCGACGACGTGGGACATCCTGCGATCACTCAACGACCAGGACGCCGCGCAGGTCTCCGAGCTCAAGTCCACCACCGCCGAGCTGGAGCGGCTGCATGCCGAGCTGGCGACCCAGCAGGCGGAAGCGAAGGCTCAGTCGGACGTGATGGCAGCCCGCAAGGCCGAGGTCGAGAACCAGCTTGCGGAACGCACCCGGGTCCTGAACAGCGTGAACGCCGACATCGCCCAGATCATCAAGGAGCAGGAGGAGGCCGAGCGGCGCCGCGCCGCCGCTGAGGCGGCCGCAGCGAGAGCCGCCGCCGCCAAGACGCCGACCCGGCCATCTCCCGACTACGGCACCCCAACGACCGCACCGCGCTCGGAAGTCGTGGCTATCGCACTCTCCAAGCTCGGCGCACCCTACAGGTGGGCGGCATCGGGGCCCGACGCCTTCGACTGCAGCGGTTTCACCATGTGGGTCTATCGTCAGGTCGGCGTCAGTCTCCCGCACAGCTCGAGGGCGCAGATCAACTACGGTCAGCGGGTCTCTCGTGCCAATCTCGCACCCGGGGATCTGGTGTTCTTCGGGAAGAGCACGATCCATCATGTCGGCATCTACGTGGGCAACGGCAAGTACGTCCATGCGCCGCACACCGGGGATGTCGTGAAGGTCTCAAGCCTGAGCGGCCGGAGCGACTACGCGGGGGCGTGTCGCCCCTAGGGCGGCATCCGGCATCAAGCTGAACCGATTGGGGGCGCATGCTGGGGGGCAGGCTTTGGGTGCCCCTGCGTTCGGTCGACTATCGCCGGCTGTGGGCAGGGCAGCTCGTCTCAGTCGTCGGTGACAAGGTCGACCAGATCGCGCTCGGCATCCTTGTGTACCAGACGACAGGGTCCGAGCTCCAGATGGGGATCATGCTCGCCATCTCGTTGCTGCCGGCTGCGCTGTTCGGCATGCCTGCCGGCACCTACGTCGACCGATGGGATCGCCGCCGCACGATGATCGCCGCAGACGTCCTGCGCGCCCTGTGCGTTCTCGCGGTGCCCTTCGTCGCGGAGTGGAGCCTGTACGCCGTCTACGGGATCGCGTTCGCCCTCGGCACCGTGTCGCTGTTCTTCGAACCAGCGAAGCTCTCGCTCATCCCCGAACTGGTCGGCCGCGATGACCTGATGGCCGCGAACTCCCTCGACAACGTCACATCGTCGACGGCCGAACTGGTAGGCCTGATGTTCGGGGGCACGCTGGTCGCACTGCTCGGGTACCGCGTCGCGTTCTTCCTCGACGCCGCGACGTTCCTGCTCTCAGCGTTCTTCATCGCAGGCATCTCGCACCGCTCGCGTCGCACCGCACCCGGGGATGGTGCTTCGCGAGTACCGGTGGCCAGTGAGGCCACCGAGGGGCTCCGATACCTGTGGGCGCATCCGGTGCTGCGCGACCTTCTTGGCGTGTATTCGCTTGCCATCATGGGGGTCGCGGCGTCAACGACGTTCATCTACGCACTCGCCCTCGACCGCTTCGACGCGGGCGCCGTCGGACTGGCCACACTCGACGGGGCCATCACGGTGGGGTTGCTGGTGGGGAGCATCGCCGTCGGCCAGATGGACCCTTCGGGTCCGGCACGCACACTGCTCTCGGGGCTCCTGGTCTTCGGGGTATTCGTCTCGCTCTCTTCGATCACACCCACGGTTGCTGTGACCGCGCTGGTCCTGTTCTGCGCCGGAGTCGCGAACATGTTCTTCTACGTGCCCATCGCGACCATCCTGCAGCGCGACGCGGAACCGGAGATGCGGGGGCGTGTGTTCGCCGCGAAACAGTCGCTGAGCCGGATCCTCTCAGTGGTAGGCCTCGTTGGGGCCGGAGCACTTGCGGAGGGCATCGGACTCACTCCCTCGATACTGATCGCTGGCGCCACCGTCATCGTGATGTCCCTGTACGGATGGAGCCGGCCGCACCTTCGAGCCGCCTGACGGCGCGGTACGGGTAGAGTAGACTGGCTCTTGAACGTGCTCCCTGGGGGGGCGCGAGTACTGCAGTGCAACGGCGACCGGAAGCGGGCGTTCATGGCTGAGATCGACGGCCTCCTCAAAGTCATGGCCGAGCGTGGCAGTTCCGACCTGCATATCAAGGTCGGATCCCCACCTGCGGTGCGGCTGAACGGGAAGCTCATCGTGATGCAGGAGTTCCAGCAGCTCACGCCTGAGATAACGCAGCAACTCGCCGTCGGCATGATGGATCAGCGACAGCAGGAGTCCTTCGAGAACCACCGCGAGCTCGACTTCGCGTACTCCGTGCCGGGAATCGGCAGGTTCCGCGTCAACGTGTTCCACCAGCGAGGCAGCATCGGCATGACGCTGCGCCGCGTCACGACCGAGCGCACCGGCATCGAGCAGCTCGGCCTGCCGCCGGTGGTGCGGCGTCTTGCCGAGGAGCCACGGGGACTCGTGCTCGTCACCGGTACGGCCGGCTCGGGCAAGACCACCACGCTTGCCGCCATGATCGACCACATCAACCACACGCGTGACGGTCATATCGTCACCATCGAGGACCCGATCGAGGTCCTCCATCAGGACGTCCGCTGCATCATCAACCAGCGCGAGGTGGGCATCGATACCGAGAGTTACGCTGCCGCGCTTCGGCACGTCGTGCGTCAGGACCCAGACGTGGTCCTCATCGGTGAGATGCGCGACCACGAGACGGTCTCAGCCGCTTTGACCGCCGCGGAGATCGGCAACCTCGTGCTGTCGACGCTTCACACCATCGACGCCACGGAGACGATCAACCGCATCATCGACTTCTTCCCGCCCTATCAGCAGAAGCAGATCCGCTTGATGCTCGCGTCCACGCTCAAAGGCATCATCTCGATGCGCCTGATCCCGGCGATCAACGGTGGTCTGGTGCCGGCCGTCGAGGTCATGGTCATGACCGGTACGGTGCGCGAGTACATCATGGACTCGGAGAAGACCTACATGATCCGGGACGCGATGGAAGAGGGCGAGTACTACGGCATGCAGACCTTCGACCAGAGTCTGCTCAAGCTGTATTCGCAGGGACGCATCACGCTCGAGGACGCCACCGCGATGGCCGCCAACGCACACGACTTCCGCATCAAGATCCGCCAGCTCGGGGTCACGGCCGAACAGGCCGCGCAGACCGGCATCTACTGATCGGTCGACCCTCCGGCAGCGAGCAGGCGGTCGCGCCAGGTGAGTATGCCGAGGGTGGTCGTGGCGCCCACGAAGGCGCCGAACGTATCCATCAGCCAGTCCGCGGGGTCCGGCATGCGCCCCGGGACGAACGACTGGTGGAACTCGTCGGTCACGCCGTAGGCCGAGGCCAGCACCACGGCGATGAGTACCGCCATCCAGCCCCGCCGCCCGCCCCGCATCGCTGAGAAGTAGAGCGCACCGAGCACCGCGTACACCGAGAAGTGCCCCAGGAAGCTGTAGTCGCCGGCGGGGACGGAGCCACCGGGGAGCGACGACAACGCGAATATCACACCCATCCAGAGCACTGAGGCGACCCAGAGCGTGCAGCGGTGTCTCGTATGATCCATCAGCATCCTTCCGTTGACTCCGGGTGGCGCAATCTGCGAGCGTACAGATTCTACCTGTTGCCGGGAGGGGGTCATGGTGCGTCGCGGTACCGCAGTCGCGCTGGTCGTCGCCTCGGCGGCGTGCTTCGGCACGCTCGCCGTACTCACGTCACTCGCATACGAGAGCGGCGCACGTCCGCTGCCCACGCTGACGTGGCGCTTCGGCATCGCGGCGGTCGCGATGGCGGCGTACCTGTTCGTCCGCCGTCCGGCCGCGCTGCGAGTGGGCCCGGCGGAGCTCGCGCGGTTCGGCCTTCTCTCCCTGACCGGGTACGGCGCAGCATCGCTGTGCTTCTTCTTCGCACTTCGCCACATATCGCCATCCGTCGCGACCGTGTTGCTCTACACCTATCCCGCGCTCATCGCGCTCTTCGAAGCCGCTGCCGGACGGGCGCGCCTGCATCGTGCGTCTCTGGCTGCGATCGCCCTGACGTTCGCGGGCTGCGTCCTGGTGGTGGGCATGCTGGAGCAGGACATCGAGGTGAGCGTGCCCGGTGTGGCGCTCGCGCTCGGGGCGGGTGTCGCGTACGGGGTCTTCACCGTCCTTTCCGACCGGCTCGTGCCCGGACGCTCTCGCCTTGTGGTGATGACGTACATGTTCGCGATCTCAGCCGCGCTGATGGCGGCGATCTCTCTGGCGACGGGCGAGACGCTGTCCGTGGCGGGTTGGAGTGCACGGCAGTGGTGGCTGGTCCTCGCGATCGTGGCCGTGCCCACCATCGCGGCCGTCGTGCTCTACATGGGCGGCATCAGGAGGCTGGGTCCGGCTCGCGCCGCGCTCGCTTCCACGACCGAGCCGGTGTTCACCATAGGCATGTCCTGGATGCTCCTCGGAGAGCGGCTGTCGTCGCTCCAGCTGCTCGGTACCGTGCTGGTCGTCGCCGGTATCGTGCTCGCCGAGCGAGCCGAGCGGACGGTGCCGTCCCCGGTGGCGATCGATCCGCCGGCCGTCTAAGTGAGCGCTACCACGGCGAGCACGCCACTCGCCAGGGTGCCGAGGAGCGAGGCGAGCACCTGACCGCCGAACGCCCACGCCGTGGCGGTCCGGACGTCGCGAGCCGGGAAGCCGGCGTCGCGCAGACCGCGTGCCGTGAGGATCGCCGAGAGCGCAAGCGCCGCGAGACGCAGGGGCGGAGTGACGGCCAGCGCGTACGGGGCCAGTCCCGTCAGGTACGCGTGACCGATCCGCGTGCGCGGCTTCCGCTCACGCAGCACGAGCGCCAGCACCCCGAATCGCGCCGCCGCCCACGCGATCTCCGCCGCCATCACGCCCGCGATCGCTGAAGGACTGTCACCATCGCCGAGGGCGATTCCGACGGATACCAGCGCTCCGGCCACGAATGCAAGGACGCCGAAGCCGGACACCACGTCGTACCGGGAGTCGGCTTCCGGAAGTGCCGGTCCTGCGCTGACGAGGTGCCCGAGCACCATCTTCCATGTGCTGGCCCAGAGCGCGGTCGTGGTTCCGAGCGTCCGGCACAGACGGGTGCCGGCACGCCAAACGCGCGTCACCGAGCGCCGCCACACCATGAACAGCGCAATGAGCGCGTCTTTCACGGCGTCGGCGATCATCGGTGATTCGCTGGATCAGTGCAGACTCGCGTCCCCACGGACGCTCCCCTCGGCTGGCGATGGTGTATGCACAGGATACCTGAGCCTATGGAGTGACGGCGCGGTGCGTGGAACACACGAAGGGCCGGGGGTGACCCCGACCCTTCGACGAATGCATCACATGTGGCGCTAGTTCGTGCTCTCGAGCCTGGTCTGTACCGCGCGTAGGATCGCGGGGTAGGAGACCGCTCCATCGTAGAGCGGCTGACCGTCGACCACGGTGACGGGGTACACGAGGCCCTGCTCCTGGATCAGCGACACCATCGGCCCGTGGGCGGCGGCGATCTCCGGACGGCTCGTGTCGTAGTACAGCACCCGGGCGCGGTCGCCAAAGCGATGCTCTATCTCAGCGCGGACTATCGAGGTGATCTCCTCCGGAGACCAGGAGGGACCTCAACCGCCGCCCCAGCAGGCGGTCTCAACAGGGAAGTCGTAGACTTCGACGCTCACGGTGGTCTCAGGCATCTTCTCTCCTTCTAAGCGGTACGAACGGCGCCGCCGGGGCAGTACCGGGCGCAGATAGCGCAACCGGTGCAGCGGGCCTCGTCAACGGTGTATCCAAGAGCTCCCGGGTAGGCGCCTCCCGCAACCGGCACGATGGCGCCACGCGGACACGCCCTGCGTGCGGGGCAGCCCGGCGATCTATCGCAGCTAGCGAGGTCGATGCTCACACGACGCACCAGCGGTTCCTCTCGTCGACTCCTTCGGTTCAGGAGGCATCATATACCCCGATGGGTATACGTGCAAGCATCCGGTCGCCCGATAGGCAGGGTATGGCACGGACGCGCCGATGTTCCTGCTGACCATGCGGGACAGGTGCTGGTACGATACGGGGCGTACAGCATGACGGCGCTCGAAATGTGAAGGCGGCCAAGATGGATTCGGTGCAGTCGGAAGTGCGTTCGGCCGGACGAGGCGCGTCGTCCCTGCGGTTCATCGCAGCGGGTGCGGCGATCGGTGTCGTGTTCCCGTTCGTGGCTTCGCTCATCGTCGAGCCGAAGGGAACCCTCGGCGCGGTACTGTTCTGGATCCTCAGCCTCGCGGCGGGCGTGGCGGCCGGACTGCTCTGCCATCGGCTCATGGGCCGGGTGGCAGAAGACTCTCTTACCAGTGTCCTGCGCCACGCGAGCACGACCCTCGGCACGCCTGTCCCCGATGTCCAGGGGCTTGACGCCACCTCGCGCGAGATCGAGCGCTCCTTCGACCAGATAACCTCTCGTCTGCGCCGGGTCCGCATGGTGGGCGAGAGTATCCGTCTCACCAACGCTGAGATCGCCGCCGCGACCGACCAGCAGGCGTCGGGGGCCGCCCAGCAGGCCGCGGCCGTGACACAGACCTCTGCGACGGTCGAGGAGCTGGCCCAGACGTCCAGTCAGATCGCGGACAACGCCGCCGCGGTGGTGAAGATCGCGGAGAAGACGCTCGCAAGTGCCGAAGAGGGCATGGATGCGGTCTCGAACACCGCCATGGGCATCGAGGAGATCCGTGAGACCACCATGCAGTCATCCGATCGGATCCTCGCGCTCGGGGAGCGCAGCCAGGAGATCGGACGCGTGCTCTCCATCATCGACGAGATAGCCGAGCAGACGAAGATCCTGGCGCTCAACGCGGCCATCGAGGCCGCCCGTGCCGGCGAGGCCGGCAAGGGCTTCTCCGTCGTCGCGGAGGAGATACGCAAGCTTGCCGACTCGGTCACCGAGTCCACGCAGGAGATCAGCCGGGTCGTGCGCGAGATACAGGCGTCGACCTCGGCGCTGATCATGCAGACCGAGAAGGCCGCCAAGAAGGTAGCCGAGGGGCAGGAGCTGGCGGCCAACACGGCCGTCGCCCTCGAGCGCATCGTCGTCCAGGTGGAGCAGACGACCGACTCGGCCAAGCAGATCTCGATCGCGACACAGCAGCAGCGGACAGCGTCCGATCAGGTCGTGATCTCTATGCGTGAGGTCGCACTCGTCTCGCAGCACGCCGCCGAAGCATCCCGTCGCATCAGCTCCGCGATCGGCGAACTCGGCGCACTCTCGGACGAGATCGCCCAGTGATGGGCGTCCGCGAAGCTCTCGCCGCAGTAGGCCACACTCTGCCTGAGCCGGCTGCGGCACTGGGGGCATATGTACCTGCGGTACGCTCGGGTGCGCTCGTGTTCACCTCCGGCCAAATCCCCATGCGCGAGGGGCAGCTGCTGGCAACGGGGATCGTCGGCGCGGATGTGGGAGAGGATGCGGCCCGTGCATGCGCGATCCAGTGTGTCTTGAACGCCCTCGCCGCCGCCTCGACGGTTTGTTCACTCGACGATGTCGTGCGTGTGGTCAAGGTGGTCGGTTACGTTGCCTCCGCGCCGGGATTCACGTCTCAGCCGCGGGTGATCGACGCGGCGAGCGAGATGCTCGTCTCGGCGCTCGGCGATGCGGGACGGCACGCCCGGGAGGCGGTCGGGGTGGCGGCCCTGCCGCTCGGAGCGCCCGTGGAGGTCTCACTGATTCTTGAGGTCCGGTGACGTTCGGCACGGCAGGAACCACCTCATCGCTGTCGAATAGCGCCAAAGGTAGAGTTTGTTGCCCCTGCCCGTATTGTTCGTGCTGAAGGGTTCGGCTATCGTTTGTCGGAGGCGCCCGAGGGGGACGCCTTCGTGGTGCGTCAATAACCTTGAGTGTGGCGAGGAGAGGGTGCGTATGGCCAAGGAGCCGAAAGAGAAGAAGGGGAAGTGGCAACGCTGGCTGCAGGGGTGGAAAGACCCTGTACGCAAGCCGCGTTACATCATCTGGTCCGGAGTGGTGGTACTCGCACTGCTGGCCGTGATCAACGCAGCGTTCGTAGTCACGTCTGGCTACTGGTTCTGTGAGACGTTCTGCCACTACATCCAGCTGGACTCGGTCCGCGCGTATGACGACGGCTCCCACAACATGGTCGCGTGCACCTCGTGTCACATGCCTGTCGATTCCGACCCCATCACTCTGACCATCCACAAGATCGATGCGGTCGTCACCGGCATGTACCAGATGGTCACGGAGACCTATGCGGTCCCGCTCAACGCAACGAGTCACCTCGCGCTGCACAAGGTGCATATGGCCGACGAGCAGTGCACGCAGTGTCACGATCTCGACAATCGCAAGATAACCCCGAGCGAGGGCATCATCATCAACCATGACGCCCACACCGACCGGGGCATCCTGTGCACCGGGTGTCACAACCGTGTCGCGCATCCCGAGGACGAGGCATATGCCGACTTCATCACGGTGAACCCGGAGACGGGCGAGAAGGCCGCGAAGCACGCGGACTTCATGAGCATGACGGCCTGCTTCCGCTGCCACACGCTCACCGCGGAATCGCCTTCCGGCGAGGAGTTCAAGGCCCCGGGTACCTGCTCGGCGTGCCACCCGGCCGACTTCGACCTCAAGCCCGCGAACCACGATGAGCCTGGCTTCTACCCTGGCGGGCATGCCAAGCTTGCCGCGATGGAGGTCGACCACGCGACGGGTCGTCCTGCCGAGGACATCATCCGTCCGATCCCGACCGGCGGCGACTACCTCATGCATGAGGAGGGTCACGAAGCCGAGCACGCTGAAGAGCATCACGATGACGACGTTCTCCACGTCGTCCCCGTCGAGACGGTGGACTACTGCTCCACGTGTCACGTGAGGGAGACCTTCTGCGACGGATGCCACGGCATGGAGATGCCGCACTCCGATGAGTTCAAGACGAAGACCCACCCTGAGCTTGTGGCGACGGCGATCGACAAGTGCGAGATGTGCCACAAGCAGTCGGAGACGTTCTTCTGCGATAGCTGTCACCACGGCTCGAAGGTCGACTGGACCTTCGACACGACGGTGGTCTGGCAGACCCAGCACGCGACCACCGTGGTCGAGAAGGGCGTTGCGGGTTGCCTCGGCGCGTGCCACGATCAGCAGTTCTGTGTTGACTGCCACACCAAGCTGCAGCCGCTGCCAACCAGCCACAAGGCTACCGATTGGCTGCACGGCAAGCTGACCGTGACCGCATATCCCGATACACCTGCAGTGGCCACGGCATCACATGCGGTGTCTGCCGGTAAGTCCATCGAGAGCTGCGAAGTGTGTCACGGCACCGGCGGTACATCCGCCAAGTTCTGCATGGATTGTCACGGCATGGAGATCCCGCACCCCGACACGTTCAAGACGAACCACGTGTCGGCGCGGAACAACCCGGCGCCGTGTGTGAACTGCCACAAGGCCACGGAGCTGTGCTCCGACTGCCACCACAAGGGTGCCGTGAACGGTACCCCGTGGCAGAAGCAGCACCCTGTCACCGTCGCCGCTGATGGTGCCGCGCCTTGCTTCGAGAAGTGCCACCAGGACAAGGCGTTCTGCGTTGACTGTCACACCAAGCTGAACGCGGTTCCGACCTCGCACACGGTTGCGGATTGGACCCGTCGCACGGCAGCCGACAAGGGTGCCGCCCACCAGCTTGCGTACAAGGACGCCCAGGACTCCTGTGACTACTGTCACGGCGAGGGTGGCGTGAAGGCGAAGTTCTGTCAGGACTGCCACAAGCTCGAGATGCCGCACGCGTCGGGCTTCAAGGATCAGCACAAGGCCGACTTCGAGGCGCAGAAATACACCAAGGACGTATGCGTCAACTGCCACACACAGTACTTCTGTGACTCGTGCCACCACACCGGTGCGGTTGCGGGCGAGGCATGGCGCACGTACCACCCGAACATCGTCAAGAAGGACGGCGCACAGCCGTGCTTCGAGTGCCACGAGCCGACGTTCTGCTCCTACTGCCACGTGAGGCTGTAGGTACCGGCTCCAGCCGATGATGTACGAGCTCACAGGGCCCGGCCGGACACTCCGGCCGGGCCCTGGACGTCTGTCCCCGTGTCTTGACCAGAACCACGCATCTTTTCTTTGCCACGTCAGCGGCGACCATGTATCATAGCGGCTCGTCGGGATGTGGCTCAGCTTGGTAGAGCGCTGCGTTCGGGACGCAGAGGTCGTGGGTTCGAATCCCGCCATCCCGACCATCAGAATGACAACCGACAGGCCGGTTATCCGGCCTGTCGGCGTATCCAGGGAGCATGATGCTTGAAGCGCTGTTCACCGCGGTCGGGTATGGCCTGTGCCACCAGATCCCCGCGCGCTCGTTCTTCGCGGGTGGCTATCAATTGCCTGTGTGCGCCCGCGACACGGGGCTGTATCTGGGGTTCGTTGGTGCGTTGATCGCGCTCTGGCTGCTTCACCGGGGGGAGCGTCCGACGTCCCCTCCGCGGTGGCCGGTCCTCGTCCTGATGGGTCTGTTCGTCGCAAGCATGGCGTTCGACGGCATAACGTCCTACGCGGGCCTTCGCGAGACCACCAACACGCTGCGACTGATCACCGGGCTTCTCACGGGCTGGGCCCTTGCGACGATCGTCGTCCCGATGCTGAACGCCCAGCTCTGGGCCGATGCCCACGAAGCGCGCCTGCTCGGCAGTGTGCCGCGCGTCCTGGGATGGCTCGCCGCCCTTGCGCTCACATACGGTGTGGCGGCCCTGGTGCTGCCGCACACGGGTCTCCTGTACCCGGTGCTCAACGTCGTGGCGATCCTCCTGACGTTCACGTGTGTGAATCTGGTGCTTGTCTGTCTGGCCGGACCATTCGAACGTCGGGCCCGACGTCTGCGCGACGCAGTCCCTCAGATCGCTCTCGGCCTCGGTTTGACACTCCTTGAGCTGGGTGCGGCCGCCTGGCTTAGGGTGCTGGTGGAGCGTGTAGCCGCGTAGCTTCGCGGTCGCCACCCGGGCGAACCAGCACGACCCCGGCTCAATGTCAGAGTGCCACCGTATGCTTCAGTCGAACAAAGGTTCGAAGGAGGCATACGATGACGGCACAGCTGGCGTTGCAGATTCCCGAGACAGGCGCACGGACGCTCAGGGCCGAGGTCGAGCGGCTAGTGGAGTCAGGTGCAATGGAGATGCGGGCGCTTAAGCACGCACAGGAGTCCGGCGCCATCACCCTGCGCCACTTCGCGGATTGGCGTGATCGCGTGCTGAGCGCCGAGGAGCGGCGACGGGTCGGCGCCTACTTCCGGGCGGTGCTGAGGCGACGTATCGTGCGCGGCTCCGATCCGGCCGCACACAGTGCACGCCGCACCCTCGTTGCAACGACGATCGAGCGTGATCTGGTCGAGGCCGGTTGGGAGCGCTCGCGCGCCCGCTCGCAGGCGCTTGAGGCCACCGGGCTCGCGTGCAGTGCGTGATGCCCCACAGGCCATCCGCTATCTGGCGTGGGCCGTTATCAGATCGAGGCTCTCCGTGGAGAACACCCACAGCCGGACGTCGGAGAGGCTTGCGCCTGGATCGCCCCATGCCTCCACGACTATCCATGCGGGCTCATCCTCGTAGACGGCGCGGTGAACCTCTATCGGTACCGCATTGACATCCACGGGAAACTGGCTGGTGAGGGCGTCGGCCAGGGCGCTGGCACCGTCTCCGTGCGTCCGCAGATCCGCCAGAGCCTGCTGTCGGGCCTCCGCGATCCCCTCGGGGTCCATGCGTTGTGCCGATCCCATGTCCGCACCATCAAGCAGCGCATCCAGGTCACCAGCCGAGTACTCTCCTCCCTCGGGTATATACGACACATGCGCTGTGTCCTGGCATCCCGGCAGTGTGAGAAGAGCGAACAGTGCCACCGCGATTCGAAGGCGCGATCCATGCCGCGTGCGTGCCATTGGTACCTCCCGGGGTGATCGACCTTGGACGATAGTAGACCACCTGTGAGCCCGCGTGGGTCGAGAGGAGGGAAATGACGTCCATCATCTGCTTCACCTCCGACTTCGGCATGGGCGATACCTGGGTCGGCATGTGCCATGCGGTGATCCACCGGTCGTGTCCGCAGGCACGGGTCGTCGATCTCGCACACGACATCCCGCCGTTCGATATACGGAAGGCGGCGGTCGTCGCGGCCTCTGGAGTGTGGCAGCTTCCGGATGCAATCCATTTGACCGTCGTCGACCCTGGTGTCGGTGGCGGGCGACGCGACCTGATACTGGTCACCGGCGGAGGTGCGATCCTTGTCGGTCCGGACAACGGTGTGTTGATTCCGGCAACGTGGCGCTCGGGGGGCGTCACCGAGGCGTACTCCATCGTGCCGGAGCACCTGGACTTCCGCTCTCCATTGCCCACGTTCCACGCACGGGACATCCTTGCGCCCGCGGCCGCCATACTCGCGTGCGGTGTGCTGGCATCAGTCATCGGCGAGCCACTGGACCCCACCTCGCTCGCGGACCCGCCGTTCGGTCTCTACAGTGTTGAGGGCGACGTGTTCACAGCCGAGGTGATCGACGTCGATAGATTCGGTTCATTCCGTGTTGCGATCCCCGCGGAGGCTGTCCTGGAGCGTTTTGCGGCCGGGGATCGTCTCGAAATGCTGATCGGGCACGCGCAGATCGAGGCTCCGTTCGGCAAGACGTTCTCGGATGCCGCGGAGGGAGAACCGGTGGCCCTCATCGATTCGTCAGGGTGGCTGACGCTTGCCGTGCACATGGGAAGTGCGGCGGAGCGGTACGGCGTGGAGCCGGGAGCGATGATGAGATGCCGCCGTGTGGCCGCGTCGGTGGGCCGCTGAGATCGGCTGGAGTCCGGCGTTCGTGTCAGACACACTCTCTATGCTGTGTCCAGATGCTGGAGCGGCATGCGGGAGGTGTCAGGATGGGACGACAGTATGCGGGTGCGGTGAGCGTCGGGGAGAGCGTCGACGCGACATTCGCCCTCCGCGCCAAGGAGATGCGCGCCTCGCGCAACGGTGAGGCGTACCTGTCGTTGGAGTTCGGTGACCGGAGCGGGCGGATCAGCGGCATCATGTTCCGTCCCGGCCGTGAGGCCGAGTCGGTCCCCAGCGGCACGGTGGTTCACGTCAGGGGTACGGTCACGGAGTATCGGGGCGTACGGCGCATCTCGGTCGACTCGTTGAAGCCGGCACTGCGGTATGAACCCCGCGAGCTGCTGCCTGCGAGCCCTCGGGACACGGGTGAGATGATGGGGGAGCTTCGCGAGCACACACGAGCGATTCGCGACCGAGGCCTCTTCACGCTCGTCACATCGGTGTTCGGTGACCGGGGCTTCATGGCCCGGTTCCGGACCTGTCCGGCTACGAGGGTCGGTCATCACGCATACATCGGGGGTTTGCTCGAGCACACCGTCGCTGTTGCGGGAATCTGCCGCACGGTGTCCGATCTGTATCCTCAGATCGACGAGGACCTCCTGCTGGCGGGCGCGCTTCTTCACGACATCGGAGTCGTCGACTCGCTTGAGTTCTCCACAAGCATCGAACTCACCGAACAGGGCCGCCTTCTGGGGTCCGCCGTTCTCGGAGAGCGGCGTTTGACGTCGGTGCGCGTGGAAGAACCAGTGCTCCCCACCGGGGTCGTGGACCAGCTGCGGCACCTGATCCTGTCTCATGAGAGCGCGGCAGAGGTAGGCGGGGGGCTCCGTCCATGCACGCTGGAGGCATCGGTCCTCGCGCAGGCGCACGAGTTGGACGC
>CAZSUO010000017.1:0-2096 GCA_964610065.1 uncultured Coriobacteriaceae bacterium | reverse complement strand
CACCGCCGTCCGAGAGCCCATGTGAGGAGCGATCCCTGATGACGTACCCCCAGGTGGAGATAGGCGTATTCGGCGGCAGCGGGCTGTACTCGCTGCTGGACAACCCAAGAGAGGTGGTCGTCGAGACACCCTATGGCGCTCCGTCCGCGCCGGTCACCTATGGGGATATCGAGGGCCGCACTGTTGCCTTCATGCCGCGTCACGGGACCGGGCA
The DNA here is from genome assembly GCA_964610065.1 of uncultured Coriobacteriaceae bacterium. Lineage (GTDB taxonomy): Bacteria > Actinomycetota > Coriobacteriia > Anaerosomatales > Anaerosomataceae > Anaerosoma. Next base: position 1,882 of record CAZSUO010000017.1, on the reverse strand, counting down.
CACGCTGCCGCCGCACATGATCAACTACCGCGCGAACGTCTATGCGATGAAGCAGCTGGGTGTGAAGCGGATCATCGGTCCGAATGCATGCGGCTCCCTTCAGCCTCATGTGAAGCCAGGGGAGTTCGTCATCTGCCATCAGTTCGTAGACAGGACCTCGGGCCGGAAGGATACGTTCTACGACGGCCCCAAGACCATCCATGTCTCCGCGGCGGATCCGTACTGTCCCGCGATGCGTGAGACCGCTGTTCGCGAGGCCAGAGCGCTCGGGATCACGGTCCACGAGCGGGGCACGGTGGTGGTGATCCAGGGTCCTCGTTTCTCGACTCGCTCGGAATCCCACTGGTTCGCCTCGCAGGGATGGGAAGTCATCAACATGACGCAGTACCCGGAGGGCTATCTCGCTCGTGAACTCGAGATCTGCTACTGCAACATCTCGCTCATCACCGACCACGACGCGGGCGTGGAGGGAATCGAGGAGCCTGTTACGAACGACCAGGTCATCAAGGTATTCGCCGAGAACACCGAGAAGCTGAAGAGTCTCCTGTTCGCTATGATCCCGGCGCTGCCCGAGGAGCGGGAATGCGTTTGCGCAACCGCGCTTTCCGCCGCGGAATTCTGACGCGGGTCTCTGGCGGCTGATGACTCGTGTTCGGACTACGCGCTCTCAGGATCGGCAAGCTGTTCGGCATACCGCTTGAGGTCGACGCCAGCTGGCTGTTCATCTTCTTCCTCGTTGCCGCCACGCTGACCACGAGTTACTTTCCGGCTGCGTTGCCCGATGAGAGTCCGACCATCTACGCTCTCCTCGGGGCGGCAACGGCCCTTGCGTTCTTCGGCTCACTGGTGCTTCACGAGCTTGCCCACTCGCTCGTTGCCAGGGCCGGTGGGTTGAGCGTATCCAGGGTGACTTTGTTCGTTTTCGGGGGCGTGTCGCAGCTCGAGGATGAGCCGGGAAGTCCCGGTCGCGAGTTCCTGATGGCGGCGGCGGGTCCCGTCATGAGCCTGCTGATAGCGGGTGCGTGCTGGGGTGCGGCGGTCGCGGGAGGGCTCTTGCGGGCACCGGAATGGGCGTTGGTGCCGCTCGACTACCTGTCGATGATCAACATGGCGCTCGCGCTCTTCAACATGCTTCCTGGTTTCCCCCTCGATGGTGGTCGCGTGCTCCGCTCACTACTGTGGGCTGCCACCCGGGATCTCACCAAGGCGACCCGGTGGGCGAGCAGGTCCGGCCAGGCGATCGGTACGGCGCTCATCGCGGTCGCGGTCTTCGGGGTGCTGAACGGGAGTTTCGACTACGTCTGGCTGGCGGTGATGGGCTGGTTCATGTCGGCCCTTGCGGCGGGCGCGTACCGGCAGCATGTCACGAGGGTGCGGCTCGGGGAGGTACCGGTTTCAGCCATCATGTCGACGCCCGCCGTTCTGGTTCCGGCCGAGCTTTCGCTCGAGCAGGTCGGGCACACGTACTTCCTCGCCGGACGCCATCCACGCTACCCGGTGATCCAGGACGGGCGGATCATCGGACTGATCGACATAGAGCACGTCAACGACGTGCCACGCGAGCGTTGGGCGGAGACGACTGTGGGGGAGGTAGCCTCCCGTAATCTACAAGAGTCGCTCGCCCCGCCAAGCGCATCGGTCGACAGCGTTCTTCCACGCCTTGAGCCGGGTGGCCCGGGGGCGGTACTCGTCGTCGAGGACGGCCGACTTGCTGGGATCGTCACCCGGTCAGACGTCATCCGTCTCATCATGGATATCACACGAGATCGCACGCGAGTCGGCTGACGATCGCGTCACCATCAGTAGCAGGTCGGCCCGGGCGCGCGTGGCCACTTGAATTACTTTGTAACTGCGCGTTACCATGTCTGCACACAACGGAACC
>CAZSUO010000016.1:18508-24582 GCA_964610065.1 uncultured Coriobacteriaceae bacterium | reverse complement strand
ACCACCGCCGCCGCCGCATCGCCCCTCTCGCCGCGCAGCCGCGCCGACCACTGCCGCCGCATCGCCCCTCCCGCCGCGCTGTCCCGCCCGGCGGTCGCCGCCCACCGCGCGGTGTCAGACGGGTGTCGTACGATACGCACTGGGAGAAACGGGGAGGGGCCGTCATGAACCGCAACATCGCCGAGGGGCCGACACCGGCCGACATCCACGCCGTCCTTGAGGCGTTCGAGCCGCTCAGTACGCGGTCAGCAGACATCGGCGAGTTCACAGCGCCCGCCATCGACGGTCCGGATGCCGGAGACGACATGTGGTTCCTCTATGCCGACGAGGTCATCGACTGGATCCAGGCGCTCCACGACCACCACATGACCTGCGACTTCAAGCCTGATCACGAGTGGGAGCTCTTCGTGCGCCACTACGTGGGGGATCCGCTGTTGCTCGAAAGCGTCGACCTTGAGACGATCCGCAAGGTGCTCACCGATGCGCTCCGTTGGGAGGGCGAGGTGGCTGGACATCTCATGGCGATGTTCGATCAGGGTGTGATCCACGCGGCGATGCGTCGGCTGCGGATCCTGGGTGAGCCCAACTGAGGCGTAACCCCGCAGCTTCGGGTAAGTAACTACCGTATCCATAACCCAGCAAGGAGGGTCCGCACATGGGATGGCTTTCATGGATTGTCGTAGGTCTGCTCGCGGGCGTGCTCGCGAAGTGGATCATGCCGGGTGACCAGAAGGCGGGGTTCCTGGTCACCACGGCTCTCGGTATCGTCGGCGGATTCGTCGGCGGCTGGATCATGAGCATCTTCAGCAAGACGGGTATGACCGGCTTCAATCTCTGGTCGATCCTCGTGGCTACGCTCGGCGCGATCGTGGTCCTTGCGGTCTACGGGTTCGTACGGAAGAAGGTCTGACACAGCGAGGGGCGCGGGCGACCGCGTCCCGCTCGCATCTCGCACACACGATGCCCGCGCCGCGGGCCGATGAAAGGGCGCACATGGACGCACTCACCAAGGGTCTCATGGACCAGCTCGCGGGCGGCGGACTCGCCGAGATCGGCAGCGCGGTCGGTATCGATGAGAAGTCGGCCGGTTCGGCGCTCTCCGCTGCGATGCCACTGCTCATCGGCGCGCTCGCTAACAACGCCTCCAAACCGCAAGGCGCCTCAAGCCTCCTCGACGCGCTGCAGCAAGATCACGACGGCTCGGTCCTCGGCAATCTGGGCGGACTGCTGCAGAACCCCGCGGCCGGCGAGGGTCCCGGTATCCTCGGCCATGCACTGGGCGCCACGCAGCCGGCCGTCGAGCAGGGCCTCGCCGAGAAGACGGGCCTGTCTCCCCAGCAGATCGGCAAGCTCCTCATGATCGCCGCGCCGCTCGTGATGGGCATGCTCGGTAAGACGCAGCGCGAGGATGGCCTCGACGCAGGCGGACTCTCCTCGTTCCTCGGCTCGGCCGCTCAGGCGGATGCCGAGGCGGCACCGGACATCCTCGGTATACTCAACTCGGCGCTCGATGCCGACAAGGATGGCTCGGCCGTCGACGAGGTCATGGGATTCCTCGGCAAGATGTTCAAGAAGTAGACGGCCCCGTGCGAGAGGGTCTCCGATGAGGCGGATCGGTCTGATCGTTGCGCTGCTGGTCGTCGCGGTGCTTGCGGGCGCCTACGCCTTCGGCACCGGTGGCATGCCCGACCGCGAGCCGCCCGACTGGCTCACTGCGCAGAAGATCGCCCACCGCGGGCAGTGGACCGACAGCGGTGAGCGTCCCGAGAACTCGCTCACGGCCTTCGCCGAGGCCGTGGAGAACGGCTACGCGGTGGAGCTGGACGTGCAGTGGTCGCTCGACGGCGAGATCATGGTCTTCCACGACGCCTCGCTCGAGCGCATGACCGGCGTGGTGCGTCCGCTGGCCGACATGCCCTCGTTCGAGCTCAGACGGCTGAGCCTCCTCGGCGGCGACCAGCGGATCCCCACCCTCTCGGAGGTGCTCGCGCTTGTTGACGGACGCGTGCCTGTGTTCGTGGAGATCAAGAACGAGGGCGAGATCGGAGCGCTCGAGGACGCTGTAGCTATGCAGCTCGACGCATACAACGGCCCGGTGTGTGTGATGTCGTTCAACCCGTTCTCGCTGCAGCGGGTCGCCGAGCTTGCTCCTGACATCCCGCGCGGGCAGCTCGCGAGCCGCTTCAAGGGCGAGAACCTCGCCTGGTACGAGAAGCTCCTGCTCGCCAACATGGCGATGAACTGGGCGAGCAAGCCCGACTTCATCGCGTACGACATCGACGCGCTGCCGTGCCCCGGCGTAGCCGTGCAGCGCTGGCGGGGGAGGCCGATCCTCGGCTGGACGATCGAAGACGCCGATGACCTCGCGCGTGCCGAGGAGCTGGTCGACGGCTTCATCTGCAACCCCGGCGCGCTCGACTAGCGCTCACGCGCGGCCGCTACCGCGCGCGTGGTCGCCATCCCGCTCGCAGCCGCCACCCCACGCGCGGTCGCTATCCCGCCCCACGACAGCTACCCCTTGGCGCGCGGGTCGGCCGCGAGTGCGAGCGCTCCTGTGGTCGCGATGGCGGCGAACTGCAGCAGCGGCGACACCGCGATCATGAGCACGAGCCAGCCGATCATCGACGCATGCGGTGTGTACAGCAGAAGCGGGATGCCGAAGCCGGCGGTATCGAACTCAGCGTCGAACGCGAACGGGATCGACGGCCCCCACACGGCGAGCATCACGATGAAGGTCACCACGGACACCGCGAGTGACTGCGCCAGCAGTGTGCGGATGGCGGAGCGGGGGACCGAGGGCCCGGCGGGCACCGGCGACACCTCGGGCAGCACGCGGGGGCCGCGACGCACGAGCCACCAGCCGAGGCCCGCGCCAAGGATGATCGCGAAGACCGGCACGCCCATGCCCAGCCCGATCGCGAAGACGTCGAGCAAGCCGATCACGATGTACGGGAGATTCGCGCGCCACAGCGGTCGATCAGACATGCCCACCACCCTGCTTCCGGAGCCGACCGCACTACCGTAGCAGAGCGCGGCTCCGCACGAACCATCGCCGTGACGCGACCGTTGCTGATCCCGGCGCACCGCCTCGCCGCCGCTCCGGGCGCTCACTCCTGCGAGAGCCGCAGCATCTCGCTCAGCAGCCGCACCATCGCGTACGTGTCGAGCCCGCAGTACTCGAGCAGGTCGCAGTACGTGGCCTCGGCCTCCTGCGCGTCGGCCAGGCCCTTGGCCACACGCAGGAAGCGCACGCTCGCGAGCTGGCCCTCATTGATGGCAAGGTCCGCGTACGAGCAGTCGGGGCACCATGCGGGCAGCACCGCCTTGATGCTCGAGCGCCCTGCCGCGGCGGGGTGTCGCGTGTTGTGCTTGATCACCGGCTCAAGGTCGAACAGTCGGCCCATGACAGCCTCGATCTCCGTGGCGAGTTCGGGCACCGCCCGCGCGAGCCCACGGAGCTGCGTGCGTTCATACGGCGTGTAGTGCGTGACCGAACCCGTGGTGCCGAGGTCGGCCACCAGCTGGCGGGCGAGGGCCGGCCGCGGGTCGTCGGCACCACGATGCAGGTACTCGCGATGCTCCACGCGCCCGTCCTGGTGCTGGATGTGCACCGAATACTGGAACGCGATCACCTCGTACGGCTGCGTTCCCGGCCAGATCGGGAGGCCCGGGTTGATGGTCTCGAAGTCCAGGTGGTACACCGGCCACTCGAGCTGTCCGAGACTCCGCGCGAGTCCCGCCCGGTCCACGTGCGGTTCGCCGGCCTTCACCACCGCCATCGCCTCACGCTGTGCGGCTTTGAGGCTGGCGAAGTCGTCGGGCACGTCGTGGATCGAGAGCGCCCCGAGGTCAAGGAGCGCGTGCAGCAACGGGTCCTTCATGCCAGGCAGGGCCGTGACGGGGTGCACGCTCGGCAGGAACGCATGGCAGTATCCGGCGAAGTCGCAGTCGTACGGCGAGGAGCAACGCTCGCCGATCGTCACCTGTGGCTCGGGGCCCTCCAGCATCTCCTGCAGCCGGGTGACGGCTCCGGGTACCTCGGGCATGAACGCGCGGGCGGCCTGCGTGATGTCGTCGATCGCGAACAACGCTCCGACGTCGTATTCGCCCCCCGCGTACACGTACGTGGTGTCGAGATGCACGATGTTGATGGAGCGCACCGGAAGTCCGGCTCCCTCGACGGCATACGCCTGCACCGCAGCGTCGGTGACGTGCACGTCCTTGGTGCGCGTGCTCGACTTCACCTCGTACAGGTCCCACATGCCGTCATCCGCGGACACGAGGACATCCACGCGCGCGAACACCCCGCCGAAGCTGAACGCGGGCTCATAGAGCACCCGCGCTCCCTCGGCAAGCAACCGCGCCGTGGTCTCGAGCGCCTCGGCGCCCTGCGTGTGGTCCTCGGCGACCTCCACACCGCCCGGGAAGAGCCGCTGCGCGAGCCGCCCGGCTTCACTGCCCTGATCGAAGATCCACTGCTGCGACTCGGAGGTCTTCGCCGCAAGCTCCGGACGGTGCATCGAAAGCCACAGCGCCTTCTCGCACTGCAGGCCCTTCTGGAATCGCGATTTCGACAGTGTCCGCACGGTGGCTCCTTTCAGCACCCGCATCGTACCGCGCCGCTCTGACATTGAGAGTGGTGACTGTTATGGATACTGACGCTACACTTCGGCACATGGTGAGCCGATACATAAGCCAATGACGACATCGATAAGCACATGACGACACTCGGCAGGCAGCCCATGACCGAAGCGATGCTCGCACAGCGTCATCTGAAGCGATTCACGGTCTCGCTCGTCGTCGCGGCGCTTGCCTTCACCGCGCTCACGTACGGCTCGATCTACCTGCGCACGCGCACGCTCTTGTACGAGTCGCTGCGCGCCCAGGCGGCCACATACCACGAGCTCATCATGACCACGCGGGGATGGATCACCGAGCACGGAGGCGTCTGGGTGGAACAGCGCCCCGGCGCGGCGATCAACCCGTACTTCGAGCAGCTCGACATCACGCACACCGCCGAGTTGACCGATGGCCGATCGCTCGTGCTGCAGAACCCGGGGCTCGTGACCATGCAGATCTCCGAGCGGCTCGAAGCCAGGCGCGGCGTGTCGTTCCACCTGGTGAGCCTAGACCCCATCAACCCCGCGCATGCGGCCGACGCCTGGGAGCGCGAGTCGCTGCTGGCGTTCGATGAGGACCGCGAGCCGAAGTGGGAGATCGCCGAGACCCGCACCGGCGAGTCGCTCCGCTACATCAGCCCGCTTGTCGCGCAGTCCGAGTGCCTGACGTGTCACGCCGGACAGGTGCAGAGCGTCGGGAGCGTGGTCGGCGCAGCCACGGTGGCGGTACCGGTTGCGAGCATCGGGGGCCAACTCCGCGACACGGCAACGACGCTGTGGGTGCTCGGCCTGCTCACCGCGGGCGTGTCGAGCTTCGGGCTGCTCCTCATCACCAGGAGGCTCGGTGGCCGCATGAGCGAGGTGCACCGCCGCCTGGCAGACGCCGCGCTTACCGACGACCTCACCGGGCTGCTGAACCGCCGGGGCACGTTCGAGCGGCTGGACGAGGAGATCGATCGGTCACGTCGCACCGGCGCGAAGCTGAGCGTGGCCATGATCGACCTCGACGACTTCAAGCTCATCAACGACCGGCACGATCACAGCGGGGGAGATGTGGCGCTGCGGCACTTCGGGCGGCTGCTCCGTGACGAAAGCCGGTCGTACGACACCGTGGGCCGCGTTGGCGGCGAGGAGTTCCTGCTGATCGCCCCGGGCCTGGATTCCAGCCGGGCGCTGGCACTTGCCGAGCGTATTCGCGCGCGCGTCGGCGCCGAGCCGGCGGTGGTCGAAGGTGAGCGCGTGCCGATGACCGTGAGCATCGGGGTGGCCGAGCTGCATGCCGAGGAGAGCCGCGACTCCATCGTGCTGCGCGCTGACCATGCGATGTATGCGGCCAAAGAGGCCGGGGCCGATTGCGTGATGCGTGCCGAGGGGTAGCGGGGTGGTGTTGCATCGAGCAACCCCGTCGAGCGACGCCAAACCGAGTGACCCCCGTCGAGCGACGCGGTGCTGCGC
>CAZSUO010000016.1:0-18408 GCA_964610065.1 uncultured Coriobacteriaceae bacterium | reverse complement strand
CCCCGTCGAGCGACGCCAAACCGAGTGACCCCCGTCGAGCGACGCGGTGCTGCGCAGCGCCGCACCGATCGACCCGCGCCGAGCGACGCATTGCACGCCGCCAAGGGAGTCGGGACCAGGCGACCGGAGGATACCCGCACGATCTGCCTGAGAATAGAGGTGTCCCGAGAAACCGTTCCTGCGAAGATCCGCTAATCCGAAGCTTCCCGTTTCTTACCTTTGGGGCCTGAGAGCCTCCGGCCAGCTTGCGCGTGCCTTCCGCTTACACTCCCCGCCGGCAGCTACTGGTACGCTACCTTTCGCGGTTCTCCCGGTTCGACCTCTCGGGACAACTGTGACTCTACGCCACCCGTGAAGCGGATGCAAGAGGGTATTCCAAGAAATGCGCATCAAGCTGATGAACGGTCACTATTGGGCGATGTAGGGTCGAAATATCTTGATGAAAGGTTTGCTGCGAGGTCGAGCGGTCGTCTGCACTCGCCACCGGGCGTTTGTGGGCATTGCATCCCTCAGCGAGGCGAGCCGGACAACCATCCGCGCCCCTCATGCACCGCTCATGCACCGCTCAAGCACCCCTGCTGATCTTCCTTGTTCCACACTCGCGCCGGATGGCCGCCCGCCATCCTCAGACGACTTAGCGGATGCGCTAAGTCGTCTGAGGACTCACATGGGAGGTGGATACCGCAGGCCTCATGCAACTTAGCGGATGTGCTAAGTCTTCCGAGGGACACGGGCAGGGTATCTGCGAGCGTAGGTCGAAGCCGACGGGCGTGCGGCCGAGGGTCGGGCGCAGAGTCGGAATTGTGGCGCGGCCGTGGACCGGGGGGCTGCAGCCGTGGGGCCGGCCGTGCGCTGGAGTCGGGGGAGTGGTGCTTGAGTCCGGGGCGCGACCAACGGGTCGGCCAGGGAGGTCGACGTGGGGACATCAGGCCCCCGATCGCGCCACGCCCTGACTACGACAGCGGCAGGTCCCAGATGCGCCACGTCTTGTAGCGCTTGCCGCCCATGAACTCGGCGGCCCGGATGATCAGCTCGTTCACCTCGAGCAGGAGCGACACATCCACCGCTTTGTAGCCCTTCTCCACCGCGTACCGGTGCACCTCTTCGTACAGCAGCGCGTCGGCGCCAAGGCGGCGGAACCCCGGTACGATGCCGAAGAAGATGAGCCGCACGCGGGGGATCGACCGTCGCGTAGCGAACAGTCGCGCGATGCGCGCGTAATCGCTGTCGCCGTAGAGCTTCCAGCGGGGTTTGGTGGCGTAGTTGGGGTCCGGGAACGCCCCCAGCACCGCGATCGGCTCACCGTCGTAGTACGCGAACCGGCACAACCCCGGGTCGATGATCGGCTTCAGCGCCTCAACGAGCGCCTCCACCTCCCACTCCGTCACCGGCAGGAAGCCCCAGTTCTGCGCCCAGGCCTGGTTGTAGATGTCGATCACGAGCTTGAGGTCCTCGTCGAACCGCGACATGTCGAGCGCCCGCGTTGTGAGCGTGCTCCGCTCACGCACGCCCTCCGAGATGTGATGCAACCGCTCGGGGATCGGCGCCTTGAGGTCGATCAGGTATGCGTGGTAGTCCATCGCCTTCTCAAAGCCGTACCGCTCGATGAACTCCTGGTAGTACGGCGGGTTCCACGTGTGCTCCACGTACACGTCCTGGTCGAACCCGTCGATCAGGCAGCCCTGGCGCTCATGGGTGATGTTGCAGTACTCACCCGGCCCGCGCAGCACCGTCGCGCCCTGCGCCGTGGCCCACGCCCGCGCAGCGTCGAGAAGCGCCCGTGCCACATCGTAGTCCTCCACACACTCGAAGAACCCGAAGAACGCGACCTTCACGCCGTAGTAGTCGTTGAAGCGGTTGTTCACCACCGCCGATACACGCCCCACGGCCTTATCGCCCTTGTACGCCATGAAGTGCGCGGCCACCGACGACAGGTGATACGGGTGCTGCGGCGTCAGCAGCCCCTTCAGGCCGAGGAGGCGGTTGCCGAGGAGGTCGGCGTCGAACTGCGGACACCAGTACGGGTTGTTCTCGTACAGGTCCCAGTGGAGGGCGACGAACTCCTTCATCCGCGGGTCCCCGAGCGGGACCTCCACGATCCGGACACCGCCTGCCACGTCGTTCATTGGTCCTCCTTCGCGAGCGTCGCGAACGAGCGTAGCACTGCGCTGGGTGCTGGTACACTGGTTCGATGGCATCGGAAGGCGAGTGAAGCGAGTGAGCGGACTCATGGGTCGGACAGGGATGCGCATGGCGGTTGCGGCCGCACGCATAGCCCCGAGACCTCTTGCCGACCGGCTGCTGTCCGCTGGCGCGGCACACGTCGCGCGCAGCCACACCTCGGCTCTCGCGCATGCCGCACGGGTGAACCAGTACGTCGTCTCCGGCGGCACGCTCACAGGTGGTGCACTCGACGCGGCTGTACGTGCCAACGCGCGGCATATGGCGCTCTTCCTCTACGAGTTCTATCGCGTCCTCGGCGACATCCCCGCCGAAGACGCCCTCGTTGTGCGCGACGACGCGTTCCACGCCTTCATCGAGCGCGAGCGCACCCAGGGCCCGTTCGTGTATGTGGGCATCCACATGGGCAACTTCGATCTCATCGGAAGGGCGCTCGGCCGGGACGGGTGGCTGATGCAGGTCCTCTCCGTGCCCGATCCCGGCGGGAGCTATCAGTGGCAGAACGAAATCCGTGAGCAGGCCGGATTCGAGGTGACGCCGGTCTCCACGACTGCGCTCAAGGAGGCCGCCCGTCGTCTCGATAGCGGCGGCTCACTCCTGACCGGGGTTGATCGGCCGATGCCCGAGCCCGACAAGGTGGAGCCGCGCTTCTTCGGCCGACCGGCGCCACTGCCGCTCCTGCATGTCAGGCTTGCGATGCGCGCCGGGGTGCCGGTGATCCCGTTCGGGGGTCGGCGGACCGAGGACGGGCGCTACCGGCTCGTGGCCGCAGATCCGGTCCCCATGACCCCGGGGCGGCCCACACCCGATCTGCTGCGCGCCAATGCCGAAGCGGTGCTTGCTCCCGCGGAGCGATTGATCGCCGAGGCGCCAGCGCAGTGGACGATGCCGCACGTGGTGTGGCCAGGTGTCGAGCCGCCGGGATGAGCGAAGCCAGCGGGCACACCAGGGGACATTCGGCGGGGGTCGCCCACCGCCACGGTAGGTGAGCGCGACGCACGGCTCTCCCGTACGATGATTGCGACTACCGCCGACAAGGAGACAACAGATGGCCGAGGCCAACGACATCAAGAAGCACACCCGCGTGAACCAGACGCTGCTCGGGCCGCTCGAGCGCCCCGCGCTGCAGTGGATGGCCGCACGCGCGCCCGGGTGGGTCACCCCCGACTTCCTCACCGGCCTCGGCGTTGTGGGCTCGATCATGTGCTTCGCCGGCTACTGGCTCTCGGGGCAGAGCGTTTGGTGGCTGCTGCTCGCCTCGGCGGGCTTCTTCGTGAACTGGGTGGGCGACAGCCTCGACGGCACCCTCGCGCGCTACCGCAAGATCGAGCGCCCGCGCTTCGGCTTCTACATCGACCACACCGTCGACGCGGTCACCGAGTTCCTCACCATCATCGGCATCGGCATGTCGCCGTTCCTGCGGCTCGACATCGCGGCGTTCGCGATGATCGGCTACCTGCTGATGTCGGTGCACGTGTACATCCGCACGGCGGTCGACGGCGTTTTCAAGATCAGCTTCGGCACCCTCGGCCCCACCGAGATGCGCGCGATCATCGTGGCCGTGAACATCGCGATCATGGCCGCCGAGGGGTGGTTCCTCACGCCGTTCGTGAGCGGCGCCCCGCTGCTCGGCGACCTGCTCCCGTTCGACATCATCGGCATCGTGCTTGCCGTCGCGCTTTCGGGGGTATTCCTCGTGACGTCGTGGCAGTACGCGGTGAAGCTGGCCGAGATCGGGGAGTGACCTCGCGGCCTTGAGACGTGCCCTGCGTCCGAAGAGGTGGTCTGTGATGTCGTGGTTCGGTTCCAGGCGGATCGGTCTCGCGCTGGGCAGCGGGGCCGCTCGCGGCCTGGCGCACATCGGCGTGCTCAAGGCGCTCGAGGCCGAAGGGCTCCGGCCCGACGTGATCGCCGGTACGAGCATGGGCGCGCTCATCGGCGCCTTCTATGCGGCCGGCATCCCCGTTGACGAGATGGAGCGCATCGCGCTCGAGTTCGACGTGCGCGAGGTCACGGGCGTGAGCGAGATGGCGCTCACCAAAGGCGCCGTGTTCTCGGGCGCCAAGGTGCAGGAGTACCTGCGCCGGTACCTGCCGGCCACGTTCGAGGAGCTGCGCATGCCCTTCGGCTGTGTGGCCACCGACCTCACGCGCAACGTGCCGGTGCGGTTCACCGAGGGCGACCTGATCGCGGCCGTGCGCGCGAGCGTGTCGGTGCCGCTGGCGTTCCTGCCGGTCCGCATGGACGACATGCTGCTGGTGGACGGTTACGTGTGCGACCCGGTCCCCGTGGGCCTCGCTCGGCACCTCGGCGGACAGACCGTCGTGGGTGTGGAGGTCTGCGGGATGGGCACCGTGGGGCCGCTGCCGCCGGTGGGCGAGGTGGGCGTGGTCAAGTTCAAGGACATCGCCGAAGGGGTGCGCACCGGCAACGTGGAGCGCGGCACGAGCGGGATGGACGTGATGGGCGCTGTCTCGGAGGCGCTCGAGGGGCGGCTCGCGGCGCAGGCGCTCAGGTTCGCCGACGTGGTGGTCTCACCCGACGTGCACGCGCTCACCGGTTTCGATTACGGGCAGACCGCCTTCGCGATCGCGGCGGGCGAGGAGGCCATGGCGGCGGCGGTGCCGAGGTTGCGGCGCAAGGCGCGACGCCCGGCACCGGTGGAATAGGGGTGTGGCGTCTGGCGGGCGCGCGGTAGGCGCGGCGCCCGGCGACTGTCGGCGCGGACTGGTAGAATGCCTGTGACCCGCGCCTGTGCGGGTCGCTCAATGCGCCCCGCACGCACCGGAGGGGCCGCGCAGCAGTCGCCACGCAAAGGAGCATCCGTGCCGCTCTCCAAGACCGCCCGCACCACGCTGATCGCACTCATCCCGCTCGCAGTCGTGGGCTGCGTGATCGCCATCCTGAGCATCCCGCCTGATGCGAAGCTCGGCACGATGGTGCGCTTCGTGATGTTCCACGGCGCTGCCACGTGGGTGAACATGGGCACGTTCACGCTCGCCGGCCTTTTCGGCCTCGCGTTCATCTTCGGCGTCAAGGGCGCACGGCCCTGGGGCGAGGCGTTCCGCTGGTTCTCGCTGCCGCTGTGGATCGTGAACACCGTGCTCGGCATCGTGTCGATGAAGGTCCTGTGGGGCGGCATCTTGTGGGACGAGCCGCGGCTGATGATGACCTTCGGCATTCTGGCCGCCTCGATCATCGTCCTTGCCCTGCAGCTCATCTTCGACCACCCGAAGATCCCCGCCGCGCTCGACGCGCTGCTCGCCGGCACGCTGTGGTACCTCGTGCTCGTGCTGCCCAACCTGTTCCACCCCGACAGCCCGGTCTTCAGCTCCGGCGACCCGGCGTTCATCAACGGCTTCTTCGGCATGGTGGGCACGATCGCGATCGTGGCGCTGGCCGTGGTCACGCTCATTGCGCGTCGCGGGCGTCGTGATGGTGGCGTGGCCGAGGGTGCGCCGGTGCCGTCCACACCGCTCGAGCCGGTGCTCGCGGGCGCCGCCGAGGTGTCCGAGGCCGAGTAGGGGCCGCGGTCTACCCCTTGAGTACGCCCAGCTCGCGGCCGATTCTGGCGAAGGTCTCGAGCACGAACTCCATCTGCGCGTCGGTGTGCGTGGCCATGTAGCTCGTGCGCAGCAGCGCGCGGCCGGCGGGCACCGCCGGCGGACGCACCGGGCTCACGAACACGCCCTCTTCGAGCAGCCTGCGCCAGAACTCGAACACGAGCATCTCGTCGCCGAGGATGATCGGGATCACGGGCGTCTCGCTCGTGCCGGTGTCGAACCCGAGCTCGCGGTAGCCCGCCTGCATCCGGTTCACGACCTCCCAGAGCCGCTCGCGGTGCTGTGGCTCGCTTTCCATCACGTCGAGCGCGCCGAGGCACGCCCCCACGCTGGGGGGCGCCATGGCCGCCGAGAAGATGAACGGGCGCGAGTTGTGCTTGATGTAGTCGATCACGCGCTCGTCGCCCGCGATGAATCCGCCGAGTGAGGCGAAGCTCTTCGAGAACGTGCCCATGATGAGGTCGGCCCGGTCCGTGACGCCGAAGTGCGCGGCGGTGCCGTTGCCCACCGGGCCGAGCACACCCGAGGCGTGCGCGTCGTCCACCATCAGCCGGGCGCCGTATTCGGCGAGCACCGGGAGCATCTCGGGCAGCGGGGCGATGTCGCCCTCCATCGAGAACACGCCGTCCACCACCACGAGGATGCCGCCGTGGCCGTTGCCGCCCGCCGACGCACGCTCGAGCGCCGCGCGCAGCGCCTCGATGTCGTTGTGGTCGAACCGTTCCACCTTGGCGTAGCTCAGCTTGCAGCCGTCGTAGATGCTCGCGTGGTCGTCCTTGTCGATGACCACGGTGTCGTGGCGGCCGGCGATCGCCGAGATGGTGCCGATGTTCGCGCCAAAGCCGGTGGAGAACACCAGCGCGCGCTCCTTGCCCACGAAGCGGGCGAGACGCTCCTCAAGCTCCTCGTGGATGTCGAGGTTGCCGTTCAGGAGCCGTGAACCGGTGCACGACGTGCCGTACTTCTCAAGCGCCTCGGCGGCGCGCTCGCGCACGTGAGGGTGGGTGGTGAGGCCGAGGTAGTTGTTGGAGCCCAGCATCACGAGCTCGCGGCCCTCGAGGACGACGCTCGAGTCCGATTCCGATTCGATCACCTGGAAGTAGGGGTAGTACCCGGACTCGCGCGCCGCGCGGGCCTCCGTGTAGTCCACTGCCTTCTGGAAGATGTCCATCGGTGTCCTCACACTCGGGGTGCTGCCTAGCCTGACAGCATTGGCACATTGTAGCGTTTCAGGGCGACCGGCTGGCCCGAAGCGTCCCGTGCCTGTGCGGGACGTCCGCGCGAGCACTCTCGTTCCCGGGGGAGATTCTGTCCGCATCGGATGGCGAGGACTTGACCAAAGTCAAGGCCGTGATGTTCGGCCTACTCCAGGATGCGTCCATGGGGTACGCTAAACAAACGCTTAGCTTAAGGGGTTGTTGCGTGATCCGGCTCATGGGCGTCTCGAAGAAGTACGGCCACAACACGGTCGTCGACGATGTCGACCTGACCGTGAATCCGGGCGAACTCGTCTGCATCACCGGCGCCTCGGGCGTGGGCAAGTCGACGCTGCTCCATCTGATCGCGGGACTCGTGCAGCCCGATTCCGGC
Source organism: uncultured Coriobacteriaceae bacterium (assembly GCA_964610065.1). Classification (GTDB taxonomy): domain Bacteria; phylum Actinomycetota; class Coriobacteriia; order Anaerosomatales; family Anaerosomataceae; genus Anaerosoma. The sequence goes on along the minus strand of CAZSUO010000016.1, from coordinate 11,074 downwards.
AGCGTGCAGGTGGCGTCGCGACCGCTTGCGTACGTGTTCCAGGAGCCGAGACTGCTGCCGTGGTGCGATGTCACCAACAACGTACAAGTCGGGCTGCACGCGAACGGATTCACGGCCGCCGACCGGGCATCGCTTGCGCGTGACGTGCTCGAGCGCGTGGGGCTCGCCGATGCGAGCCACCTCTACCCGTCACAGCTGAGTGGCGGGATGCGGCAGCGTGTCGCGCTCGCGCGTGCGTTCGTGATCACGCCGCGCACGCTTCTCCTCGATGAGCCGTTCAGCGCTCTCGATCACGACCTCCGTCAGTCGCTCCGTAGGTACTTGGACGAGTTGCTGTCGTGGCGACCCTGCACCACCGTCTTCGTCACACACGATCTCGAGGACGCCGTCTCCATGGGCGACCGGATCATCGTGATGCGGGGTGCCCGCGCGGCCGACTGGTCCGAGTACCGCATCGACCGCGCACGCGCGGAGAGAAGCGATGCGTTCTGCCTCTCCGAGATCACCACACTCAGGACCCTCTCGGGCCAGATGGGGCCCGGGCAACCTATCGTAGATTGGGGACCAGAATGAAGGTACGCGCACTGACAAGCATCCTGCTCGCGCTGGCGCTAATGCTGGCGGTACCGGGATGCGCTTCCGAGCCGGAGGAGGAGACACTGGCAGTGGAGCCAGAGGCGGAGGCCGAGGAGCCCAGGGAGCCGATGACGATCGATGTCGCATACGGTCCCGGTCCCGTGGCCTTCCCGCTGGCCAAGCTCGCACAGGATGGCATTGCCGAGATCAACGCGACCGTCGCTCCTCAAGCCTGGACCACGGGCGACCAGCTGAAGGCTCTCATCACGGCGCAGCAGGTTGACATCGCTGTCACACCGCTCACCAACGCCATGCTTTTGTACAACAACGGCGCCAAGGTGAAGCTCATCAACGTCGGCGTATGGGGCATGCTGTACGTCGTCACGCCCGATGGTTCACTCACCGAGCTCGCACAGCTCAAGGGCAAGGAAGTGGGCATCGCGGGTAAGGGCGGCATCCACGACCTGCTGTTCCGCCACTTGCTGATCGGGCAGGGCATCGACCCAGACAAGGACCTCACCATCACGTACCTGGACCTTGCTGACATGCAGACCAAGCTGGCGATGGGTGAGCTCACGTATGCGGTACTCAATGAGCCGGCCTCCAGCGGCGCCGTCCTCACCGCCAAGAAGCAGGGTGTGACCCTGAACAGGGCGATCGATCTTCAGGTCGAGTGGGCCGAAGCGGTAGGCAACGCCGATGCGCGCATTCCATGGGCCGGGTACGTGGTCATCGGCGATGCTGCCGACGATGCTGAGATGATCGAGGCGTTCCTGAACGCGTTCGATGAGGCTGCCGAGTGGACCAACATGAACCCGGCAGAGGCCGGCCCCATCATCGAGGCGATGGACGAGAAGATGAAGGCGCCGGCGGTCGCGGACTCGCTGAAGTACGCGCGTCTTGACCCGAAGCGCGCGATCGATTCACGCGAGGCGATCGAGGCCTTCTACAACGAGCTCCTCAAGACCGCGAACCCCGAGTCGATCGGTGGGAAGCTGCCGGATGACGGCTTCTACTACCAGCCGTAGAAGCGGGACCGTGGGCGGGATCATCGGGGTGGCGCTGCTGCTTGCCGCCTGGCAGGTGGGCGCGTGGCTGAGCCATCCCCTGATAATCCCGTCGCCGGCCGACACCTGGCGCGCATTCCTGGAGATGGCGAGCAGCGGGGAGATCCTTGAAGCGCTCGCCATCTCCGGGCAGCGTGCCGCTACCGGCATGGCTGTCGGAATGCTCGTTGGCACGCTGCTGGGACTCGTGGGCGGGCTGATCCCACGCATGGACGACGTCACGAAACCGCTCGTCGCAATGGTGTTGTCCACGCCGAGCATGATCTTCGTCGTCATGGCGATGGTGTGGTTCGGCATGGGAACGGGTCAGGTGGTGTTCGTCGTCGGGTTGATGGTCGTGCCCGTGATGTACCTCGGTACGCGCGACAGCCTGCGCTCCCTCGACCGCTCATTGCTCGAGATGGCTCGCGTTTTCCGCATGCCCTTGAGGGTCCGCGTGCGCAAGCTCTACATTCCAGGGCTCGCCGTGGGCCTCCTCGGCGGTCTGACCCTTTCGGTGACCACGGCCATCAGGATGACGATCTTCGCCGAGCTCCTGGGTGCCCAGGACGGCGTGGGCCCCGCGATTGGCCTGACGCGCTCATACATGGAGACAGACAAGCTCTTCGCATGGGCCGTCGTGATGATCGTGATCGTCGTGTTGTTCGAAGCACTCGCAATCCGCCCGATCGAGCGCCGACTGGAGCGCTGGCGCGGGTGACCCACCAACGAACGGAGACCGCATGATTCCCGAGCTGTATCAGATCGGCGTGGTACGTTCCGCGCCGGGCGAGCCAAACACCATGCCGATCGGCGGCACGAACGCGATCATCGAGATCGACCCGAAGTACGAGCGGGCGCTCCTGCGGATCGCCGAGCATTCACACCTGTGGATCCTCACCTGGTTCCACAAGGCGGAACGTGACAAGTTCAGTGTTGTCCCCGCCCGCATCAATCCCGACCTGCCCGAATACGGCGTGTTCGGTGTTCGTGCCTATGTTCGGCCGAACCCCATCGGACTCTCGCGCGTCAAGCTCGAGAAGGTGGAGGGCACCACGCTGCACGTGTCGGGATGCGACGCGATCGACGGTACCCCGGTGCTCGATATCAAGTCGTACTACGAGGGCGATTGCGTGTTCTCACCGCGAGCCCCGTACATCAGGCCGGCATCGCGGGAGATGCGCTGGTCGTTGATGCTCGAGCAGGCCGTCGACCATCATCGGGAGATGTGTGATCACCTGATGGTTGCGGCGAGGATGGCGCTTGCCGCCGAGGAGATTGTGGGCATGCTTTCTGCGCCTGGGCTCGTCGTGCACGTGGACGGCCCGCTCTGCGCGGCCGATGCCATCCAGGGCATCACGAGGGCGCGCATCGCCAACCCCAGGCGCCTCTACTTCAACGAGAGTGATGGTCCGGTGGTGACCGTGTGGGAGACGCTGACGCACCGGGTGACGATCACCGACCGCCAGAGCGGGCTTTCGTACGGGCTCGAAGTGCCCGATGCCGATCTGTTCTCAGTCGAGTCCGAGACCCTCGGCTGATGGGAAACCTGGCACGGACAACGACTAGCGGATCGGGGGATAGCTGTGCCAGACGATCGTGAGTTCGTGATGCGAGCCATCGGCGTGATCCATACGCCATTTCGCGACCTTGAAGGGATGCCGGTTCAGCCAGCGGGTGCCAGCGGCGTTGCCGGAACCGTCGAGGTTTTCGAGAAGTTCGCCGAGGGTCTGACCGACCTTGATGGTTTCTCCCACGCGATCCTCCTGTACGCGTTGCACAAGAGTGCGGGATACGAGACGATCGTGACGCCGTTCCTCGATGCACGGCCGCATGGCGTATTCGCCACCCGGGCGCCGCGGCGACCGAATCCCATCGGGTTGTCCGTCGTCCGGATCGTCAGCGTCGAGGGTACGGTGCTCCATGTGGAGAACATCGACGTGCTGGACGGCACTCCGATCCTCGACATCAAGCCCTACGTACCGGGCTTCGATGCCGATGGCGAGGTGCGCATCGGTTGGCTCGAGCCGACGTGCGACTCGGTCGGCGAGAAGCTCTCCGACAAACGATTCGTCGAACGTTAGTCCAGGCGCGTCAGTCGCTTTCGATCGCGAACAGCGTTTCTACAGGATCGTGCATGTAGGCGTCCACGGCCTGCTGCAGCGTGCCACGGACCTCCTCAGCCATGCCTTCATCCTGCCCGACGCCCCTGAAGAGCGGCTTGAAAGTGTCATGGGGGTCGAAGTGCGGTCTGAGTGTGACCGAGCGACCCGAAGTCTTGTCGGTGAAGACCATCTTCTGCTCCTCCTTGGGGATGAGTAGAAGGTCACCGATGCTTCTCTCAGCACCGAAGTCGCTGCGCGCGCCGGTGATGAACGCAAGAGCGCCCGCCTGACAGCAGTGGTAGGCGGTCTCGACTCGGAGTCCCTGTCTGACGGGGGCATCATCGCCGTACAACACGTTGAATGCCTCCTGGGCGGCGCGGAATGCGAATGCCACGCCGCCGGCACAGTATCCGTGGAACTTCAGTACGTCGGAAAGCGTGATCTCGATCAACTCGTCTGCGGAGACGCCGACAAGGTACGCGGTCCGGCTGCGCATCACGATCGTCGCATCGGGGATGGCCACCGCAGGCTCGGCGGCACCATCGCTCGGCGGTCTGTCGGCGTGGTGGGGTCCGTTCGCGGTCTGCATACGTGCTCCTCATCCTGAGACTGCGGGGCGTGTGGCGTAGCCCTGCCTACGTTGCCTGCCTCCACGATACACCGACACCGCTGCCACGCGTGGAGCCGCAGTGCGGGGAAGGGTGTGCGATGACTCGGGCGGCATCGGCCGCCAACACGCTCACCGTGGCGCGGGAGCCGTGCATGATCGATCTCCGGTGATGAGCGCCTTTGCGATTGACCCTATCGGGTCTATGATGGCCGGGACAACCGAAGACGGCGTAGGTGCCCGGGGAACCGGGAGAATAGGGAAGCCGGTGCGATTCCGGCGCGGACCCGCCACTGTGAAGAGGCCTTGAGCCTCGAAGCCAGGAGACCTGCCTACACCGTGCGACGCGGCCTTCGTGGTACGAGGCATGATCGCAGCGCTCGAGCCAGCGCTTCGAGACCGAGACCTCGAACACGGAGACCCCGCCATATCGGCGCGGGTCTTTTTCGTGTTCGAGGCGCGTCAGTACTTCGGCCGAAGTGCAGGTATGAGACGCTAGGAGGAACCATGGCACGACAGGTACGGATCACCGCGCTGCTGCTTGCGGCGGCGCTGGCCATCGGGGCGCTCGCGGGGTGCGCGAGCGAGCCCGCCGCGGAGCCGGCGGCCGAGGCGCCCGGGGCGGCGTTCCCGGTCACCATCACCGACGACGCCGGCCGGGAGGTCACGATCGCCGCGAAGCCCGAGCGCATCGTGAGCCTTGCTCCCGCCAACACCGAGATCGTCGCCGAGCTTGGCGCGCTCGACCGGCTCGTGGGCGTCACCACGTACTGCGACTACCCGCCCGAGGTCGCCGACATCGAGAAGGTGGGCGACTTCGTCGGCCCCAACCTCGAGGCCATCGCGGCGCTCGACCCCGACGTGGTGCTGCTCACCACCGGCGTGCAGGCCGAGGCGATCGCGCAGCTCGAGGCGCTCGGCGCATCGGTCGTGGCCATCGACCCGCAGTCGCTCGATGAAGTGTACGCGGCCATCGAGACCGTGGGCGCCGTGATCGGCGAGACCGAGGCCGCGGCGGAAACGGTGAGCTCGATGCAACTCCAGGTGGAGGACATCGGCGAGCTCGTTGAGGGCGCTCCGGTCCGCTGCTTCCTCGAGATCGCGCAGGACCCGCTCTTCACCGCGGGCGCCGGCACGCTGCTGAACGACCTCATCGAGCACGCGGGCGGCGAGAACGTGGTCACCGAGGCAGGGTACGTGGCGTACTCGGTGGAGCAGCTCGTGCAGACCGACCCCGACGTCTACCTGGCCACGATGGGCTCGATGAGCACGCCAAGCGACATCTCCGGCCGCCCCGGACTCGGTGAGATCGCGGCCGTGGCCAACGGGCGCGTGTACCTGCTCGACGACAACCTGGTGAGCCGTCCTGGCCCGCGTGTGGCCGAGGGTATCCGCCAGATCGCCGAGGCGCTCCATCCCGAAGCGTTCGGCAAGTAGCATGACGCCCGCTCCCGGCAGATCGCGTACGGTCCTCGTGCTCGCGGGGCTCGCCGTGGCGCTCGTGCTCGCGATCATCGCGGGCGTGGCGTTCGGGGCCGTGCCGATCTCGCCGGGAGAGGTCGTCAGCGCGATCGCGCACGCTCTCGGCGGCGGGGAGCGCACGCTTGCCGATGCCGTGGTGCTCGACCTGCGGTTGCCGCGCGTGCTGCTCGCGGCGCTCGTTGGAGCGGCGCTCGCGCTCGCCGGCGTGCTCTACCAGGCGCTGTTCCGCAATCCGCTCGCCGACCCGTACATCCTCGGCGTGTCCTCGGGGGCGGGCCTCGGCGCCACCGTGGCGATGATGGCGCTCGGCACGAGCTACATGATGCGTGCGATCGGCGTGCCGGTGGGCGCGTTCGTGGGCGCCGGCCTTACGATGCTGCTGGTGGTACGGCTGGCGTCGCGCCGCGGCAGGCTCGACCCTACCTCGCTTCTGCTGGCGGGCATGGCCGTCTCGTACATCCTTTCGGCGCTCACGTCGTTCCTGCTCGTGCTCGATCGCGAGCAGATGTCGAGCGTGGTCTTCTGGATGATGGGCGGTCTGCAGAACCGCTCGTGGGAGCACGTCGCGTCGCTGGGCGTGATGCTCGCGATCGGATCGATCGCTCCCGCGCTCTACCACCGTGAGCTCGACCTGATGCTGCTCGGCGACGAGCGCGCGGGGCAGCTCGGCGTATCGGTTGAGCGCTTCAAGATGCTCGCGCTCGCCTCGGCCTCGCTCGTGGTGGCCGGGGCGGTGTCGGTCTCGGGGCTGATCGGCTTCATCGGCCTGATGACGCCCCACATGGTGCGCCTGGCGCTCGGTCCCCGGCATCGGTTGCTGCTGCCGGCCTCGGTGCTCGCCGGCGCGATCGTGCTCGTGGTGGCCGATCTGCTCGCGCGCATCGTGCTCGCTCCCGTGGAGGTTCCCGTTGGCATCGTGACTGCGCTCGCCGGCGGGCCGTTCTTCCTGTGGATCCTGCTGCGGAAGGAGCGCGTGTGATGGGCGCGTCCGGCCGATACGATGCGCCATCCGCCAACGCCGCTGCCACCGCGCCCGGTGCGCTCGAGTACGTGCGCGCTTCGATCGGGTACGGCGCGCGCACCATCGTGCGCGATGCCAGCTTCGCCGTGGAGCCCGGCGAGTTCGTGGGACTCGTAGGCCCCAACGGCGCCGGCAAGTCCACGCTCCTGCGAGCGATGACCGGCGGCGCGACCGTGAGCTCGGGCGACATCACCTTCGGCGGCGCGTCGCTCGTGCGCATGCCGGAGCGCGAGCGCGCCCGCATCGTGGGCGTGGTGCCGCAGACGCAACTGGCCACCTTCTCGTTCACGGCGCGCGCGTACGTGGAGATGGGTCGCCACGCGCACCTCGGCAGGCTCGCCACACCCGGCGCGGCCGACGCGGCGATCGTGGACGAGGTGATGGAGCGCACCGACACAGCGCGACTGGCTGCCGAGCCGGTGGACGAACTCTCCGGCGGCGACCTGCAGCGCCTCACGCTCGCGCAGGCGCTTGCCCAGCAGCCCCGCGTGCTGCTGCTCGACGAGCCCACGAGCCACCTCGACCTCAACCACGCGCTCCAGGTGCTCGAGCTCGTGCGCTCTCTTGCCGACGGTGGACTCACCGTGGTGGGTGTGTTCCACGACCTCGGCCTGGCTGCGCGTTATGCGGACCGCATAAGCATCGTGGCTGACGACGGGGTCACGGCCCCGGCGCCGCCTGCCAGCGCGCTCGACGCGCAGGTGGTCTCCGACGTCTTCGGCGTGCGTGCCGTGGTGCGCACCGACCCGGTGACCGGCAGCGTGGCCGTCACGCCGATCGTGCGAGGGGCCGACCTCGCGCCCGCGGTGAGCGGCCCGCGGATCGGTCTCGTGTGTGGCTCGGGAGCGGGCGCCGGGCTCATGCGGCGGCTCGCGCTTGCGGGACACCCGCTCTACGCCGGTGCGCTCAACCGCGGCGACATCGATCATGCCGTGGCCGAAGCGGTGGGCGCGGGGATGGCGGAACTCCCCGCGTTCGGCGAGGTGGACGATGTCATCGCGGCCGATGTGCGTGCCGGGTACGCCGCGTGCGCGTGCGTGGTGGTGTGCGAGACGCCCTTTGGCAGCGCGAACCTACCCAACCTGCAGGCGGCGCTGGACTCCGGGCGTCCGCTGGTGCTCGTCGGCGAGATGGACGATGAGCGCGACTACGCTCACGGCCGGGCCCGCGCGCTGTGGGAGCGTGCGCTCGAACAGGGCGCGCAGCGGGTAGATTCGGAAGCAGACGTGCCCGGCGCCCTGGGGCGCTGCAGCGGAGTGGAGGCGTGATGGCGGAGCGCGAGCGCGGTCTCATCCAGGTGTATACCGGCGACGGCAAAGGCAAGACGACCGCCTCGGTGGGCCTTGCGGTGCGCGCCGTGGGGTCCGGCCTCAAGGTCGCGTTCATCCAGTTCGTGAAGGGCGGCGCACGCTCGGGCGAGCTTGCGATGCTCGAGCAGCTCGGCGTGCGTGTCGAGCGTCCCGCCGAGCGCTCAACGGGGCTCCTCGGCTCGGGCATCCACGACGATGACCGCGCCGCCGCCGACGCCGCGTGGGCGCTCGCCAAGGACGTGCTTGCGGGCGGAGAGTACGACCTGGTGGTCATGGACGAGCTCAACGTCGCGATGCACTACGACCTCGTGGAGACCGACGACGTGCTCGCGGTGCTCGATGCGCGTCCGCCGGCGATGGAGGTCGTGATCACCGGAAGAGGGGCGCCCGAGGCGATCGTGGAGCGAGCCGACCTGGTGACCGAGATGACGCTCGTGAAGCACCCGTTCGATCGCGGCGTCCCCGCGCGCAAGGGCATCGAGTACTAGATCGAGCAGCCGGCGATCTCGCCTCGCGCCACGGTGTCGAGCGTTACCGCGCCATGCGAAGCAAGCGAGCGCGCCAATGCGCCGCGCGCCGTCTCGGGCGTGTTGTTCTGCTCCGAGATGTGGAGCGCGAACACCTGCGACAGTCCCCGCCAGCCGGCCGAGCGGAGCGCCGCGGCCGCGGCCTCATTGGAGAGGTGACCGATGTCGCCCGAGATCCGGCGCTTGAGGAACGGCGGGTAGGGGCCGGTGTCGAGCATGCGCGGGTCGTGGTTGGCCTCGATGCCGATCACGTGCGCGCCTGCGAGCGCCTCGAGCGCTTCGGGCGTGACCACGCCGGTGTCGGTGGTGATCGCGATCCGGTGGCCCCGGCGGCTCTCGAAGCTGTAGCCGCATGACTCGGCGGCGTCGTGCGCGGTGGGGAATGCGGTGATGCGCATACCGGCGAGCGAGATGCGCTCGCGGCGGCCGATCGGCGACATCTCCGGCACGTCGGCGAGCATGCCCGAGAGCGCCTGCAGCGTGCCCGCGGTGCCGATCACCGGTACGCCGAGCTTGCGGGCGAGCACCCGTACGCCACGCACGTGGTCAGAGTGCTCGTGCGTGAGCAGGATCGCCTCCACCCGGGCATCGAGCACGCTCGCGGCGGTGATGCGCCGCAGCGTCTCACGGGCCGAGATGCCGGCGTCGAGCAGCACAGCCCGGCCTCCCGACTCGATGAGTGCCGCGTTGCCGGAGGAGCCGGATGCGAGGATGATCAGGCGCATGGCGCCACCGATGTGTGGTGTGATGACATGGTGGCGATTGTATCGCGTGTGGATGACATTGCGGGGAATACACTAGGGATACGACACAGCCGTGGTGGGTTCGCGGCATGGAAGGAGTGCGCTGATGGCAGGCAGTCGCTGGTCGCTACGCAACATCTACCTGTACGTTGTGTGCCTGATCACGCTCATCATGGTGATCGTGGGTGCGGCAACAGCCGTGCGGGCCGTTGTGGACCTGGTCTACCCGGACCCGGGTTACTACATGGAGCGTCCGCTCGACGAGGACGGCAAGCCGCTGTACTCGGATGAGGAGTGGGAGCGTCAGCAGCAGGTCCAGCAGGACTCCACGCTCAGGTACGCGGTGTTGTCGCTTGTGGGCAGTCTGTCCTACGTGTTCATCGCCGGACCGATCTACATCTACCACTGGCGCAAGATCGAGAGCGAGAAAGACGTCCGTTCCGAGCCCGCCGTACCGGCCACTACGTAGACCGAAGGATGAATGCTGTGAACGACGCTCGATGGTCACTCCGCAACATCTACCTGTACCTCGTGTGCCTGATCACGCTCATCATGGTGATCGTCGGCGCCGCCGGCACGGTGCGCACCGCGGTCGAGTTCATCTACCCGGACCCGGGCGCGTACTTCGACCCGTACATGAAGGTGAAGGGCGAGTCGGGTCTCACCGAAGCCGAGTTCGAGGAGCAGCAGCGTCTGCAGCAGGCCCAGCAGCAGCGGCAGGCCGTGCTCAATCTCGTCGGCAACATCGCGCTGGTGGTGATCGCCGGGCCGCTGTACGTGTACCACTGGCGCAAGATCGAGCTTGAGCTCGACGAGGCCGAAGACGCCGGCCGCGGTCAGGTATCCTGATAGCGACACCCTCACGAATCGGAGGCAGCGATGACAGTCATGCTCTACGCGCTCTCAACGTGCCCGTACTGCCGAATGACCAAGAAGTACCTGGACGAGAACGATGTGGAGTACGACGTCATCGACGTCGACCTGCTCGAGGCTGACGAGCGCACGGTCGTGGTCGCCGACGTGAAGAACCTCTCAGGTGGCACCTCCTTCCCCGTGCTGGTGGTGGGCGAGGAGGTCATCGTCGGCTTCAACAAGGCGGCCATGAAGGAGCATCTGGGCCTGTGAGCGCGGGGCAGGACCGGCCGGTGCGCAGGCGCTTCGCTCCGGGTACCACGATCGCGGACCTCAAGGCCTACATGGAGCCGTTCGCGGCCAGCCTCGGCTACAAGTTCAACACCGAGGAATGGTTCGTCGACGAGGTGCTCGCCTCGGAGATCGAGATCCTCGATGCCACGGGCGACGTGTACTGCCCGTGTCGCGTGCGGACGGGCGACCCGAAGGAAGACGCCACGATCGTGTGCCCGTGCATCCCGTTCCACAACGTGCAGTTCGCGGCCATGCGCAAGTGCTGGTGCGGGCTGTTCATCCTGAACGACGTCGAGGATGGCGCCGATCTGCTCGGCGTGATCGAGGAGCCGGAGAAGGGCGCCGAAGTCGAGGTGCCCGTCTGCCGGGTGGACGATCTGCCCCCGGGCTCCGTGCGGCACGTGAAGGTGGGGAAGCGCGACATCGCGCTTGCGCGCGTCGGCGACGACTTCTTCGCGCTCTCGAACGTATGCCTTCACGCGTTCGGCCCGCTGTCCGGCGGCGTGCTCGA
>CAZSUO010000015.1:0-24770 GCA_964610065.1 uncultured Coriobacteriaceae bacterium | reverse complement strand
GCCTCTTTGTCCCGTGCCGCCGCCTCCACGCTCCGGCGCAGCAGGTCCATGATGTCGACCACCTCACCGCCGGGAGCCTCCTCCGCCTCCACCGCCGAGGCGAGCACGGTGCCGCCCGCTTCGACCTTGCGCTTGATGAGGTCGAGCAGGTCGTTGCGGTATGTGTCCGAGTACTGCCCGGGCTCCCATGTGGCTTCGAGCGCGCTCACCAGCTGGTCGGCGAGCTGCAGTTCCTTCTCGGTCACTCCGAGCTCGGCCAGGTCCGCCGAGGGCAGATCGAGGCCCTCGGTTCCCCGCAGCTCGTCGGCGTACCGCAGGAGGTCGAGCACGAGCGCGTCGCCCTCGGGGAAGAGCGCGGCCAGATACTGCCGGGTGCGGAGCACCACGTGCGCGACGGCGACCTGGTTCTTGGCCCGCAGCGTCTCTCGCAGCAGCGCGTATGCCTTCCGACCGGCCTGCTGGGGCACCAGGTAGTAGGGCCGGGTGAAGTACGGCGGGTCGATGCAGTCCCTGCAGACCGCCGCCACGATGTCGATCGTGCGGGTGGCCTTCGGGTTGGCCGCCTCGATCTCCTCGGGCTCGAGCACCACGTAGCGGCCGCTCTCGTACTCGTAGCCCTTCACCACGTCGTCCCAGGGCACTTCCTCGCCGGTAGCCTCGGACACGCGCTTCTGACGCACGCGGCTCATCGTCTTGCTGTCGATGTTGTGGAAGGCGATCTCGCTGCCGCGGTCCTCGGCCGCAACGAGTCTGACCGGTATCGTCACAAGTCCGAAGGAGATGGCGCCTTCCCAGATCGTCTGAGGCATGGTCGTCGCCTTTCGTGAGAGCGGGGCATGGGTTGTATGTCCCCCGTCCGGCCGAAGCGCGCACACGTGCAATCCGCCGCCGGATACGCACCATGGCTCAACCGGCATGCCGTATACTGTGGCCAGGACGCACTACCGCCTGGCGCCATCGCGCCGGGCCGTAAGGGGGAACGCCGTGTACCACATCAGTGGACCCGACGGAGCGGTCTATGGCCCGATCGACCGGCCCACCCTTGAGGCATGGATCGCCGAGGGGCGCGTGGGGCCCGACTCCCCCATCTCGGGTGGCGTGTCCGCCGAGTGGCTTCCGCTTGCCGCGCACCCCGACTTCGCCGGACGCTTCGCACCGGCGGCGCCGCATCCCGCCGGGTCCCGCCGTCGGCTCGTGATCGCGATCGTGGCCGGCGTCACGGCTGTCGCCATGCTGGCGATGGCGCTCTTCGCCGGGGTCCCGCTGGCCCGCTCCGGCCGATGGGGGCTGCTGCCGGATGTGGTGATGGGCGCCCTCAGGGGTAGCGGCGGCGACGCCCCTCATCCGGAGAAGAGCGTCCGCTCGAACGCACCCGCAGTCCACGTGGAGCCGATGCCCGGCATCAGGATCGACGCACCGGCCGGGGCGCTCGACCGAGAGCGCACCTTCGCCGCACGGTCTCTCACGGACGCAGAGATCGCGGCGATCGAACCCGCGCTCCAGGAGAGGGACCTCGTCGCACTCGGCGGGTATGACATCGACGCCGGTATGACCGAAGCCGACCTGTTCTACGAGCCGGCGACGTTCTCCTTCGACCTCGAGGAGCTCGGTGTCCCCGAGACCCTATGGGATAGCATGGGCATGGTGGCGGTCGGCGAGGATGGCGTGCCCCTTCTCGTGGCCTCCGAGCTCGATGGCGAGACCCTGCGGGTCGAGACACGTCACAACATGAGCTGGCTCCCGGTACTGATACCCACGCTGATCGGCGTGGCCTGGTGGGGCTGGACCGTCGACCGCGAGGATATCCCCAAGGGCGAGTATCGCAGCGTCTTCTGGAAGCTGAAGGAGCACCGGTTCAGGGTCATGTACCCCGTGAACTGGAAGCCCGCGAACCCTGCTGCGCTCCAGCAGATGCAGGACGACATCGACCGGCTGTGGGCAAAGTACGGGATACCGGAGAACCCCACACGACAGGACCAGGGGAAGCTGGAGCGGTTCGCGGCCGACCCCGAGTTGCGTGAGCTGAGAGAGCTCGCCAGCAGTGAGAAGTGGCTCACCGAGAACCTGTTGCCCGTGAGGGTCACCAACGCGCTGATCGGCCTCGACCGCGGCTGGGACTACCTTCAGTCGCGCGACTTCAGGCATCCAGGCGTGGCGCACGTCCCGTGCATCACCGACGTGTATGTGGTGGACTACTCGCTCGGCGCGGAGACGTTCGGGCTCGCGCACAACACCTGGACCACCTCGCCGTTCATCGTGCTCGACGGCACGAAGATCCCCGATGCGCGCGAGGCGTCGTTCACGCCCGAGCAGAAGGTCGCATTCGACACGTTGCAGCTCACCGCGCTGCACGAGCTCTTCCACGTCGTACAGTCGGCGTACGTCTTCTACGACCGCAACAGGCTGCTGTGGTTCAACGAGGCCGCCGCTCTCGTACTCGAGCAGGAGGCCGAGGAGTACTACACAAAGCGGAAGCAGTACGCGAGTACCTGGGACGCCACGAAGCGCGCGTACGACCCGTACCTTAACGAGATGGGCCACTTCTATCCCGAGAACTCCAGGCCCAACCAACAGGAAGGCTATGGCCAGTCGTTCTTCTTCGAGTTCCTCAAGGACTACTACTTCACCGCAGGCGGCTCCAAAGAGGACTTCCTGCCGAAGCTCTACGACGACGTGGCGTCGATTCGGGGTGGCGGCATCGCCAGCTTGTATCGCACGACGGGAGGCACACCCGAGTCGCTCTCCAAGGCGTTCTATGCGTTCACGTACTCCGCAGCCGATGAGATCGAAACCGCCCACAAGGGTCTGCCATCGTCGTATGCGGGCGAGCCCACGGGGCCTGTGAAGACCGAGGTGAGCATCGACAAGACCACCTCCCCCATCTACATCTGGCGCTTCGCGAGCGGCGGCCAACCGCTCTCGGCACAGATGATCGAGATGAGCATCGCGGGTGCACCGGTACGGCCAACGGCCTCTACGCCGGCCGACTCCGTCTACGTGCTCTCCACCAACGGCATCGAGGAACACGGCGCGATCGTCCGCCTGAGCATCCCTACAGCCAACACCAAGCCGTGGGACGAGATCCGGGGCGGGTGCGTGATCCCCGCGCAGGCCCGGTTCACCGTGATGCGGGCGGAGACGTACGTGGAAGCGCCGAGCGCCATCAGCGGCGCGGGCACAGGGACCGACCCGCACGGCCCGATCGTCTTCGGCATGCACCCCGGTGAGGCCCCCACGGTCGAGATCAAGGACCAGATGGTCACGCTCAACTGGAAGCCGAGCGCCGCTGCCCAGGTGAAGCACGACGATGGCACACCCGCGCTCATCTCCAGCTACCGGGTGACGCTCACGATGCCCGACGGCAAGACCACGACCTTCGCCACCAACGAACCCAAGGCCGAGTTCCCGCTCGAGCTGATCGAGAAGCTGCTCAAGGCGGACAGGCAGACCGGCAAGAGCCAGCTGTTCAAGGCCTTGCAGGGTATCGGCGAGCGCGATGCGATCACACTCATGAACATCACCGAAGCGCTGGGCGCGGGGATCCGCCCCAAGATCAAGGTCGCCTATCAGGAGGTCGCCGCGGTACCCGGCTCGCCAAAGGGTCCCTTGAGCGCGGTGGCCGAGTTCGAGTACGGCGAGGAGGAGCGCACCGCCAAGGACATCACCGGCACGTGGGCCGGCCCCGTTCCCTTCAGCGAAGGCGAGCTGATGCGGATCGACGTCGTCCAGCAAGCCAACGGCGACTTCTACGGCACGATGCACTGGGGAGACACCATCCCCATCCGTGGCACCTGGAACAGCACCACGAACTCGTGGTCGATCGAGGGCCGCGAGGAGAACGTATGGATGCCGATGTTCCTCGTGTTCAACGGCCGGCTCCAGAAGCTCCCGGGCGACAAGCTCTACCTGATGGCGCCGCCCGCCCTGCTCTCGCGCCACAGCTCCGACCCGCCCGACCTGGGGTGGGCGCCGGAAGAGGGCGACATGGAGCTCGAGCAACTCCTTCAGCAGCTGCAACAGGAGCTCGACCAGATGCAGGCGCCTGCCGAGGGAGTGACGCCATGATCCCGCTCCCACGAAACGGCCAGCGAGGCGGTGCGCCATGTACTGTGTGAAGTGCGGACAGCAGGTGCCCGACGGGGACAGGTTCTGTACTCGTTGCGGTGCGCCGATGGAGCTGGCGGCAGCGCCGCAACCCGCAGCGGCACCGCAGCCCGTACCGGTATCCAAGCCCATCCCGGCACCTCAGCCAGTCCCGGTGTCGCAGCCCGTCCCGCAGGCCGCCCCCTCCTGGCCCGCGGTCGCCGGGCCACTCCGTTACGCCGGCTTCTGGCGCCGCGTTATCGCGGCGCTCATCGATGGCGTGATCGTCGGCCTGCTGTGGTTCGTGCTCTCGGGACTCTACGAGTTCGCCACGACGCGCCTTATCGAGAACACCGCGTTCTCCCCGGACGGTGCGGCGCTGATACGCACACTCGCGTTCGTAGACGTGGGGCGCTGGCTGCTCGGCGTACTCGTGGTGCTGCTCTACTTCGCCGTCCCTGAGAGCACGAAGCGGGGCGCTTCACTCGGAAAGCTCATCATGCGTCTGCGCGTTGCACGACCCGATGGAGGCCGAGCGGGTCTGGTGCGCTCCGTCGCGCGCACGGCCCTCAAGCCGGTTTCGGCCGCACCACTCATGCTCGGGTTCGTGATCGCAGGCTGGAACCACCGCAAGCGGGCGCTGCACGACATGCTGAGCGGCAGCGTGGTGCTGCGAGCCTGAGCAGCGTCGCCGATCCTGCCTTCGGCTCTACGCCGTCACCACTACGGACGCGTTCGTGTCGAGCGGATTGCGTCGCACCGCGAGTGAGAACAGGTAGGGGTACTGCTTCTGCAGGTGTTGTACGTGGTCGAGCCACTCCACCGCGATTGCCGCGTACGCACGCTTCAGGTCACCGTTGGGGTGCACGATGTCGGACTCGGGCAGCTCCGCGAAGTCCGGGCGGAACCCGAGCTCCTCGGACAGATGGAACACGGCCCAGAGCGCGTCGGTGAACGTCTCGTGCTCGAGCAGGCTCGGGTTCTGAAGCAGGCCGAGCAAGAACACGCGCTTCTCGATGAGGAAGTCCCTGATCTCCTCGAGTTGCCCCGCGCTGGCGCTGAGATCGTAGTCATACGCGAGGATGGCCGACTTGGCCGAGGCGTACCTGCGGGCGCCCCACTCATTGCTCACGAGGAAGTGCTCGCGGATCTCGACCGATTCATCCAGAGAGGATGAGCGCCGCAGCAGTTCGTCTCCCACCTCACTGAAGAACGCGCCGATCACCATGTTGAGCTTGTGCATCTTCTCCTCGTGCTCGCGTCGCTCGAGCAGCGAGTGGATCACCAGGGTCACCACGAGGACCTCAAGCGGCATCATGGCGATCTCATGCGTGAGGAGGAACGGCCCGAACTCGTGCAGGTCGGTGTGGTGGAACGCGACCGAGTGCGCGTAGAGCATTACCGCGCTGAGAGCCACCAGCACGAGTCCGAACTTCACCTTCCAGCTGAGCTTGCCCATGTCGCGCCTCTCGCCTCGGCTACCGGAGTGTGCACAGGATACCGAACGCCACGTCTAGAGCGCTGCCGCAAGCGCCGCGTCGATATCGGGATACGTGAACTGGAATCCCGCGTTGAGCAGCTTGCGCATCGTCGGGCGCTGACTGTAGACCATATACGGCGCCACCTCGCCGAGTACGATCTTGAGGCCGAAGCCCGGCACCGGGAACCACGATGGCCGACGCAGCGCGCGCCCGAGCGCCTTCGAGAAGTCGCGCATCGTGACCGGGTTGGGCGCCACCGCGTTCACCGGTCCCGAGACCTCATCGTGCTCGATCACGAAGCGGTAGATGGCGGCCATGTCGTCGAGGTGGATCCACGGCGTCCACTGCCGCCCACTCCCCACCGGCCCTCCCACGAACAGCTTCGCCGGCAGCGACATCTTGGGCAGGAACCCTTCGTCGCCGAGCACGAGCCCGGTGCGCACCGCCACCGTGCGTACGCCGGTCTCCTCACCCACCGCGAAGGTCTCGCGCTCCCAGGTCGCGCCGAGCTGCGAGAGCCAGTCGGTCCCAACGGGCGCGCTTTCGTCGAGCACCGTGTCGCCGGCGTCACCGTAGATGCCCACCGCGCTCGCACCGATGTATGCCGAGGGACCGCCATCGCCCGCGCGGGCGCGCGCGATCGCATCTTTGAGCGCGCGAGCGGTGTAGACGCGGCTGTCGCGCAGGAGCTGCTTGCGCTCCTCGTTCCATCGCATGACGATCGGGTAACCCGAGAGGTTCACCACCACATCGGCCGAGGCCACCGCCTCGGCCCACTCCGGCAGCGGCCCCTCACTGAGAGGCGTGCGGTATGTGAAGGGGACTTCCGTGTGACGCTCGCCCAGCGGAAAACGTCCGGGACGGTTCGAGAGCCATACCACCTCGTGGCCCGCCTCGAGCAGTTGCGCCGTGAGACGCTGGCCGATGAATCCGTTACCGCCCGCGATCGCGATGTTCACCACGACCTCCTGTCGATGTGGCCGGCGCCGCCGGCCGTCGGCCTATCCGCGTCTGTCTGTCGGCACCTCGCATACGATGTTCGTTCCCGCTTCACCCGCGACGATCCTCGCGATGTCCTCGAGGCGGCCGATGGCCGCCCGGTTGCACGTGGCCCGCACGAAGCGCTTGGCGGCTTCCACCTTTGGCCCCATCGAGCCGGCGGCGAACGAATGCTCCTCGAGCTCCTCGGGCGTCACCCAGCCGAGCCTGCGCTGCTCCGGGGTCATCCAGTCCAGGTACACGCCATCGGCATCGGTAGCCATCACGAACATCGAGGCGTTGAGCTCGCGCGCGAGCAGCTCGCTCGCAAGGTCCTTGTCGATGACGGCCTCCACACCCACGAGCGTATTCGGCCGGTCCTTGGAAAACGCGGTGGGGATACCGCCACCGCCGGTGCAGATCACCACGGTGCCCTGCTCGATGAGCCACCGGATGGGGCGGATCTCAAAGATGCGCTTGGGCTCGGGCGAGGCCACCACGCGGCGCCACAGCCCATCGTCGCGCTTGAAGACCCATCCCTTCTCGGCGGCAAGCGCGTCGGCCTTCTTCTTCACGTACGTGGGGCCCACGAACTTGGTGGGGTCGCCGAAGGCCGGATCGTCCGGGTCGACCTCCACCATGGTGAGCAGGGTCGCGATCGGCTTCTCGGTAGGCAGGACGTTGCCCAGCTCCTGCTCGAGCATGTACGCGATCATGCCCTGCGACTGCGCGCCCAGCACATCGAGCGGATACGGCTCGACCGCGGGGTACGCTGCGGCCTGCAGCGCAAGCAACCCCACCTGCGGACCGTTGCCATGGGCGAGTACGAGATCGTACTGCTCCACCAGGGGCGCAAGGGCGTCGACGGCCACCTTGATGTTGGCGCGCTGCACCTCGACCGTCATCGGGTCGGACCGCCTGAGCAATGCGTTCCCGCCGAGCGCCACCACGATCGTCTGCTTGGCCATCGGATGCACGTCTCCTTCTGTGGCCGGTGCGCCGTGTCACCGGAGAGATGATGATACCCGCCAGGCGTGTCCGTCGCCCATCGTGAGGGAACAAAGAGTGTGGAGCCGCCTGGCTTCGTGCATCATACGGTGTGAAGGCCAGTTTATGCAGTCGTGCCAGCAGCAGCGGATCGGGAGGAACCATGATCATCGGCATTCCCAAGGAGATACTCGAGCGTGAGCACCGGGTCGCGGCACTCCCTGAAGAGGTCGCGGCCTATGTGCGTATGGGCTTTGACGTAGTCGTGCAGGCGGGTGCGGGCGAGGGCGCCCTCCACGCCGACGATGAGTACGTCGCCGCCGGTGCGCGCATCGCGAGCGGCGCCGAAGAGGTCTTCTCGCAGGCCGATGTGATCCTCAAGGTGAAGCAGCCGCACTTCAACTCGGAAACCGGCAAGCATGAGACCGAGATGCTGCGCGAAGGGTCGATGCTCATCACCTTCCTTCACCCGGCCGCTCCCGCCAACCACGACATCGTGCGAGCTCTGCGCGACCGGAACATCACCGCGCTCACCATGGACGGTATCCCCCGGATTTCGCGGGCCCAGAGCATGGATGCGCTCTCCTCGATGTCCACGGTCACGGGCTACAAGTCGATGATCATGGCGGCCGCTGCGCTGCCCAAGTTCGTACCGATGATCGGCACGGCGATAGGCGCTACCAAACCGGCTGAGATCCTCGTGATCGGCGCTGGCGTGGTCGGTCTGCAGGCGATCGCCACGGCCAAGCGGCTCGGGGGCATAGTGAAGGCCGTCGACATCCGGGCCGCCGCACGCGAAGAGGCCGCCAGCCTCGGCGCGAAGATCGTGGGCTTCGAGGCGCCGGACGAGTTCGCAATCGGTGAGGGCGGCTACGCGGGCGCGCTTCCGCAGGAGTGGCTGCTTCGCGAGCGCGAGGCGATCGCGCCGTTCGTGACCTCGGCTGACATCATCGTGGCGAGCGCCCTCGTTCCGGGCGAGGTCGCACCGGTGCTGATCACGGACGAGATGATTTCGTCGATGCGCCCCGGCTCGGTGATCGTGGATGTGTCCGTCGATCAGGGCGGCAACTGCGCCGCCACGGTACCCGCCACCGAGACCGTGGTGCACGGGGTCAACGTGCTTGGCTACGTGAACATCCCCGGCTCGGTACCGGTACACTCGAGCTGGCTGTACGGGAAGAACATGCTCGCCTTCGTGCAGAACCTCTTCAAGGACGGAGCGGGCTCCCCGGACTTCGAAGACGAGATCGTCCGGCATACACTGGTGACACGCGATCGCCAGATCGTGCATCATGGTGCGCTTCACGCCATGGGGATGCTCGACTGATCGGACCCGGTAGGCCGGCCACACACAAGGAGCAGCCGTGTCAGAGATCCTGCTTATGCTGGGCATATTCGCATTCACCTCGGTGGTGAGCTACGCGCTCATCTCGCGCGTGCCGCAGAGGCTCCATACGCCGTTGATGTCGTTCACCAACGCCATCTCAGCGGTGACAATCCTCGGCGCCCTGCTGCTCTTCACCGAAGAGGCCACGGCGCTTGCGGTCGTGCTCGGTGGTGCCGCGATCGTGCTCGCCGCGTTCAACCTCATCGGTGGTTTCGCGATCACGGGCCGGATGGCCCGGATGTTCAGGCAGTAGGCGCCGGACGGCGCGTTCGTACGGACCGACCCTGATACGGAGTGTTCATGGACAACTGGCAAGAGCTGCTCGTGGACCTTGTGGTGATCGCCGTCTTCATCGGCGGCATCGCGCAGTTCCGCACACCCGCAGGCGCCCGTCGCGGCAACATCACCGCTGCGCTGGCCTTCGCAGCCGCGCTCGCACTCGTGGTGTACCGGAACACGATCTCGCAGCCCTGGCTCGTCGGCGCCACGTTCGTGGTCGGCGCGATCGTCGGCTTGGTGATCGCCGAGCGGATCACGATGACGCGCATCCCCGCCCTCATCGCGCTGCAGAACGGCGCGGGAGGCGGCGCCTCACTGCTTGTGTCGCTCGTCGAGCTCGGACGGGTCTCATCGGTCAGCGACACGGTCGGTATCGGCTTCGCGCTCGCGGGCATGCTGGTGGGCGGTGTGGCCCTCTCGGGCAGCGTGGTCGCGGCGGCGAAGCTCGAGAACCGCATCGGGTCGCGCCCGGCACAGCTGCCCACGTACAACCTGCTCCTGACACTTCTGCTCGCGCTCTTCGGCGCGGCGGCGGCTCTATCGCTCACGATCACCGGCTTCGACCAGCCCGTCGCGCTCACCATCGCCGCACTGTCAACGCTCGCGCTCGGCGCCGCGCTGGCCCTCCGTGTCGGCGGCGCCGACATGCCGGTGCTCATCTCGCTCCTGAACGCCTTTTCCGGCCTGGCCGCCGCGTTCCTCGGCGTGGCCACCGGCAACGAGATGCTCATCGCGGCAGGTGCGATGGTCGGCTCCTCCGGCACGATTCTCACACTCGTCATGGCACGCGCGATGAACCGCAGCGTGACCTCCATCCTCACCGGCGGTCAGCTGGCGCAGCCAACCGCCCCGGCCGAGGATGCTCCGGCGGAGCCGGCGACCGCCACCGTCACCGAGCCTGAAGCCGCTCCCACCGCGGGGCCGACAGACGCCCTGCGTCAGGCCAAGGGCGCGCTCGCCGGCGCCACCTCGGTCATCATCGTTCCCGGCTACGGGATGGCGCTCGCGCAGGCGCAGCACGAAGTGGCTGCACTCGCACGGAAGCTGTCGCAGGCGGGCAAGCTCGTGCGTTTCGCGGTCCACCCGGTGGCGGGGCGGATGCCCGGACACATGCATGTGCTGCTCGCCGAGGCCGAGGTGGACTACGACGACCTCTACGAGATGGACGCGATCAACGACGACTTCGCCTCCACTGACGTGGCGATCGTGGTGGGCGCGAGCGACGTGGTGAACCCCGCCGCGATCACCGCCGCCGACACGCCGATATCGGGTATGCCGATCCTCAGAGTCCACGAGGCCGATACCGTGATCGTCTGCAATCTCGACGACCGTCCGGGCTACTCGGGTGTCCCCAACCCCCTCTACCAGGACCCGAAGTCGATCCTGCTCTTCGGCGATGCCAAGGAGAGCGTCGCCTCGCTCATCGGCGAGCACGCGAAGTAGTCGCGGGTCACACGGCTCCACGAAGGCCTCGCCACAGCTCAGGCGATGGCGTACTCCTCGATACCCGCACGGCCGAAGAACGCGGGATGCGACGCCGGTGTGCCATGCGGCACGAACGCCACACGGTCGCCCGGGTACACCGGAGCGCCCAGGCCGACGAGTCGTCCGTTGAGGAACAGACCCTCGATGCGATCGATCGGGAGCTCGAGCGCACGCGCGATCGTGATCGCGGCCATACCCTCGGCGGGCACCTCGAACATCACGCGAACGGGGAGCCCCCGCTCACGGCGATAGGTATGCAGCAGCGCGATCATCCGAACCGTGACCGCGGCGGGATTCCTGACATCCATGGCGAATCCTCTCGGTGAGAACGTACACACCAGCCGCAGCAAGAAACGCGCCTATGCACTCCGCGCTGTAGCGGTGCATTATGGGGAGTAGCACGCGGAGCTCACGACACGAGGTGACGCGACCATGAGGACAGATGGCGAGCAGTACAGCATCCTGCTGATAGAAGACTCGGCCACGATCCGGCAGATGATCACGATGGCCCTCCACGAGCGAGGGTACGTGGTCAAGGCGGTGCCCGACGGTGTCAGCGGACTCCATGCACTCGCCGAGTACACACCGGACGCTATACTCCTCGACCTCAATCTGCCCGATATCGACGGCTTCGAGGTGTGCAAGCGGGCCAAGGCCGATCCACACAGCCACAACATCCCGGTTCTCGTCATGACGAGCCTGGGAGAGCCCGGGTTCGAGATCATGGCGATCGAGGCCGGCGCCGATGACTTCGTCACCAAACCGGTCGATCCGATGGTGCTCGATGCCCGTATCCAGATGGTGATCCGCCGAATGCGCAGGGAGCGCTTCGCCAACGCGCTCACCGGACTTCCCGCCAACGCGCTCACCGAGGAGCGGATCGCCTTCAAGCTCGTGCGACAGCAGCCCTTCGGGATCGCGTTCATCGACATCGACGGGTTCCGCGCCTTCAACCTGCGCTACGGGTTCGCCCGCGGCGACCTGCTTCTGCGCCACGTCACGGGGCTCATCCTCGAGGCGCTGCAGTTCGAGGGATGCGAGGATCAGTTCGTGGGGCATATGGGCGCCGACGACTTCGTCATCATCTGCGACGCCGACACGATAGAGGCAGTGGCGCATGAGATCGTGAAGTCGTTCGACAGCAGCGTGATGGACTACTACGAGGACGAAGATCGCGATCGCGGCTACTTCGTGCTGCGCGACCGCACCGGCGACCAGACCGAGCATGGACCGCTCACCATGTCGATCGCCGTCATCAAGCTCGAGGACTACTTCCCCGACTCACCGATCGCGCTCACCGATGTCAGCCATGAACTGCTGGCCTACGCGTGTCCGCTCCCCGGAAGCAACGTGGTCGTTGAGCGTCGGCGCGAACCAGGGATGCGCTACCGCTAGGCCATCGGCCTCCCGGGAACCCGATGGCAATCGGGGCACCGCGCTTCGTAGTAGTCGGCACCGCCGACAAGGATCAGGGGCGAATCCCACGGCGCCGGCGCACCATCGATGATGCGCTGCGTACGGGTAGCCACCCCGTGGCACTTCTGGCAGATCGCGGTGAGCAGCGAAAGCTCGTCGGCAAGCGACATGAGTGCGGGCATCACGCCGAACGGCTCACCCCTGAAGTCCTGATTGAGTCCCGTCACGTACACGAGACGCCCCTCGCGGAGCAATCGCCTCACAACCGGGACCAACCCGTCGCCGAAGAACTGCGCCTCCTCGATGGCCACCACCCGGCACGCTTCGCCCGAGATCTCGGCCGGGCCCTCAACCACGAGCGCCTCCATCTCCGTACCGAGGCGGGATCGCGCCTTGCAGCCGTCACGGGAGTCGACCGCATGCTTGTAGATGACCATGGTGTCACCGATGACCGAGTGCCGTGACAGCAACCTGATGAGCTCTCCGGTCTTGCCACTGCTCATGCAGCCGGCGATGACATGCAGACGCCCTACGGTGTCCTCCACACGTGCCTCCCGATCCGCGCTATCTCCGTACACAGCGTACGCCATGGCGCTGACGTGTCCCGAGCCTATCGCCTCGCGAGCAACAGCCACTACTCATCTTCGAACACAGCCTCACACGAATCGCGGCCGGGCACGAGGCAGAGCGTCTTCCAGGCGAACGGTGCCACTGCAAGCGTGAGCCCACCGGCGAGCAACCCTGGCGCCCACGCCGTAGTGTTCTCCAGCAGGAACCCCCCGATGATGGGGGCGACCACGCGCGTGAGACTCATGATCGACGTCTGAACGCCGAGCATGGAGCCCACCTCCTCGCGTGGGACCGACTTCGACAGCATGCTCGTCATCATCGTCTGTCCTACCGCCAACCCGAACGCAAGGGGTGGGATGACCATCACCAGGAGCGGAACACTCCTTACGAAGCCCCACGCACCCAGACACACACCGCTTACGAGGATGGCGGTCATCAGCAGCACGTCATCGGAGAAGCGCTTCGTGAGGCGCCCCATGAGCCCGCCCTGGATGAGCGCGCTCGAGAGCCCGAGAAAGCCGAGGAAGATGCCCGTCTGCCCGGGCTTGAAGCCGAGCGTGGTAAGCGCCCACAGCGAGAACATCGTCTCGAACAGCGCGAACGAGATGCCGGTCGCGGTACGCACGGTGAGCACCGGTCGGACCCGGGGATGAGCGAGTGCCGCGCGGAACCCCGCGATATCGAAGATCGCACGCTTCTTCCCGGCGAGCTTTGCTCTGGCCTCGGCAGTGAGCGACTCGGGCAGGAAGAGTGCCACCGCGGTCATGTTCAGCAGCGCCAGCCCCGCGCCGAGCCACGCCGGGGTGGAGTAGCTGATCTCCGCTAGCAGCCCACCCGTGACCGGACCGATCACGAAGCCAAGGCCGAACGCGGCCCCGATGAGCCCGAGCGCCCTGCCGCGCTCTGCACGATCCGTGACATCGGTGATGTAGGCCTGCGCGACGTTGATGTTGCCGCCGGTGAGGCCATCGACGATACGGCCGAGGAACAGCACCGGCAGCGATCCCGCAACAGCGAGGATCACGAACCCGACCGCCGTGCCGAAGACCGAAGCGAGCAACACCGGCTTGCGTCCGTAGCGATCCGACAGCCGCCCGAGCAGCGGCGCGCCGAGCAGCTGTGACAGGGGGTAGGTTGCAACGAGCAGCCCGATCTGGAACTCGGTGGCGCCGGTCGATCTGGCGAGGTACGGAAGGAGCGGAACAACGATCCCGAGAGCGAGCATGTTCACGAGCATGATCGCGAAGATGATAGCGAGCCTGTGTGTCTTCATGTGCCCATAGTAGCCGGATGCACCAGCATAGTGTGCGTGCCTGACGGCAGGTTCGTGGGCGGGTCGACGAACGGGCGGTGAAGGGGGTCGACCGGCCGCTCCCCGCTCCGTGAAAGACGTGAGCCGCCCCGGAGGGGGCGGCTCACGATCATTCGTCTGGCGGAGAGTCAGGGATTCGAACCCTGGGTACGGTTCAACACCGCACACACGATTTCCAGTCGTGCTCCTTCAACCACTCGGACAACTCTCCAGATGCTCCGGCGCGCGGCCGAAGTGCATCGAGAGTATAGCGGCCGCGAAC
Organism: uncultured Coriobacteriaceae bacterium; assembly: GCA_964610065.1. Classification (GTDB taxonomy): domain Bacteria; phylum Actinomycetota; class Coriobacteriia; order Anaerosomatales; family Anaerosomataceae; genus Anaerosoma. Next base: position 10,530 of record CAZSUO010000015.1, on the reverse strand, counting down.
GGCGCGGGCAATTCGGCCAGGGCGATGCCGGTCTAGCAGATGCCGCGAACCTGCCGCGCCGCCGCCTCGGCGATCTGGGCGCCCACGAACGGCGACAGGTGCCTGGTGAGGTGATCGGAGAGCACTATGATGTCGCCGTAGGTGATCGTCTCGCTGTCCTTGCCGATGCGCTTCGCCTCCAGGTCGATCGCCGCACGCGCAAGGACCTGTCCCACCAGCGGACTCAGGACATGCTCGATCTTCTGCGCAACGTCGTTACCCATCATGCACGCCCATCGACAGCTTCCACGCCTTCGGCATCGGGGTCGAGCACCGCTGCCAGGAGCTCGTCCTCGCCCGCAAGGAGGTCATGGAAGCGCACCATGGCCTGGCGCACACGATAGAAGTACACACCGAACAACACGATGGCGGTGAGCGCCAGCAGGTCGGCGCCGAGCCGCACGTGCTCCGCGGACACCCCGGCGGGAGCTATGCGCTCCACCCAGCCGGCGAGCACGGACGCGGCGAGGCAGATGACCGCGAGTACCGCGAAGGAGATGTTGTCGGCGATGGCCGCTCCGCTGGCGAGCCGGCGCAGCGACAGCATCACCAGCAGCAGAGCGGCGGCGGCCAGGAGCGCCGCTCCACCGGCTCCCGAGCTCAGGAGCACCGGCACGTCACCGGCGGCCGCGTAGGCTGCGGATGGCAGCAGGAACACGAGCAGCGGTGCGATGGCCATCGTGCGACGAAGCATGGCGTCCTCCTCGGGGCCCTCGATCGATACTCCGTGCATCGGCTTGAACAGCGGTCTTCTGTAGACGAACGGCTCCTATCATCTGATGAACGGCGTCGATAGTCATTCGTCACAGTAGCGTGACGTCCGGCAATGCAGGAGGCCCGGGCGCTACCGCCCGGGCCTCGATCGCCGCCACTGGTCGTGCCGCTAGCCGGCGCCACCGCCACCGCCTCCGCCGCCGCCACCACCACCGCCGGAGAAGCCACCACCTCCGCCAGAAGACGACGAGTTGTGGCTCGAGGCGATGCTGGCAACGCTCGAAACGCCCTGGGACAGCGAGCTCATCGGCGACATCCCGCTGGCGCCCGGGCTGGTCATCCACATCCAGGTGCCCATCATCGGATCGCTCATGACCTGTGGCACCTTCATCTGCAGGTTCTTGATCACCTGGTCCGCGATACCGAAGACCACCGCAAGCGTGAGGAAGTGGCGCCACAGCACCACCGACTCCGGTGGCTTCTCGTCCATCCGGCCGAAGTCCTTCAGGTAGTTGCGCACGCCCTCGTACTGCGCGGCCAACTCGGCGGCCTCAGGCGAGCGCCGCGTCATCTGCGTCCCGAAGCCGACGATCACCGCACCCACCGGCACGGTCCACAGGAGCGGCCAGATGCTCACGCCAAGCATCACCGGCAGCATCCCGAGCGCGCCGATGGCAACGCCGAGCGCCACGAAGCCGCCAACCGCCTTACCCCCCTTGGCCTCGAGCAGCCCGCGCTTGGTGATCTCCTCCTCGGCCTTGCTCTTGAAGAGTGAGACGCCGCTGCCCCAGATGTCGGCCTTGCTCTTCTTCTTCGCGAGCTCCTTGAGCTCCTCCATGGTCACGGTGTCCGCCACCGCCATGTCACGGAAGATAAGCTCGATGACGCGCTTCTCGCTTCCGGCAAGCCCCTTCTCGGCGCCGGTCCGGCGCGTGAGCCGGTACGTTTCGACCTGCTTGCTGGACAGACCGAACAGCACCTTGTCTTCGTGTGTCGTCCGCTCGATGCTCACGATGCCCCGGTCGATCAGGTCCATGAGCGTGGCGGGGAACGCCGTGTCCGAGGGGGCGCCCATGTTCATCAGCGCCGAGACCTGCCCGGGAGGCATATCCGACGGCAGGTCTCTGAAGTACTTGCCCTGGAACTGTATCGGATGTTCCTTGCCGTGCCGCAGCCAGAACCGGATCGTGAAGGCGAGTGCGAGCACAGGCAGGATGGCGACGAGTGCGAGCGAACCCCACAGGGCGATCCGCGACCAGAACCGCTTCTGGTTCGCCTCGCGAGCCCAGTCGCCCTCCTCGCTGAGGATCGTCTGGAGCCGATCCTGCGGCTCGACGGGCGTGCTGGCGAGCGCCTCGGCGGGAAACGCCACACGCGCCTCGACGAACGTCAGGGCGGGGAGCTTGGCCAAGATGAGGTCGACGGTGCCGTCGTCGTTCAGCACGACCTCACCTTCGAGCGGACCGTGCGCCCACGCACGTACGTCATCACGCGTCACGCCGCCGGGGAAGGTGATGTGCACGCGGATATCCTCGGACGGCAGGTCCCACCGATCGCCGATGAACTTCCAGTAGAGCTCGCCCGTGTCCTGCCAGCGCTTGGCGGCGCCCACAACGCGGTAGCGCAACGTGAGCGTGTGCTCGGTGTCCCCGGCACGGAAGTACGCCCGCGTGTCTACCACAAGCCCGTTATCCGCAACGGTGTATGTCTGCGGGGTGCGGTTCGGGTCCTCGCCGTAGATGTCCGAGAAGGTGTACTCGCCCTCCGGACCGCTGATGCCCAGGACCTCGATATCGCTGGCGTGCCCGTAGTCCAGCTCCCAGAAGGCGAACGTGTAGTCGCCGGTGAAGTCGTACGTGCGCTCCTCGGTGACCAGCATCGAGCCGTCCGGAGCGACCTGCGCGTCTATCCACACGCGCGTCATCTCGTACGACTTCGCGAACGCCGACGGCGCTCCGAGCGCGAGCACCGCCGCCATCGCGAGTGCCACGATGGCCCCCGACCTCACGAACCAGCGCCTCATCGTGTCCCCCTATCCTTTGTCACGCGAGGCCCGTAGGCCCCGGAAGAACTCCTTCAGAAGATTCCCGCACTCCTCGGCCAGCACACCGGCGGTCACTTCGTAGCTGTGGTTGAGCCGGGAGTCCGCCGAGAGGTCGTACAGCGTGCCGACCGCGCCCGCCTTGGGGTCGGCAGCTCCGTACACCAGCCGATCGATGCGGGCGTTCACGAGCGCTCCGGCGCACATCGGGCATGGCTCGAGCGTCACGTAGAGCGTGCATCCCGAGAGCCGCCACCTGCCGAGCTTCTCCGCCCCATCGCGGATGGCGATCATCTCGGCGTGCGCCGTGGGGTCGGCCGCGGACTCGCGAGCGTTGCGACCGTGGGCCACGACCGCACCGTCGCAGACGAGCACGGCGCCGATGGGAACCTCGCCCTCCCCCGCGGCCAGTCGGGCCTGCTCGATCGCGAGCCCCATATAGACGGCGTCTTCATCCATGCACTGGATGCTACACCACGGGGCACGCACAGAACGAGGGCTCCGTCCGTGCGGACGAAGCCCTCGATGTCCTTGCGTAGGTTGGCGCTTACTTGCCGAGCCAACCGTCCACGAGGGCGCGGTTGTCCGCATCGCTCAGCCACTCTTCGACGGCCGCCTCTTCCTGGCCGGCGCCGTACTCGTTGAGCACGAGATCCTCGAGCCCCGCGAGCTGGTCATCGTTCATCCTGAACGCCGCCATCCACTCGGCCACCTCGGGGAATTCGTCCGAGAAGCCGGCGCGCGCGACGGCGTGGATCTCCTCGGCCTCACCGAGTGCGCCCTCGGGGTCGGCGAGGTCCTTGATCGGGAACACGCTGTACGCCCAGTGCGGACGCCACAGGGTCACCACGATGGGAGCCTCATTCTTGATCGCGCGCTCGAGCTCGGCGAGCATCGCGGGGGTCGAGCCTTCAACAAGCTCGAACGCGTCGAGGCCGTACGCGGGCATGACAACCTCACGGGAGACGCGGGTCAGGCCAGCGCCAGGCTCGATGCCGACGATACGGCCGTCGAGCTCGCCTTCCATGCCCGCGAGGTCCGCGATGCTGTCGACGTCCATGTACTCGGGCACCGCCCAGGTGAGCAGGCCGTTGTCGTACCAGACCGCAAGGTCTTCGAGACGGTCGCCGTACTCGGCCCAGTAGTCCTCATGCGTGGACGGGAGCCACGCGTCAAGGAACAGGTCGAGGTCGCCGGAGGCCACGCCTTCGAACACGGGCGCCACGTCGAGCTGCGTGAGCTCAACGGTGTAGCCTTCGTCCTCAAGCACGCGCTTCCACAGGTACGTGGCGGCGATGTCCTCGTCCCACGGGATCCAACCGATCTTGATGGTGCCACCGGCAGCCTCGCCGCCACTTGTTCCTCCGTCAGTGGTGGCCTCACTCGAGCAGCCGCCCGCGAACGCGCCGGTAAGCGCGAGCATGAGGGCAAGCACGAGCGCGGTCGCGAACCGCCCACGCTTCTTCGTCGTTCCAATCATTCGAACACTCCTTCCTGGTTGCTGACAGTCCTGCGTCCGGCGCTAGTGCGACACGCGCTTGTTGGCGCGATCACCGAACGCCGCCGTGATCCGGTCCAGGAAGACCGCCATGATCACGACGCTGAGGCCTCCTTCGAAGCCCAGCCCCACATCGAGACGGGTCACGCCGCGGAAGATCACGGCGCCCAGCCCGCCTGCGCCCACCATGCCTGCGATGACCACCATCGACAGCGCCAGCATGATGACCTGGTTGACGCCCGCCATGATCGTCGGCAGGGCGAGAGGGACCTGTACGCGGGTGAGGATCTTCATCGGCGTTGCGCCAAAGGCCTCACCGGCTTCCACCACTTCGGGGTCTACCTGACGCAAGCCGAGCTCGGTCAGGCGCGCCGCCGGCGGCAGGGCGAACACCACGGTCGCGACCACTCCGGGCACCTTACCGATGCCGAAGAACACGATCGCCGGGATGAGATACACGAGCGAGGGCATTGTCTGCATGAGGTCGAGCACCGGCCTGAGCATCGAGCTGAAGCGGTCGCTGCGGGCGGCGATGATGCCGAGCGGCACACCGATGAGCAGCGCCACGGAGCTCGCTACGAGGACCAGCGAGAGCGTGGACATCGCCTCGTCCCACAAGCCCATCATCGCCATGACCACGAACGACGCAGCGGTGAAGAGCGAGAACCTCCAGCCCTTCGCGAAGTACGCGAGCGCCGCCACGATCACCACCATGATGAGCGCCGATGGCCACAGGAGCCCCGACTCGAGCCCGTCGATCAGCGTCTTCAAGGACGCAGAGACCGCGTCGAAGAGCCACTCGAGGTTGTCGGTCATCCAGTCCACGGCGGTGTCGATCCACGTCCCGACCGGCAAGCGATAGGTGTTGAGATCCATCACGACACCACCTCTCCGTCAGTGACGGCCGTGGTGACGTCGGGATCGCCCTCGGCTTGCGCGCAGTCACCGTTGGTGTCGCTACCGCCCAGCGCGTTCAACAGCGTCACGCGCGGGATCACGCCGAGCAGCTTGCGGTCGTCATCGACCACGGCAAGCGGCAGCCTGCTCTCCGCCGAGGGGATGAGGCACCCCACGAGCGGAGTATCGGGGCCCACCTGGGCGATCTCGTCGGCGGTGATCAGGTGCTCGAGCTTCTTCGCACCCGAGCGGATCATCCGCACCACGTCTTCATCGGTCGCGGCGCCCACGAGTCGCTTGCGCTCGTCCACGACCATGAGGCCGCTCGTCTGGCGCAGCCGCATCTCGCGGAGCGCTGCCGAAGGACCTTCGCGAAGCAGGATCTTCGCCACAGGCTCCTCCATGACCGCCGAGGCGGTGAGCACGCGAGAACGGTCGACGTCCTGCACGAACGCACGGACGTAGTCGTCGGCAGGCGCCTGGAGGATCTCCTCGGTGGTGCCGAGCTGCACGATCCGGCCGTCCTTCATGATCGCGATGCGGTCGCCAAGGAACATGGCCTCGTTCAGATCATGCGTGATGAAGATGATCGTCTTCCTGAGGTCCTGCTGAAGACTCACGAGCTGCTCCTGCATCTCGCTGCGGATCAGCGGATCGAGCGCCGAGAAAGCCTCGTCCATCAGGAGCACGTCGGCGTCGGTGGCAAGCGCACGGGCGAGGCCCACGCGCTGCTGCATACCGCCCGAGAGCTCTCCGGGGTACGAGCTCTCCCATCCGGCGAGGCCGACCAGGCCGAGCGCCTCGGCCGCACGCTCACGACGCTCCGCCTCGGGCACCTTGCGCACCTCGAGGCCCCACGCCGCGTTGTCGAGCACTGTCCGGTGCGGGAAGAGACCGAAGTGCTGGAAGACCATGCTGATCTTCTCGGAGCGCACCTCGCGGAGCTCGGCGGGGGTCAGCGACATCAGATCCTGACCATCGATGAGCACCGAGCCGCTCGTTGGCGGATGCATGAGGTTCAGGCAGCGGACGAGCGTCGACTTACCCGAGCCCGACAAGCCCATGACGACGAAGATCTCGCCACGTTCGATCTCGAACGACGCATCGATCACGGCGGGCACCGTGTTGGTGGCCTCGGCCACTTCGTCACGGCTCTTGCCCGCCTTCAGCATCTCAACTGCGGCGTCGGCCTTGGCGCCGAACACCTTGTATACGTTTCTTACTTCGACTGCGCTCAAATGAACACCTCCCTGTGTGCCACAGGCGGCGGGACGTGAGTCGGCGCTCATCGGTATGCGTGATGAAAAGCACTGCTCGCGTGCCTGCTACCAGGTCGCGTGGCGTACATATCCTGTTGTCGTTCTCTGTCTAAGGGCGCCGGCCCGCAGCTTCCGCGCGAGCGGCAAAGGTCTGGCGCGAGGCGGTCCGCGCCCGGCTGGCAACGGTCCTCGCTGGGGTACCACTCCGGGGAGCGAACGAGAGTCGAACACTCTACCCGGGTAGCGCCGCTGCCCGTGGGCAGTCGTCGTAGTTTACCAGATGGTAACGGTTGATTCAAATCGAGGTGCGATGCAGCCGCCCTGCCGTGTGCGGTACCCTGGGAGAAAGCCCCCGGACATCTCACCGGAGTGATGTATGCAAGAGACAGTCTGGCTCGACCTCGTGATCGTCGGCTCGTTGATCGCGCTCGGCTACCTGGGCGCGCGGCTCACGACCCGCCTGCACCTGCCGTCCGTGACCGGCTTCCTGCTCGTCGGCATCGTCGCGGGCCCACATGGACTCGGCCTGCTGTCCGCGGAGTTGATGCACACCATCGCGTTCGCCGAGCCGCTGGCGCTCGGCGTCATCGTCTTCCTCATCGGCGAGCAGCTCACCCGCAAGATGCTGCAGCGGCACGACGGCTCGTTCTGGTTGGCTTCTGTGCTCAACATCGTGCTGCCGGGCGTGCTGGTGGCGCTCACGCTGCGGCTGTTCGTACCCGACCAACCCGCGGTGGTGTGGCTGCTCGCCATCATCGCGGTTTCCGGCGCACCGGCCACGGTCATGGCGGTCATCTCCGAGCTCGGCGCCAAGAGCCGCGCCTGCAACACGATGCTCGGGGCCTCGGCGCTCGACTCGGTCTTCACCGTAGTGGCGTACTCGATCGTGGCGCCGTTCCTGATGCTCTCCCTCAACATCCACGCGACCGTCGGCGAGGCCCTGCTCGACACCGCCGCCCAGGTGGGCGGCGGTGTCGTGGTGGGCGCACTCGGTGGGCTCGCGCTCGCGCAGTTGCTCAAGCGTGTGTTCAAAGACGGCGAGCTGCTCGCACTCGGGCTCGTCACGGTGCTGCTGGTGGTCGCCTCCGCCGAGGCACTCGGCTTCTCCAGCCTGCTCGCGGCGCTCACCGCCGGTGTGCTTGCCGCCACCGTGGAGGAGCGCCGGGGCGACCGCGAGCGCGTGTTCCGTTCGCTCCGGACGGTGGAGTACCCCGTCTACATCATCTTCTTCACGCTCGCGGGCGCGCATCTCGAGCTCGCGGCGGTACTGGCCGCAGGCGGTCTCGCGATCGCCTACATCGTTGCCCGCAGCCTGGGCAAGTTCGCCGCAGGCTTCGCGGGTGGCATCGCCTCCCGCTACGACGCGCGGCAGTCGGCATGGATCGGCCTCGGCATGCTGCCCCAGGCGGGAGTGGCGGTCGGTCTCGGGCTGGCGGCCGCGCAGACCTTCCCCGAGGCAGGCGCCACCGTGAACGCTGTGGTCCTGGCTGCAATCGTGTTCTTCGAAGTGGTGGGACCCGTGCTCACCAAGCGCGCCGTCTCGTGCACGTTGGAGCCCGAGCCTGCCCGAACCGATGAGGTCGGCGACGCCTGCGCATCGCGCACGATCCTCATGCCCGTGAGTGCCGCGCTGCCCGCCAAGCGCCTCCTCAACACCATCGAGGCCGCAGGGTGCGACGCCGGCTGTCGGCCCACGATCGTACTCGCCCACATCATGCCGCTCGAGCGTGCACGCCGCTCCACTGACGCCCTCTCGGCCGCCGAAGCGCATCTCACCCTGCTCGCCGAAGCCATGCGAGCAGAGGGCTACCCGGTGGAGACCACCGTGCGGGCCGCCCGGACCCTCGACCGCGGCGTCGCCACACTCGCAGCCGAGTACCACGCGGACCTCGTGGCCATGGGAGCGCCGCTCCGGGGGGCCCGCACCGGTCCCGGGCTCTCACCGCTGCGCAGCACGCAGCACCGCGTGCTCGACGCGCTCGACATCCCCGTGCTCATCGTGCCCATGTCCGGCTCACACGGGGGAGACGCGCAGTAGATGAGCAGGCCGGGGCTCCGCCATGACGACATCGTGAAGAGCACGCTCGAGGCGCTCAAGGCCCGCGCCCTCCAGCTGCGCAGCTGGCACCACCTGTACAAGTGGTCGGTCCTGGGCGGGCTGACCGGTGTGCTCGGGGGCCTGGCGGCGGTGGTGTTCGTGTGGATGCTCGAGACGGTCGAGAGCGGTGTGGCTGTCGCCTCGGCGACCCTCCCCACGCCCTGGCTGTTGCCGGTCGTTCCCGCACTCGGCGGCCTTGCGGTGGGCCTGCTGCGCGCGCGCTTCGCTCCCGAGGCGTTCGAGAGCCCGGGCTCCACCGACCGCGCGATCGACGCGATCCACGACAGCGGCGGTCGACTGCCCAAGCGCACCGCTCTCATGACCGCGATCACCTCGGCCATCACACTCGGCACCGGCGGCAGCGCCGGACGCGAGGGCCCCACCGTGCTGATCGGCGCAGGCATCGGCTCGCTCACGGCTCGGATCGTCAGGAGGCTCGCGCTGCCGAGACGGATGCGGTTCGCCTTCACCGACGAAGACGTACGCGTGCTCGCGATCTGCGGGATCGCCGCCGGCCTCGGCGCGGTCTTCCGGGCGCCCATCGGAGCCGCACTGTTCGCCGTAGGCGTGCTGTACATCTACGGGATGGAGGACGACTTCCTCGCCCCCGCGCTCGTCAGTTCGCTCACATCGTTCCTGGTGTTCTCACTGTTCCACGGCTTCGAGCCGATGTTCCGTGCGCCGTTCGTGTGGAACCTCGATGTGTTCGACATCGCGGTGGTGCTTCTGATCGGAGTCCTATCGAGTGTGGTGGGCATCGCCTACATCCGCACGTTCTACACGCTTTTCGAACGCTTCCGCTCGTGGAGCGTGCCGGTTTGGCTGAAGCCTGCCCTCGGCGGATTGGCCGTGGGCGTCATCGGGCTTGCACTCCCGCACGCTCTCGGCATGGGGCACGGCACCATCCAGGACATCATCGACTACCGCCTCGGAGCCGGAGTGCTCGCCCTGCTCGTGGTCGCCAAGATCGTCGCCACCTCGCTCACGATCGGCTCGGGCGGCGCCGGCGGGGACATGGCCCCGGCGCTGGTGATCGGCGCGGCGCTCGGCGGTCTGGCCGGGGCGGCGGTGGAAGCGCTCTTCCCGGGCGCGGCCTCCAACCCGGCGCTCTACGTGATCGCAGGTATGGGCGCCGTCTACTCGTCGGTGGCCAAGGTGCCGCTGGCCACCGCCATCCTGCTCTGCGAGAGTACCCGCAACTACACCCTCATCGTGCCGCTCGTCATCGCCAACACGGCGGCCTCCCTTGCCTCCGGCAACCACACCATCTACAAGAGTCAGCATGCGAGCGCCACGCGAGAACAGCAGGACGTGCTCCGCAGAGTGCCGGTGAGCAGGATCTGCACGGCGGACCCGGTCACGGTCCCGGCCGCGACCTCGGTGATCGAGCTGCTGCGTCTCGTGGGGACCACGCGGCACCACGGCTTCCCGGTGCTTGGCGAGGAGGGCGGTCTCATCGGCGTGGTCAGCTGGAAGGACGCCCAGAAAGTGCCCCACACCGAACGAGAATCCACCACGGTCGCCGAGGTGATGAGCACGCCCGCGATCACGGTCACACCGGTCGACCCTGCCCGCCGGGCGCTCGACCTGATCGAACAACACCGGATCGGGCGCGTGGTCGTGGTCGCCGTGGGAGATCCGGGCACCGTGCTCGGCGTGGTCACCAAGGAGGACCTCATCAATGCGTACGCCGGGATCGCGCCATCCGACTGACGACTCCGGTCGCCATCGATCACGATCGCAGGCGCACCCGAGGTCAGCGACGTCTTCGCTCACACTGCGGCGCATGCCGCTATAATCTTCATGCGCGGAGGGGTGGCAGAGTGGTTGAATGCGACGGTCTTGAAAACCGTTGACCCGCAAGGGTTCGTGGGTTCGAATCCCACCCCCTCCGCCAGCATGATCATCCCGGAGAGCGCAGCATGTCCGCGTCGGCACGGTCCACCATCTTCACGGTGACGCACCTGCTTCGCCCTGCTACAAT